>NZ_JASGFM010000064.1:0-26963 GCF_047605565.1 Labrys sp. (in: a-proteobacteria)
GTGCGAGATCAGACCCCCTTCAAGGCATGACACTCGCTCAACTACAGTTGCCGGATCCCTCAGCGCAAGCCGTCCTCGCCCTTGATCTCGGCCTTGGTCAGGCCGCCGACGCGCGGCAAAGGGCGCCCGCTGTCAGTGACGACGATCGCGACCAGGATCTCGTCGGCGCGCGGCGCGTCGGGAACGCGCACTTCCATGGCATCGAAATGGCTGCGCACATAGGCCGCGTCCTTGTGGCCGAGCGGCACGTCGAGCACGCCGCCGAGGCCGCAGCGCTTCTTGGCGGACGGGATCAGGGCCGCGCCCTTGCCGAGCACTTTGCGCACCGGCGTGCCCATTTTCGGATGAAGGATGGCGGCGGCATGTTCGAGTTCGCCATTCTCGCCCACGGCCGCAGCCTTGCCATAACTCTCGGCAGCTGTCCCCTCGATGCCGAGGGCGGCGACGGCACGCTCGGTCAGCAAGGCGCCGAGCTCCTCGCCGATCTCCATCAACGGCGTGAGATCCTCGACATAGCGGCCGGCGAAGGGATTGGCGATCACGGCAATCGCAGCCGCGCGCCTGACCGGCGGCTCGATGGGACGATCCATCTCGCGGCGCACTTCCTCGACGAAGGTGACGAGCTTGCGGATGCTGGCTGGCATGATGACGGTCCTTTCCGGAGCAGAGTTAGGTCTCGCCGGTCAACAGGTGAATCGAATTGGCTCGACCTTTGTCATTGCCGGGCTTGACCCGGCAATCCAGGGCCCCTTTCCAGACATCGAAGGCGGGACTTCTGGATGCCCGGGTCATGCCCGGGCATGACAAAGGTGGCGCTTCAGTTATTTCCGGACGATGCCTCAGCGCAGACCGTCCACGCCCTTCACGTCCTTGGCCGCGAGGCCGCCGACGCGGGCGTGGATGCGTGCGCCCGTGGTCATCACCAGGACGAGCAGGAGTTCGTCGGCCTTCGGTCCATCGGCGAGCCCCACCTCCATGGCGTCGAAATGGCTGCGCACATAGGAGGCGTTGATATGGGTGACGGGCACGTCGAGCCGCGTGCCGGGGCCGCCGAGCTTCTTGGCCGACGGCACGATCGCCTTGGCGTCCCCGAGAATCTCGCGCATGGCATAGCCGCCGGGCACATGCCAGAGCGCGCCATGCTCGAGTTCGCCGGCGGCGCCAACGATGGCGCCCTTGCCGTATCCCTGGACATCCCCGGCCTTGCCGCCAAGCGCCGCCAGCAAGGCGGCGGCCATCTCGACGCCGAGTGGCTTCAACTCCTCCATGAAGGGCGCAATCTCCTCGACATAGCGCCCCGCAAAGGGGTTGTGGATCACGCTCAGAATGGCGCCACGCTTCAGGGGCATGGCACTCACGGGACCGCCTTCGTGGAAAATCTCTTCGACGATGACGGCGCGCTTGCGCAGGACGATCTCGGACATGTCAGGCGGCTTTCGGTTGCAGCAGAGTGTTGGCAGTCGACACCAGCGTGGTGACGCCGGCAAGATGGAGGGCAGCGGCACGGATCAGCCCGCTGTCGAGCAGGCTGCGAGCCTTCGCTTCCCCCGCCCGCAGGGCCATGGCGATATCCCCATCCGCGAGAGGTCCGACGGCGCGCGTCACCAGGCGTTCGCCGAGATCGCTGTCGGGCTGTAGGGAAGACGCCGACACCCGCTGGATGGCGGAATGGCCGGGCAGGTCGACGGCATTGGCGATGATGGTGGCCGCCGCATCGGCTACCGCGGCATTGCCGGCCAGCACGGTGACGGCATCGGCGATACCGAGCGAAAAGCTGCGTCCGCGCCAGCCGGAGGTAGCGATGCCGCCAATGCCCTCGCCTGCCCGCACATGGCTGCGGGCGAACAGGCTCGGCCTGTCGGGGCGGTCGACCAGGCCGATGGCGAAATCCTCGCCCTCGGCCAGATAGAGGGCGATGTCGCCGCCATTGTTGACGAAGGCGCGGTCGAGCGGCACCGCTGCGCGCATCGCCACCAGGATCTCGTCCGCCACGGCGCCGGCCACCGCGGCCATCGGGGTGATGAAATGGCTGCCGGCATGGGGCGCGACCGCGGCCTGCATGCGCCGCGCGACCACGCCTCGGGCGAGCAGGCTGCCTGCCGTGTGTGGCGCCCGCAGCAGCGGTAGTTCCTCGCAGAGCGTTTCCAGCAGGCCCTCGAAACGCTGCGCCGCCGCTGCGTAAGCAACCCGCACAGCCTCGGGCTCGGCCTGCGCCTCGATGATGAGATCGATCGGGCCATGCTGCAAATGCAGGCGCCTGTGATCGTTCAGGAACGCCGCCTGCGGCCCGGCCCTCATCCGTGCGACCTCCGGGCCGCATGGGGCGCGAAAGGCCAGGGATTGTCGGCACGCTGGGCGAGATCGACCCCCTCGCGCAGGCTTGAGAGCGGCCTGACATGGCCCATATGGCCGCCCATCGCCTCGTAGTCGTCGAGCCGCAGGGTGAACTCGATCGGGGCGACCAGAGCCGGGGTCGGCACATAGCCGAAGGCGTTGTCGGGCAGGCGGGTGACGTCGACCATGAAGGTGATGCCGCCGCCCGGCCAGACATAGACGGGCGCGCCGCCGCAGGTGACATAGGTCAGGGCGTCCTTGACCGAGCGGGTCAGCCGCACCGGGTTTTCGGTGACCCCGGCCCTCAGGGATCCGCCGGCACCGCCGATGAACAGCACCGTGGCGAGGGCCGGCTCGCAATTTTCGGCAATGCGCTCCACCGACTCCACCAGCGATGCCGGTAGGTCCCGCGGCACCGGCTGCAGCGTCTCGTCGAGCTCGTAATAGCCGTGATGCTCCCCGGTCGTGCTCACCATCAAGAGGCGCAGGCCCGGCCAGGCGGTCTTGGCATCGAACGGGCCAAGAATGGCAAGAGGGTCGTCGATATTGGTACCGCCCCAGCCGGTACCGGGTTCTGCCACCTGGAAATAGCGTCCGGGCGTGGAGCGTCGCCCCTTGAGCTTGATGCCGGTATCGGGAATGTCGAGCAGCTTGCCGGCCTGGTGCTCGGACAGAACGCCGGTGATGTGGTCGTCGACCACCACCACCTCGTCAGCCTTGCCGAGCCACTGCCGCGCGAAGATGCCGATGGTGGCCGAGCCGCAACCCACCCGCATGCGCTGTTCGAGCTGCCCGTTGACGACGGGCGCCTTGCCGGCCTCGATCACCAGCGTGGCGCCGCCATCGACGGTCATCTCGACCGGCTTGCGGTTGCACAGATCGAGCAGGGCATCGCAGGTGACGCGCCCCTCCTTCTTCGAGCCGCCGGTGAGGTGATGCACGCCGCCCAGCGACAGCATCTGCGAGCCATATTCGCCAGTGGTGACATGGCCGATCGCCTCCCCGTTCACCCGCACCGTGCTCTGCTCGGGGCCGACGAAGCGATCCGTGTCGATCTTCACTTTGACGCCGCAATAGGAGAAGATGCCCTCTGTCACCACCGTGACCATGTCGACGCCTTCGACCTCGGACGAGACGATGAAGGGGGCCGGCTTATAGTCGGGATAGGTGGTGCCCGCGCCGATGGCGGTGACGAATTTCTCCGGATTCGGCACCAGGGAACCGTCCCATCCCTTGCTGCCGCCGAAGGGCACGAGGTCGCCACCTTCGGAAACGGTGCGTTCCAGGAGAATATGCGGATCGACCCTGACCAGCGTGCCATTGTCGTTGGCGTAGCGGTCGCAGGCCCCGGCCATGCCCGGCTTGATGTAGCACATCACCGGGCAGGCATCGCAGCGGATCTTGCCGTCCGGCGAGGCCACCGGAACCGGCGCCTCAAACTCGCTATGCGCGGAAAACTCACTATAAGAAGGCATGGAGCGAGCTCCCGAAGGCGGGTCAAATTCGTTTGTATACTAACGATACTCGACCCGGTATCCCCTTTTGTCAAGACCGGGGCGGCGCCACCGATTCACGCCGGATCAGGATCGTGTCGAGGATGTGCCTGCGTGGTGGCGCCTTGTCGCCCATGATGCGCGCCACCAGCATCTGGGCCGCGGCCGCTCCAAGTTCGTAGGAGGGCTGGGACACCACGCTCACCAGCGGAGAGACCGCGCTCGTCCAATCGGCATCGTCGAAACTCACCAGCGACAGGTCGCCGGGAATGTGAAGCCCCAGGGCCCGGGCGGCCCGGAACACTTCGAGTGCAATCTTGCTGTCGGATGCCAGCAAGGCGGTCGGTCGGCCAGGGGCCCGCAACAGATCCAGAAGTATCGTCTGCGAGCGAGCCGTCTTGGCCGCATCCAGGCGTATCTGCCGCTCTGCCTCGGTCAGGCCCGCAATATCCGAGGCTTCCAGGAAACCGGCAATGCGGTTGAGCACGGTCGTGAGAGGAATCTGTTCGGGGCCGCGATAGTGCACATCGGCGGCGGCCGTGGCGGTAATGTAGGCGAGCCGGCGGTGCCCCGCGGCGAGGAGCAATTGCGTGGCCTCCCGCGCCGCCTTGTGGTCGTCGACGAGCGCCACATCCACCGACAGCCCCGGTACGTCACGGTCGAGCAGCACCAGGGGACAAGCGCGGCCCAGGGCATCCTGAAGATGGCTGCCATCATGGCGCGTGGCCGGCGCAACGATCAGCCCGTCGACGCGCTTGGCGAGGAAGACTTCGGTGGAGGCCTTTTCCGTGGCGAGCGTCTCACCGGAATTGGACAGGATGACATCGAAGCCCGCCTGGGCCGCAACGTCGCTGATCCCGCGCACGGCCAGCCCGAAAAAGGGGTTCTCGATATCGCCGACGATCACCCCGATCGTGCCGGAACGCCCCGTCGCCATGGTGCGCGCGAGTTCGTTGGGCCGATAGTCGAGCCGCCGCGCAGCTTCCAGGATCCGGTCCTTCAGATCCGCACGCACGGCGCCATAGCCACCCAACGCCCTGGCTGCCGTCGCCTTCGACACCTGGGCGGCTCGCGCCACATCGGCGACGGTCACGGGTCGTCGGGTGGGATTGTGCTTGTCCATGCTCGCCACTATCGCCTTTGCCGGAGCTGCGTCAATGCGAAGTTTCAATTGAAGAGACCGGTCTCTCATGTTAAGAGACCGGTCTCAATAAAAAATCCAGGGGAAATAAATGAAGAATCCCAATCGACGCGACGTGATGGCCGCCACCGCGCTCGGCGCACTGGCATGGATGACGGCCGGCGGCGGGCGCGCCGCCGCGAGCAGCAATCCCTACAATCTCATCGATGCCGGAACGATCAGCGTCGGCAGCATGGGAGACGCCAAGCCCTACACCTTCACCGACGCCAACGGCGAATTCAGCGGCTTCGACATCGAACTGTTCCGGGACGTCGCGCGCAGGCTGGGCTTCGACAAGGATCACGTGACATTCACCGGCCAGGATTTCTCGGCCCTGCTTCCCTCGGTCGCCAATGGCCGCTTCGACGTGGCCGTCGCCGCCATCGGCACCACCGAGGCGCGCAAGAAAACCGTCGACTTCTCCGATGGCTACCTGGCGGGTTACCTGACGGTGCTGACTTCCCAGGCCGGGATCAAGAGCGCCGACGATCTCGCCGGCAAGCGCCTGGGCGCCGTGCAGGGTACGCTGCAGGAGACCTACGCCAAGACCCACTTCACCAAGTCGGACATCGTCAACTTTCCGGACAATAATTCGGCCATCTCCGCCCTCAACAGCGGCACGGTCGATGCCCATTTCCTCGACTACGAAGCGGCCAAGCAATATGGAGAACGCTTCAAGGGCCTGAAGCTGGCGATCAACATCCCCTCCTTCGACGCGCCGGCCGGTTTCGTCGTCAAGAAGGGCAACGACGCCCTTCGCCAGGCCCTCAACAAGGCGTTGCATGACGCCATGCAGGATGGCACCTGGAAAACCCTCTACACCAAATGGTTCCCGGGATCGCCGATGCCCGAGCAATATCTGCCCAAATGACATCGCCCAAGTGACATCGTCCAAGTGACATCTGCCCAAGCGGGCCGCTTGACAGCCGGTGCTGAAGCAGGGCGGGGGACACGACGCGGGTGCATCTGTTGGGAGAAATCCTGGGAGAAACCGCGTCGAGCCCGTGCTCACCCCTCTCTTGCTCCCCTTCCTTGTTTCCAAGCCAATCCGCTGGATTGGCTGGAGCGTCTTTGCGATTCCCGATGATCCCTCCCACTCGCAAGGCGCTTTAGCTTGCCACGAAAGACCACCCAATGAGCTGGTTCGATATCCTCCAGCGGAGTTTCTTCGATTGGGACTCCATGGCGGAGGTGCTGCCCAACATGCTGATGGTGGGCCTGAAGAACACCCTGATCCTGGCCGTCGCCTCGACATTGCTGGGCATCGTCATCGGCATGGTGCTGGCCGTGATGGGCATCTCCCGCGCGGCCTGGATCCGCCTGCCCGCCCGCATCTACACCGATGTCTTTCGCGGCCTGCCGGCCATCGTCACCATCCTGCTGATCGGCCAGGGCTTTGCCGGCATCGGCCGCCAGATCTTCGGGCCGTCGCCCTATCCGCTCGGCATCCTGGCGCTGAGCCTGATCGCCGGCGCCTATATCGGCGAAATCTTCCGTGCGGGCATCCAGAGCGTGGAGCGCGGCCAGCTCGAAGCCTGCCGTGCCCTCGGCATGACCTATCCCAAGGGCATGCGCCTCATCGTCATCCCCCAGGGCGTGCGCCGCGTGCTGCCCGCCCTGGTCAACCAGTTCATCGGCAACATCAAGGATTCGAGCCTGGTCTACTTTCTCGGATTGCTGGCATCCGAGCGGGAGCTGTTCCGGGTGGGCCAGGACCAGGCCGTGGTGTCGGGCAATCTCTCGCCCCTGATGCTGGCCGGTATCTTCTACCTCGTCATCACCGTGCCGCTGACGCATGTCGTCAACGCCATCGACGGGCGCCTGCGCACCGGCCGCAAGGTCAGCGCGGTTACCAGCGGCCTGGAGGAGGTGCGCGAGCTCGACGAGACGCCGGCAGGCCATCCTTCGGACGCCGGAGCCGGCCTGCCGATGGCGATCCGAGGCGCCCGCCTCGATGTCATCGGCCTCGACATGGCCTATGGCGATTTCAAGGTCCTGAGAGGCGTGAGCCTGAAGGCCGAAGCCGGCACGATCACCTGCGTGATCGGCCCCTCGGGGTCCGGCAAATCGACGTTGCTGCGCTGCCTCAATCGCCTCGCCGAGCCCGTCTCGGGCGATATTCGTCTGGACGGGCAGAGCGTGCTGGGCATGAAGCCGGACCTGCTCCGCCGCCGTGTCGGCATGGTATTCCAACAGTTCAACCTCTTCCCCGACCATACGGCGATCGGCAATGTCGAACTCGCCTTGCGCAAGGTTCAGGGGCTTTCGACGGCCGAATCCCGCCGTATCGCCGAGGAACGTCTGGCCGAGGTAGGCCTCGCAACCCGGATGAACCATCGGCCGATCGACCTGTCGGGCGGGCAGCAGCAGCGCGTTGCGATCGCCAGGGCGCTGGCGCTCAAGCCCGAACTGATGCTGTTCGACGAAGTCACCAGCGCACTCGACCCGGAACTGGTGAAAGGCGTGCTCAATCTCATGGCACGGCTCGGCAAGAGCGGCATGACCATGGTCGTGGTCACGCATGAGATGAACTTCGCGCGCCGGGTCGCCGACCAGGTGGTGTTCATGGACGAGGGGCAGGTCGTCGAGGCCGGTCCCCCGGATGCCATCTTCGACAATCCCCAAAGCCCCCGTCTGCGGCGCTTCCTGTCGGAAATGCTGTGACGGTCCCGGCCCTCATCCAAATCCAATCTTGCCTTGAAAGTTCCAGCCATGACTGCAGCATCGTCCACATCCCGCGCCATCGTCGTCGGCGGCGGCATCTTCGGCGTCTCGGCCGCCACCCATCTCGTCCGCCTCGGCATCGCCACCACGCTGGTGACGGAGAGCCGGCCGGCCAGCGGTGCCTCGGGGCGGTCTCTGGCCTGGCTCAATTCGTCACGGCGACGCTCGGCGGCCTATCACCAGTTGCGCATGATCGGCATCGATCGCTACCGCACGCTGGCGGCACGCCATCCGGAGGCAGCCTGGCTGCGTTTCGACGGAGGCCTGACCTGGGATGCCGATGACGCGACCAACGAGATCCGCTCCGTCTTCGCCCATGAGCGGGCCCTGGGATATGACGCCCTCCTCCTTTCCCCGGAAGAGGTTGCCGACGTGACACCCGGCATCGATTGGCGAGCGATCACGCCCCAGGGCGCGATCTTCAATCCCGGCGAAGGCTGGGTCGACCTGCCGTCGGTGATCGAGGTGATGCTGGCCGAATTCATCGAAAAAGGCGGTGCCCTGGTGACCGATGCGGGCAAGGCCAGCGTACAGCTCACGGCCGGACGCGCCAGTGGTGTCTCGATCGCCGACGGCCGCCTGTTCGAGGCCGATGCGGTTCTGGTCGCGACCGGCGCCGACGTTCCCGCCCTCGTCGCCAGGGAAGGCCGGTTCATCGCCGACTCCACCCCGATCGCACTCCTCGTCCGCACCAAGCCGATCGCAACCAGGCTGCGCGCCGTATTGAACACACCGCGGGTCGCGGTTCGCCCCACGCCGAGCGGCGCCCTCGTGCTCGACTCAGCCTGGTCGGAGGAAGAAATCGTGATACGCGACGACGGCAGCTTCGAAATCCGGCAATCCACCATTCACGGCCTGCTGGAAGAAGCCTCAAGGGTGCTTGAGGGCAACCCGACGCTGGAGCTCGACGGCTACGGTGCCGGTCCCAAGCCCATTCCGGGTGACGGCGACCCGGTCTTCGGGGCCATCGAGGGCATTCCCGGCTACCACGTCGCCTTCAGCCATAGCGGCGCGACGCTTGGGCTCATCGCCGGAGAGCTCCTGGCCGGCGAGATTGCCTGGGGCTCCCCTCATCCCCTGCTGGCGCCCTTCCGGGCCCAGCGCTTCGCCAAAGCGGCCTGAAGCGCATCGCCGTCAGCTCCGCGCCGACAATCCCTTGTCGGCGCGCACCTCGCCATCCCCACCCTTCTCGATCAGGGTGGTGACGTCCTGAAGGATGTGCGGCAGGGCGAAACCGGCCGTACAGGCGAGATAGCGCGGCTCGAAGCGGGGATTGAAGCGGGCCTTGAAACCGCGCAGCGCGTCGAAATTGGCGATGTGGTCACCGAAGCGGAACAGTAGCGGCGTGACGCGCTGCCAGGCCGGGCCGAGATTCTCGCCCGCCTGCGCCGGGTTGGGCGTCAGGCCGAGGTCGAAGCGCTTGGCACCGCGCGCCTTGGCCAGGCGGATGAGGCGCAGCAGCATGAAATCGAGCGTCGAGATGCCGAGCTCCGGCAGATAGCGCAGGATGTCGACGGCCCACTCCTCATTGTCCGCGCTGCGCATCACCACGGCAAAGCCGACCACCGCGCCGGCCCGGCGCAGGATGGCGCAGTCATTGGTCCGGATCCAGCTGGGCGAAAAGCGCCCGACGACGAAATGGCCCTCGCTTCGCCCGGTACCGGCGAGCCAGGAGCGGGACACCGCTTCCAGAGTCGGCATGATCGTGGCCGTGGCGCCGGCAGGAACCAGATCCAGGCTGAGGGCGTGGATATCGGCCCAGGAGAAGATCGCATTGGCACCGGCATAGGGTTCGTCCCCCAGGCTGGCAAGATCGACGCTGGCATGGTCGCCGATCGGCGTCAGCGTCAGGCCGGCCTCCAGATAGTCGGCCCGCATCCGTGGCGAGGCGGACAGGATCACCGGCCACAGTCTCTGCTGCTCCGCCCTTTCGCCGAAGACCCAGAGCAGGTCCTGCACCATGGCCGGATCGCCCATCGGATCGCCCAGCGCGATCGACGAGGCCCCGGCGCGGGCCACCACCATGGCGGCATTGCCCTGGTCGTTGGCAAGCAGCATCTGGCCCGGCAGCAAAGCGAGCCTGGCCTCTGCCGAAGGCACCCGCGCGACCAGGCCCGATATGTCGATCGACGCCGCTGGCACCAGGGCGATGCCACCCTTCCAATAGGCGCTCAGGATACCGATGACGATGGCGGCTGCGACCGCCAGGCTGGTCGAACGCAGGAAGCGCGACATCTCATCGCCATAGCCGAAGGTGACCCACAGTTCCGGCGTGTAGTCGACGAAGCGGAAGGCGAAGAAGCCGATCCACACCGTCACGGCCAGCATGGCGGCGATCGCGCCGAGCAGGAGCGGCGAATAATCGATGCCGAACAGCCAGGCACCACGCGGAAAGGCCGGCCGGCTGAGGGCGAGCACCATAAGGGCGCAGCACAGGGTCAGCATGAAGCGCCAATCGGCGCTGCGCAGCAGGGTGGCGACGGTGGCGATCACCAGGACGATCATCGCCGTGCGCCAGGCGGCCTCCATGCGCCGGATCAGGCCGCGCGCCAGGAACAGCAGCGCCACGCCCGAGAGCGATGCGATGACATGGGCCGTCTCCACCACCGGCAACGGCACCAGGCTGGTGAGCAGGATGCGGCGGGCTTCGGTGGCCGGCACCGCGCCGGTGATCAGCAGGGCACCACCGGCAAGGAACATGGCGCCCGCCACCAGGATCGGGGCGAGCGGCTTCATGATGCCGGCGACTTGGTCGACCATCTTGCCGACGACATGGCGCCGGCGCGCCAGCTCATAGGCCCCCAGGATCGCCAGAGCGAGGGCGAAAGGCACGAAATAATAGATGACGCGGTAGAGGATGATGCGGCCGAGCAGATCGTCCTTGGCGATGGTCGGCAGCGCGATCAGCATGGTGGTCTCGAACACGCCGATGCCGCCGGGCGCGTGGCTGAGCACGCCGAGGAAAGCCGCCAGCACATAGATCACCATGAAGGTGAAGAAGGGCACGCTCGCCGCCTGGTCCGGCAGCAGGATGTAGAGCGCGCCGGCCCCGGCACAGACATCGAAGATGCCGAGCACGATCTGCGCGGCGGTGACCTTGCCGCCCGGCAGCGGCATCGACCAGCCCTCGACGGCAACGACACGCCGGCCGGTCGAGACATAGCCGACATAACCGACGATCACCGCGATGATGGCGACGCCGATCGACATGTTGAGCGAGAGCGGCAGATGGTCGACGCCCGCCACCGATCCCGGCACCAGCACCAGGCCGAGCGCCAGCACCGCGCCCATGCCGAGCCAGAAGGTCAGGGTGCACACCAGCGTCAGCGCCGCGATCTGCGGCGCCGACAGCCCGGCTCCACCATAGACGCGGTAGCGCACCGCGCCGGCGGTCAATAGCGGCACGCCGAGCGTGTAGCTGATCGCATAGGAGGTGAAGGAGCCGATGGCTGCGGTGGAATAGGGAATGTCCTTGGCGCCGATCTGGCGTAGCGCCAGGCCGTCATAGCCGGTCAAGGCCAGATAGGAGAGCGCGGTGAACAGGATCGACAGGGCGATTGCCATGGTCGGCGTGGCGGTGAAGGCGGCCACCACCTTTTCCGGTTCGACACCACGCAGGATCGAGGCCAGCACGACGAGCGCACCGACGAACAGGCCGATCGACAGGATCGGCCCGACATAGCGCCAGGGCACGCGGCGCAGCAGGCGCCGCACGGTGGAGAGCCTCTCATTCTCAGGCGGCAGGACGAGCAATCTCGCGGTCTGCTTGTTCTCGTCCTTGTTCGCCGTCACACACCAACTCCCGAAATACCGGCTCTTGTCGAACGGCTTGCCTTATGCGCGCAGGAAGACCGAATTGTGAAGAGGGGCGTGGTGCGATTTGGTACGCCCGGAGTTCCAACCTTCATGCGCCATCGATCGCCTTCAACCTTGCCAGCATCGCCTCGACCTCCGCCTCGGGCAGTTTCGCGATGTCCTGGGCAAGGCGGTTGGCAAGCTCGGTGGCCTGCGGCGTCAGGCCGGCGGTGTCGACCACGACGCGCGGATCGGACAGCGCAGCCAGGCGCTGCAGATCCTCGGCCTCGTCCCAGATGATGTTGAAATGGGTGATGATCCGCTGCAGCAGGATCCAGGTCGGCTGCCCGCGCTTGCCATGCTCGAGGGCCGACAGATAGGCGGCCGAGACGCCGAGCGCCTCCGCCATCTCCTTGAGGCTTTGGCCGCGGGCCGCGCGCAGGGCGCGCAATCTGGCACCAAAGGGGGTCATCGGTCGCCGAGCCTGCGGATACGGCGCAGCCGGACATAGAGGGCGCCGCTGCCGCCATGCCCGTGATGCGCCTCCTCGAAGCCGAGGATCAGCGGCCTGAGATCGGGCATGCGCAACCATTGCGGCACGACACGGCGCAGCACCCCGCGCTCATCGCCCGAAAACGTCATATCGCCGCCGCCGCCTTTGCCGGTGATGACCAGCACCATGGAATAGCCGCGCATCTGGGCAATGGCGAGGAAGCCGCGCAAGGCGCCGTGGGCCTCGGCCTGGCGCATGCCGTGCAGATCGATCCGGGCGTCGATGGCGCGCGTGCCGCGCACGACCTGGCGCCGCTCGCGCTTGTCGATGGGTGCTATCGGCGGTATCGGCGGCGCGGCCGGAGGCTTGGCCGGACGGCTGGCCGCCGATTTCGGTTTCACCGCCGGTTTGACCTGTGGTGCGGCCGGTTCAGGCAGGGTGTCCGCCGCCTTCGTCGCCGCCTTGGCCAGCTTGCGGCGGCGGCGTTTCAGCGGGATGACTTCCCGGGTGACGAAGGCCCAGAGTTCGCTATCCTCGGCGGACAATCCTTTGCGGCGGCTCATGGTCGCCCCCCGGCGCCATCTTTGGCGTCAGGCTGCGATTTGGGCCATAGCACGTAGAAGCCGCCGCCATGGCGGACAGCGCCGGCAACCGCTCCCGCCTTGGCGCCCGATCCGAAGAAGATGTCGGCGCGTGCCGGGCCGATGATGGCCGATCCCGTATCCTGGGCGATCATCAGCTTGCGGATGGGCTCGGGCTTCACCCCGCCACCGACATCGGGGATTGCCGTCTCGACGAAGACGGGCAAGCCATAGGGCCAGATCCTGCGGTCGATGGCGATGGAACGCAGCGGCGTGACCGGCAGGCCCTCGCCGCCGATCGGGCCGGCATCGGCGCCGAGGAAGGGAGCCACCTTGAAGAAGACGAAGGATTTGTTCACCCACATCACCTCGCGCGCCTGCTTGGGGTCGCGCGCCAGGAAATCCCGCAAACCCGCCATGGTGACGTCGCGGGGTGGGATGTTGAGCCTGTCGGCCACCGCCTTGCCGATGGCGGAATAGGGCTGGCCGTTCTTGCCGGCATAGGCAAAGCGCACAACGCTGCCGGTCGGCAGCCGCAGCCGCCCCGAGCCCTGCACCTGCATGAAGAAGCGGTCGACGGGATCGGCGACATAGGCGATCTCGAGGCCCTTCCCGTCGAGGGCTCCCTGCTCGATCGCCTTGCGATCCGGATAGACTTCGAGGCTGCCGTCGAGCTTGCGCCGGGCTGCGCTGTAGCCCTGGAAGCCCGGCGGTATGGCGTTGGGCTCGAAGCTGACCAGATCTGCCGGCCGGTCATAGAGCGGGGTCTGGAACTCGCCCTCGCGCACCAGCGAACCCCGGATCTCGGGCTCGTAATAACCGGTGTAGAAGGCCTTTCCGCCGGTGGGCCCGCTGCCCTTCTGCGTGGTGATGCGCCAGGCGTTGAAATGGGCCTGGAAGAAGGCGCGGGCGGCGGGCGCATCCAGCGCGCCGCGCTTCAAGGCCTCGCCGCAAAGGCGCGCGAGGTCCTCGGGAACCGGTACACCGGCATCGAGTGCGGGATTGTTCTCGGCCTGGGAGCGGCAGGAGGCGAGCCAGACCTGCCAGGCCTTGGCGTGATCGTCCCGTTTCCATCCGGCGAGCTTGCCGAAAGGCACCCGCGTAGCCGTCGCTCCCGCCGGCAGCGGCGGTGGCGACGGACGTTCGCCCGCCCAGGCTAGACTGGCCGCGACGAAGAAAGCGACGAAGGGCCCGACTCGGCGCAAGATCCCCATGACATCGATACCGTGGCCCGCCCGCCTCTTCCGACCGCGCTCAACCGCCGGTCGCCACGAGGCGCCAATTCGGATCCTTCGTGCTGGTATCGCGCGCGAATGTCCAGGTGTCGGTGACAACAGCCACCTGATCGACGCTTCCGTCGACGACCGCGCCATTCCTGTCCTTGGTGGCACTGATCATCTGCGAGACGAAATTGACGGTCAGTTCGGCGACGCGGCCCTTGACGCCGGCGGCGACGATATCGGCCTTGTCGATCGAAACGAAATTGGCCTGCACGGTCTCGCCACGCGCCTCGCGCTCGGTGATGTCCTGGGAAAACGCGTCGAAATTCTCGCGTGACAGCAGGTTCTTCAGGGTCTTGCGGTCACCATTGTTGAAGGCGGTAACGATCATTTCATAGGCCGCCTTGGCGCCCGGGACGAAGCTCTGGGGCTGGAAACTCGGATCGACAGTCGCGATCGCATCGAACCCGGCTGCGAGGGGCGTGTCCTTCTCGGCAAAACCTTCCCAGCGGAAAGCTGACGTCGGCGCCTGCGTTTCGATCGGGGATTCGGCATCGCGCTGCGGCGGATTGGCGGCCCTGTCGTCGCGGGACGCAGGCTGGGCATCGCGCCGCAATCCCTCGAATGTCGGAGGCTCGGCGCCGGTGCGCTCCCCCAGCACGGAACGCAGCTTGAAGATCACGAACACCGCGAGCCCCAGAAACACCAGCGTGATGATATCAAAACTACCCATTTGTGCCTTCAGCATCCCCACCGACCGAGTGACGACTCGAAATAACGGCTCAAGCCCCCTGTGGCAATGCCACAATCCTCACCTATATGGTGTGCATCGAGCAGTTTGCCAGCTTCATGCTACCATGAAGGGCAAACATGGCCAGCATGCGGCGTATGCCGTTGCGCAAGGTCTTGCCCAGAGGGAACCGCAAAGACGCATTTTTGGCAAAACGCGTCCTTGCTCCAGGAGAAACGACACCGATGATCGCACGCAGCTTCAATGTTCCCGCTGGCTGGGCATGGCTCGGGCTGGCCGGACTTGTGATCCTGCCCTTCGCGGAAATCGCCGCTTTCGTCTGGGTCGCGAGCCGGATCGGCATCGCGCTTGCGCTGATCGCCCTGGTGGCGACCTCCTTCATCGGCGCATCGCTGCTGCGCCGGCAGGGCACGAGCGTGTTCTCCCGCCTGATGCGGGCAATGCAGGGCGGTGAGCCGAACAACGGCGCCGCCCGCGAGAGCCTGATGGTGGCGCTCGGCGGTGTCTTGATGATCATTCCCGGTTTCGTCACCGACGTCATCGGCTTCGCCCTCCTTCTGCCGAGCCTGTTGCGGCAGTGGCGCGAAGGGCCGGTTCCTGCCCCTCAGGGGCGCACCGGCACCGCGAGCAGCGATCCCAAGGTTATCGACCTAGGTCGCGACGAATGGAAGCCGGTGGACGAGTAAGGCCGGCCCGCCGCATGCGACGAGTACGCATGCCGTTCGTCTCCCAGACAGGCTCGACCTTTGTCATGCCCGGGCTTCGACCCGGCAATCCAGCTTCAAGCGCCGGGCCGCTGGATGCCCGGGTCGAAGCCCGGGCATGACAAAGGTCAGCGTTTTTTCACGAAGAAGCCGTTGGTCGGAAGCTAGAGCCGCTGATCGACGGCCAGCTTCAGGCCAGCAGTCCCCTCGCCTCCTCGTCGCCGAGCGGCGCGGGCCGCTCGCAGCCCTGTTCGATCAGCACCGGTCGCTTCTGCTCGGCGGCGGTGAGGATGCCTTCCATCACCGCAAGGACGTGCAAGCCGATCTCGCCGCTGGCACGATGGGGACGGCCGTCGATGATGCCCCGTGCCATGTCGGCGAGGCCGAGGCCGCGATAATTGGCATTGACGGGATGGTCGGCCGGCCAGTTCGGCTGGCCGAACCGGTCGCCGGACGAAGCATGGCTTTCCCAGGCTTCGCGTGGGCGGGCCAGCGAAACCTCGCCGCCGAACCAGTTGGGATCGGGCACGCGCAGCGACGCGTCGGTGCCGTGCAGCTCGATCGGCTGCTGGCCATGGGCCCAGACATCCCAGCTTGCCAGGAAGGTGATCTGCGCACCGGACTTGAAGGCAAGCAGGGCCTGGATGCTGGTGGGCGTCTCCACCGCGATGCTCTGTCCCTTGAAGGGCGAGCCCTCCGTGGTCACCACCCGCTCCGCAAAACCGCTCTGGCTGAGGGCCATCACCGAAGCGACCGGCCCCAACAGGTTGACCAGGGTGGAGAGATAATAGGGGCCCATGTCGAAGACGGGCCCGGCGCCGGGTTTGAAGAAGAACTCCGGATTGGGGTGCCAGTGCTCCATGCCATGGCCGAGCACGGCGGCCGTGCCGATCAGCGGCCGGCCGATCTCGCCCGCATCGATCCGCAGCCTCGACTGCTGGATGGCGGCACCCAGCACGGTATCGGGAGCGCAGCCGACCCTCAGGCCCTTCGATTTCGCCGCCTCCATCAGCGCAACGCCGTCGGTGAGGCGTGTGGCGAGCGGCTTTTCACCATAGACGTGCTTGCCGGCCGCAATCGCGGCGCGCGAGACCTCGGCATGCGCCTCGGGCACGGTAAGGTTGAGCACGATATCGACATCGTCACTCGCCAGCAGCGCCTCGATGCTGCGCCGCTGCAGGTTGTATTTCTGGGCCTGTTTCTTGGCTGCTTCCTCCCTGAGGTCGGCGCAGGCGACGAAATCGAAATCGCGAAACAGGGCGGCGTTGAGAAGGTAGATGTCCGAAATATTGCCGCAGCCGATCAATCCGACGCGTAAGGGCATGGTGGTCTCCAGGAACTTTGGTGCGCCGGACTTCGGACCCGGCATAATTCTTCAAAATCAGGTGCCGGTCCCACGACATCGACAGTCAGTCGATGTCGGTGAGAAGGCCGGCACACTGCGTCACACGCCGGCCAGCTTGCGCATGGCCTCGCCGCTCACCGTGGCAAAACGCTTGAGGTCCGAGGGATTGTCGTGCTCGGCAACCATGATCTCCGCGCCCGCGGCCACGCAGAGCGGCCAGATCGTCGCCCAGTCGACCACGCCGGTGCCGACATCGGCCCAGCCATCCTCATTGACCTTCTCGCCGGCCGGCGCGATGTCCTTGACATGGACGAGCGGCATGATGGCGCCATAGCGCGCGATCCAGGGCTTCGGATCGGCATTGGCCCGTACGATCCAGGCGATGTCCGCTTCCCACTTCACGCCCTCGGCCAGCAGGTGCTCGATCGGATAGGAGCCATCCGGCAGGGCGATGAACTCGAAATCATGGTTGTGCCAGGCAAAGCCGTAGCCGGCCTGGCTGGCCTTGCGAGCGACCGCCGCCAGCCGGGCACCGAACGCCTGCCAACCGGCGGTGTCGGTGGGGCGGGCGTCGGGCATCAGATAGGGCGCCACGATGGTTTCGATGCCCAGCGCCTCGGCAATGCGCAGATTGCCGTCGAGATCGGCCTCCAGGGCATCGATGCCGAAATGGCCGCTCTTGGCGGTCAGGCCGAACTGCTTGAACAGCCGGGCCGCGGCGGGCACGTCCTGGTAGAAGGCGCCATAGGGCTCGACATTGCTGAAGCCGGCCTCGGCGATCGTCCTGAGCTGCCCCTCGAGCGGTGGGAAGTTGCGGCCCGAATAGAGCTGGAACGACAGGGGATGTTGCAGAGCCATGATAGATCCTTTCATGAAATGAGAAAAATCAACGGGTTGGATGGCAATTGCGGTAGGGCTTGTTCACAGACGCTCCCCGCTTTGTGCGTCGAACAGCGAGGCACGCCCGACGTCGAAGTGAAAACCGATCTCGTCGCCGGGTCCGCTTTCATTGTCTCCGTCGACACGGATGGTAGCGGGCCTGCCGGCGAAGCTGGTCCACAACACCGTCTCGGCGCCCATCGGCTCGACGATGTCGATTTTTCCGCGGGCAGCATGCCGGCCCGATGGCGCGGAGCCGACATCGATATGCTCGGGCCGGATGCCCAGTACCGCCTTGCGTGCGCCGGGATCGGCAGAGAATGCGTAGGCTGCAAGGTCGATGCTCTCGCCGGCGGCCTGGAAACGCCAGCCTCCCGGCCCGCCCGTAAGCTCGCCTTCGACGAAGTTCATGCCGGGCGAGCCGATGAAGCCCGCCACGAACTGGTTGGCCGGCTTGTGGTAGATCTCGAGCGGGCTCGCCAATTGCTGGATGACGCCGCCCTTCATCACGGCGATGCGGTCGGCCAGGGTCAGGGCTTCGATCTGGTCATGCGTGACATAGATCATGGTGTTGCCGAGGCTCTGGTGGAGCTTCTTGATCTCGACCCTCAGCTCGTTGCGCAGCTTGGCATCGAGGTTGGACAGCGGTTCGTCGAAAAGGAAGACGTCGACATTGCGCACCAGGGCGCGGCCGATGGCGACACGCTGGCGCTGGCCGCCCGACAATTCGGAGGGCTTGCGCTGCAGCAGCGGATCGAGATGCAGGAGCCTGGAGGCCTTGGCGACACGCGCGGCGATCTCCGCCTTGGGCACGCGGGCCATTTTCAGGCCGAAGGACATGTTGCCCTCCACGCTCATGCGCGGATAGAGCGCGTAGGATTGAAACACCATGCCGATGCCGCGGTCGGCCGGCTCGGCCCAGGTGACGTTCTTGCCGGAGATCCAGATCTCGCCATCGCTGATCTCCAGCAGGCCGGCGATGGCGTTCAGCAAGGTGGACTTGCCGCAGCCCGAGGGTCCGAGCAGCACGATGAACTCGCCCTGGCGGATGTCGAGCTGGAGATTGTCGATGACGGACACGGCACCATAGCGGATCGACAGGTCCTTGACGGTGACGGAGGAAGGCGTGGTGTGCATGCGCTTTATCCCTTCACCGCGCCGGCTGCGATGCCGCGCACGAACCAGCGTCCGGAGACGAAATAGACGATGAGCGGCACGGAGGCGGTCAGCAGGGTCGCCGCCATGTTGACGTTGTAGGCCCGCTCGCCCGTGGTTGAATTGACGATGTTGTTGAGTTGCACCGTCATCGGCACATTGTCTCGCCCAGCAAAAGTCAGGCCGAGGATGAAGTCGTTCCAGATGCCGGTGACCTGCAGGATGGCGGCCACGATCAGCATCGGCGTCGACATCGGCAGGATGACGTGGAAGAAGATCTGCCAGAAGCCGCCGCCATCCACGCGTGCCGCCTTGAACAATTCGGCCGGCAGGCTGGCATAGTAATTGCGGAATATCAGCGTCATCAGCGGCATGCCGAAGATGGTGTGCACGATGACGATGCAGGGCAATGTCCCGAAGATGTTGGCCCATGCAAATATCCGGATGAAGGGATAAATGAAGACCTGATAGGGAATGAAGGCGCCGATCAGGAGCACGCCGAACAGGAGGTTGGCGTATCGCACGTTCCATAGCGACAGAGCATAGCCATTCACGGCGCCCGCAGCGATGGAGATAACGAGGCTAGGCAAGAGGATCTTAACTGAATTGAAGAAACCGACACTAATTCCACTGTGGACAAGGCCCGTACTCGCACTCGACCAGGCCTTGCTCCAGGCGGCGAGATCGAAGGCCAGCGGCAGGGCGAAGATCTGGCCCTGGCGGATCTCCTCCATGGTCTTAAGCGAAGTCAGCACCATCACCACGGCGGGCAGCAGGAAGAAGGCTGCTGCCACGACGAGGAAGACATAGAGGCCGATGCGGCCGGGGGTCAGGCGGGCCGGCTTGCGCCCGCGTGGTGTCTCTAGGGCGCTCATGCCGGCCTCCGCGACTGCCGGCGGAAATAGGTATGGTAGAGCCATGGCGAGACCACGCAGATCACCGTGATCAGCATCACCGTCGAGGCCGCCGTGGCGAGGCCGATATTCTGGCGCTGGCCGAGATTGTCCATCACGAATTTGGCCGGCATTTCCGAGGCCGTACCCGGCCCACCATTGGTGAGGGCGACCACGAGGTCATAGACCTTGATCACAGCGATGGAGAGCAGCACGGTGGCCGTGGTGATGGTGGGGGTCAGGATCGGCAGGATGATGGAGACATAGACCCGCCAGGTCGGGATGCGGTCGATCTTCGCCGCCTTCCACAATTCGCTGTCGACGCCGCGCAGGCCCGCCAGCATCAGCGCCATCACCAGGCCGGAAGCCTGCCAGATTGCGGCAATCACCAGCGCAAACACGGCGAGCTTCGAATTCACCGCCCAGTCGAAGGTAAAGCTCGTCCAACCCCAGTTGCGCACCGTGTTCTGGATGCCGAGATTGGGGTTCATCAGCCACTGCCAGACCAGGCCCGTGACGATGAAGGACATCGCATAGGGATAGAGGAAGATGGTACGGAACGTGTTCTCGAAGCGGATCTTCTGGTCGAGCGCCACCGCCAGCAGGAAGCCGACGATCAGGCAGCAGACAATGAAGAGCACGCCAAAGACGGCCAGATGCCACACCGAAACCTGCCAGCGATCCGAGGCAAACAACCGGACATACTGATCCAAACCGACAAAATTGTAGACCGGCAGCAGCTTGGAACCGGTGAAGGAGATGACGATCGTCCAGATCACCGTGCCGATATAGGCGGCGACGACGATGATCCAGGCCGGTATCAAGGCCAGCGCCGCCATGCTCAGACGGTGGGGCCGACGATGTGGACGCGACAATCTTGCAGGCTCGGCCATTGCGACCTCCTTCAGGATCCGTCTTGCGGTGGGAATTGGGGCCCGGTCTTCTCGGCGATTTGACGGAAAAGTCGCAATCGCGAGACCGGCTTGCCGGTGCGCAGGCCGGGCGGGCCCGAAGACCCGCCCAAGAGGAGCTTACTGCGCCGACTTCAGCGCATCCGCGAACTTGGCGGTGAACTCGTCCGGCGTCTGGCTCTTGTTGTTCCAGAAATTGGTGATGACATCCTCGAGCGCTCCAACCAGATCGGCACTGGCCAGCATGTCGATCACCGGTGTCTGATGCGCAGGATCGGCGAGCAGCTTCATGCCCTTCTGCGCGCATAGATCGAACTTGCTGGCGTCGACGTCGGTGCGCACCGGCATCGAGCCTTTCTGGATATTGAACAGCACCTGGGTCTCAGGCGACAGCATGGTCGAAGCGAGGAGGTTCTGCGCCTTGACCTGGGCTGCATCGGTCGTCTTGGGGAAAACGAAGACGTCGCCGCCGATCACCAGTTCCTTGTCGTCGATGCCGATCTGGCAGTAGAAATCCTTGCCGGCCTCCTTGTTGGCCGCCTTGAATTCACCTTTGGCCCAATCACCCATGAACTGCACGCCGGCCTTGTTGGTGATCAGGAGAGCCGTGGTATCGTTCCAGTTGCGTCCTGGCGACCCGGCATCGGTGTAGGCACGCAACTTGCCGAAAATCTCGACCGATTTCTTGAACTCGGGCGTATCGATAGCGGTGGCATCGTTCTTGGCATAGAGCCGCATGAACGTGTCCTTGCTGACCGATTGCAGCACGACATTGAACAGCAGGCGCTCCTGCCAGGGCTCGCCACCTTGTGCCAGCGGCGTAAAGCCGGCCGCCTTGATCTTGTCGAGAGCGACGAAGAAATCGTCCCAGTTGGTGGGCACTGCGGTGACACCGGACTTGTCGAGCACTTCCTTGGAATAGAAAGCCCAGTTCTGGCCATGCACGTTCACCGGAACGGCATACATATGCCCCTCCCGGCTCGCGGCTTCGATGAAGGAAGGCGGCAGGAAGCTCTTCCACTTGCCTTCCTCGGCAACCTGGTCGACGGTGTTGAGCAGGCCCTGGCTGACCAGATCGTCGAACTGCTTGCCGGTGTTGAACTGCGAGGCCGTGGGCGGATTGCCGCCGACGATGCGATTGATTGCAGCGGAGCGCGCGGCCTGGCCGCCGGCAACCGCCGAGTCGACCCAAATACCGCCGGCCTTGGTGTACTGGTCGGCGAAGACCTTCACGGCCGCCGCCTCGCCGCCCGATGTCCACCAATGCATCACTTCGGCCTTGGGCTTGTCCTGCGCCACGGCCGGCCCAGCGAGCGCCAGCGCAGCAAGTGCACCGACAAGCATGGAACGCACCGGAGCCCGTTGCGGAATCGCCCTCAATTTTTCCATGGACATCCTCCCTAAAGGATCGCATGCTGTGTTTATGTAATCGATTGCACGCGTCGGGATATTGATTGCGATCGGGGTTCGTGTCAAGGGGATTGACTCAGGGCTCCGGTCGCACCCGCAACAGGCAGATGGCAGAGCTTTTTCGAAGTTTTGCCAGCAGGTTGGAGAACGGTGGTCCCATGCCGCCCGCCAAGGAACGCACCAGACGCATCCAGAGACGCGCACCGCGCGATGTCTCCAAGACCCGCATCGGCGACGTCGCCCGCGCCGCCGGCGTCTCGACTGCCACCGTCAGCCGCGCCCTCACCTTTCCTGATCGTGTCCAGGCCGAGACGCGTGAGCGCGTGCTAGCTGCCGTGCGCGAACTCGGCTATATCCCCAACAGCGCTGCGCGGCAGTTGCGCGCCGGTTCTTCCCGCACTGTGCTGGTGGTCGTCGGCCCCCGCCGCAATCCGCCTTTTTTCAGCGAGGTTCTCCGGGGCATCGACGTCGCCCTCTCCCAAGCCGGCTATGCCGTGCTGATGGGCAATCTCGACAGCATCGATGGCAAGGAGAAATATCTGGTCGACCTCGTCTTCGGCGGCCATATCGACGGTGCCCTGGTGCTTGCCTCGACGGTGCCCTCGCATGCCGGCCGCACCATTGCCGATTCCGGCCTTCCTATCGTCGGCATCTGCGCCGAGACGGACGTTCCCGGCATACCGGCGGTGGTGGTCGACGACGAGGTCTGCTGCCGGGCCCAAACCCGCTATCTTCTCGACAGGGGCCATCGGCATCTGGCCTATCTCGCAGGCCCCAGGGGCAACTACAACGAACGCCATCGTTATGCCGGCTTCCAGGCCGAGATCGCCGCCGCCGGCCTTGGAGCCGACGATTTCGTGCGCTTCGAGGGCAATTACGACTTCGCCTCCGGCGTCGCCTCGGGCAGGGCCTTCCTGGCCCTCGACCGCCGGCCGACCGGCGTGGTCGCCACCAGCGACGAAATGGCGATCGCCTTCATGACGACCATCCGCCGCGGCGGCCTCAAGGTGCCGCAGGATGTGTCCATCGTCGGCTTCGACGGCATCGAGTTCGGCGATTTCGTCGAGCCCACCCTGACCACCATTCGCCAGCCGCGCTTCGAACTCGGTTCCACCGGCGCAGCTCTGCTCCTGGCGATGATGCGGGGCGAAACCGTCCCCGACCGCCTGACCATGCTGAAGGGTGCGCTCGACGAGCGGGAGAGCGCAGGATCGGTGATCGAGTGAGTGGCAGCGAGGGCAATAGAACGGCAAGATCGAAGATCGCCCCCTCCAGCACCGTTCCTCTGCCGGGGCGCGGGTCCGGTTGGTTCGAACTTGCCTACGCAGTCACCTTGGATGGCCGGCTGGCCTGCCTCGATACGAATCGTGACATGCTGGCCCTGGGGGACGAGCCATCCCCCAAACCCATGTCGACGACAGGCAGGCTCACGAGCTTCGATGGCGAGTGGCGGGGAAATCAAACGCATTTTCCCTTGGAATTCGACTATCCGGCTTTCGACGAATTGCCGGGCGGTGGCTGGATCGTCGCCGATGCGCGCTGTCGCCAGGGGCAGGACAATGCCCGCCATCTGGCCGAGGACGGCACCGTGCTGCGGCATTTGTGCCTGGGCGATGCCATCGAACATCTGCAATGCGACGACGAGGGCAGGATCTGGTGCGGCTATTGGGACGAAGGCGCCTTGATCAATCGCGCCTGGGGCCGAGGAGGGCCGGGCATGCCGGCCAGCGGCCTGATGCGCTTCGACACCGACGGAACTGCGTTGTGGTCGCAGGGCATGGCCCGGGCTGGTTTGCCGATGGTGGACTGTTATGCGCTCAATGTCGGGCGCAGGGAGATCTGGAGCTGCTACTATACCGATTTTCCCCTCCTGCGCGTCGACGGGTCCGGCCATTGCCAGCTCTGGTCGAATGAGATCAGCGGTGTCAAAGCCGTCGCCATCGATCGCCACCTCGGCCTGCTGATCGGCGGCTATGGAGAAGACAGCCACCGCATCACGCTGTTCCGGCGTGGCGGCCATGAGATCACGCTTCTCGCCACCTTCGATCTCGACCTCGGCTACAGCCGCGAAAAGCCGGCGCGGCTGTTTGCGGCCCGCCACGACATGTTGCATGTCGTGTGGAACGAGCAATGGCACCGCCTGAGCGTGATGGATGTGGCCCTGGCAGCCGGGGTCTATTACTGAAACAGGCACAGGCCTCTCGCCGCTCCGTCAAATATGCGGATCCCCTTCCCCATTCCTGCGTTCGGTGCCATGGCAGTCCAATCCAGAACGATGCAGGGCCTGTCGATTCCCCTGCCTTCCCCGGAAAACGGCTGGTTCGACATCAGCCAGGCCGTAACGCAGGCGGGGGCGCTCGCCATGCTGCAGGCCGATTGCGATGTCGCGGCGCTGTTTCGAGCCCGCAAGCCCTTGCCGGCCGGGGCGCGGGCACGCTTGTGTAGCTTCGACGGCAAGGCACGGGGCAAAACGGCGGAATTCGCCCTGGAGGACTGGTTTCTCCTTGTCGACCAGTTTCCCGATGACAGCTGGATCGTTGCTGGTGCGCGATGCCCGGTCGGACATGACAATGCCCGCCACCTTGCGGCCGATGGCACGCTCATCGGCCGCTTCTGCCTCGGCGACGGCATTCAGCATCTGCAATGCGACACGGATGGCGGCATCTGGTGCGGCTATTTCGACGAGGGCGTCTACGGCAATCTGGGATGGGGCAATGCCGGCGGGCCCGAGCCGATCGGCGCCCCCGGCTTGCGGCGTTTCGATTGCCAGGGCCGTCCGTCCTGGTCCTATTCCTGGGAGGGTATGGGTTCCGTCATCGACGACTGCTACGCCCTCAATGTCAGCGGCAACCAGGTTTGGGCTTACTACTACTCCGACTTTCCAATCATGCGGATCGACGAAACCAGGCAATGCCGCCAATGGCAGACACCGATCCGTGGCGCCGGCGCGGTTGCGGTGGATGGCTCCCTGGCCATGCTCGTGGGGGGATATGGCAAGGCCACCGACCTCGTCCTGCTGCGCTTGGGAACCGATGGCGCGGAAGTGCTGACGGAAGAAATCGCCGGCATCGCCTTCGACCGGGAGAACGCTCCTTCGCTCTTCCAGGCTCGGCACGACACCATGCATGTCGTCCAGGCCGGGCAATGGCGCAGGTTCAGCGTCGCTCAAGCGGCCGAGGCGGCTGGAATTGTCCCCTGAAATGGGCTTTGCGCGTCGCTCATCAACAAGGTGAACAAATCCTTCCTTGCATGACGGCAAAAAATCCCTATATTGCGCCTGTCTCGATGAGACATCTCATAGATGGTCCACTGGATCATTGGTTTTGAGAGTGGGCCCCACCCGGGACCCGCTCTTTTTGTTTCGAGGGTTGCGTGACCGAACCCGAAGCCATTGTCAGCCAGGCCGATTCGTCGGCCGACGCGTTGAACGAACCGCGCCGTCTCACCGAGACGGGCGTTGCCGCGCGCGTGGCAGAAATCACCGAGCGCACCATCCTGCCGCTCGGCTTCCGTCTCGTGCGGGTGCGCCTCAACGGTAATAATGGGGGCACCGTGCAGATCATGGCCGAACGCCCCGACGGCACCATGACGGTGGAGGATTGCGAGCTGATCTCCAAGACGCTCTCGCCCGTCCTCGACGTCGACGATCCGATCGGCAAGGCCTATCATCTGGAGGTCTCCTCGCCGGGGATCGACCGCCCGCTGGTGCGCGTCAGCGACTTCCAGCGCTGGGCCGGGCACGAGGCCAAGATCGAGATGACCCTGATCGTGGCCGGCCGCCGCCGGTTCCGGGGCATCCTGCTGGGCGCCGAAGGCAACAAGGCCAGGATCCGCCGTATCGATGCCGGCCCCGGTGAGGCCACCGACGTGGAATTGAAGGTCGATGAGATGAGCGAAGCCCATCTCATTCTGACCGACGCGCTGGTGACGGAATCGCTGCGCCGGGCCAAGGCTGCTTCCAAGGCGCTGGCCGCACAACTCGAGGCTCAGGAAGCCGCCGAGCTGGAATCGGACGACAGCTCCGATCCGGAATCGCCGTCCAAGCAGCCGCATAGACAACCAAAAACCCGCTGAGAGGAAAGAATCATGGCCGTCAGCGCGAACCGCCTGGAACTGTTGCAGATTGCCGACGCCGTCGCCCGCGAGAAGGTGATCGATCGTCAGATCGTGCTCGCCGCGATGGAAGACGCGATTCAGAAGGCCGCCCGCTCGCGCTACGGCCAGGAGACGGAAGTCCGGGCCGAGATCAATCCCAAGACCGGCGAAATCCGCCTGTCGCGGCTGCTGCAGGTGGTCGACCAGATCGAGAACGACGCCGTTCAGATCCTGCTCGAAGACGCCCGCCGGAAGAACCCGGCCGCGCAGGTCGACGACTGGATCGCCGAAACCCTGCCGCCCTTCGATTTTGGCCGCATCGCCGCCCAGTCGGCCAAGCAGGTCATCGTGCAGAAGGTGCGCGAGGCCGAGCGTGACCGCCAGTTCGACGAATTCAAGGATCGCGTCGGCACCGTGGTGAACGGCCTGGTCAAGCGCGTGGAATATGGCAATGTCGTCGTCGATCTCGGCCGCGGCGAAGCCGTGGTGCGCCGCGACGAGTTGCTGCCGCGCGAAGTCTTCCGCCCCGGCGACCGTATCCGCGCCTATCTCTTCGACGTGCGCCGCGAGCAGCGCGGTCCGCAGGTCTTCCTGTCGCGCACCCATCCCCAGTTCATGTCCAAGCTCTTCGAGCAGGAAGTGCCGGAGATCTATGACGGCGTGATCGAGGTGAAGGCCGTCGCCCGTGATCCCGGTTCGCGCGCCAAGATCGCCGTGATCTCGCGCGATTCCTCCATCGATCCGGTCGGCGCCTGCGTCGGCATGCGCGGCTCGCGCGTGCAGGCGGTGGTCGGCGAACTGCAGGGCGAGAAGATCGACATCATCCCCTGGTCGCCTGATGTGGCCACCTTCATCGTCAACGCGCTGCAGCCGGCCGAAGTGTCGAAGGTGGTGCTGGACGAGGATTCCGAGAAGATCGAAGTCGTCGTGCCCGAGGCCCAGCTGTCGCTGGCCATCGGCCGCCGCGGCCAGAACGTGCGCCTCGCCTCCCAGCTCACCG
>NZ_JASGFM010000065.1:0-22718 GCF_047605565.1 Labrys sp. (in: a-proteobacteria)
CACAAGCCACCTGTCACATCACAATCGATTCATCGATCGCAGGACATGCTCTAGATAAAAACAATGCGGCAACAACAGCCTACAGCGTCAGACCCGAATCCGAAATCGGGTCTGACGCTGTAGAGGCATGTCGTGAACGACCGGTGCGGCAGGCTTCTCAAATGCTGCGGAGGTCGATTGCGGTTTAGGACGCAACGAACTGAAACGCTCGCCGCGCCCATCTCTTTGCCTCCGCAGCTAGGCGGCCACCCTGGCGGATTTCACCACGGCCGGATCGACCCAGCCGCCGAAACCGACCGCGATGCGGTTCCAGCCATTGATGACATTGATCAGCAAGGTGAGCTTGACGCGCTCCTCCTCGCTGAAATGCACCTTCAGGGCCTCATAGGCCGCTTCATGCGCATGCCCCTCGCAAAGCCTTGTCAGGGCTTCGGTCCAGCCGAGAGCGGCCCGCTCGCGATCGGTGTAGCAGGGCGCGTCGCGCCAGGCTGGCAGCAAATAGACGCGCTGCTCCGTCTCCCCGTTTTCGCGGGCGAACACGGTGTGCATGTTGAGGCAATTGGCGCAGCCATTGATCTGGGAGGCGCGAATCTCGACGAGTTCGCACAGGCCTGGATCGATATTGGCGGCAATGATGGAGGAAACGCGCTGCCACTCCTTCATCAGGGCGGGAGCGGCGGCGAGGGGATTGAGCTTGGCGGTCATGGTCGGTCTCCTTGTTGGTACCGAGGCCATGACGATCCGGGATTCGAGTTTGTGACATCCAGGCCAGTTTTATCGGCGCTTGCATGTGTTGATAGTCTTCTTGTGACCGCTCCGTTCTAATGCGGTTCATTTAAGAAGGAAGCATTCCGAATTGTCATTGCCGGGCTTGACCCGGCTATCCAGCAGCCGCCCGCGCAATGCAGAGATCGAGGCTGGATTGCCGGGTCAAGCCCGGCAATGACAAAGGTCGAGCAAACTCGAAGACGCTCAAGTGAACTGTATTGCTGCCTCATACAGCCTTTCCCGCAGGAAGCGACGGGTCAGCTTCATCCCGGTCGGCGAGATGGTGTGGCCGACGCCGCGCAGGATGTGACTCTGCACCATCATGCCTGCTCCCTGAAGCATCCCGGCCGCCCGCCGGGTTTCCTCGGGCGGCACGGCCCCGTCCGCGCTGCCATGCACCAGCAACACCGGCGTGGTATGGGCCGGTAGAAAAGGAGCGGGCGTGACGAAGCGGCCTGAAAGCAGCACCAAGGCCCCCACAGGCCAGCGTCCGCGGGCCACGGCATCGAAGGCCAGGGTCGCGCCCTGCGAGAAGCCGACCAGGGCGACGCGGTCCAGCCGGCCAGCCAATCCGTGTGCGGCAACGAGCGAGCCGATCAGCGCATCGAAGGCCGGCCGCGCCGCCGCGATGCGGGCCAGCCGGTTTTCCGGCGTGACGCCCTCCAGGCTGTACCATTGCCGGCCCGGCCCCTGCTCATAGGCAAAGGGCGCATCGGGGGCGACCACGGCCGTTTTGGCCAGCGAGCGCCGCAGCACGCTTGCCAATGGGTCGAGATCGTAGCCGAAGGCGGCCACGCCATGCAGCAGGATGACCAGACTGTCGGTTACCTGATCCGTCACGACACGCCTGGCAATCTCAGCGGTTTCCGCCCACCCTGCTGCGTAGCGCCATGCCGGTCATCAACGAGGCGAAGCCGTAGAACAGCAGCTCGACGCCAAGGAGGATACCGAGCAGCGAGGAGGCCGATTGCTGGAAATCCGAGAAGATCAGGACCGCCAGCAGAATCGAAATCAGGCCCGACAGCAGTAACCAGGTCCAGTTGGTGGAGGAGCGGATGTTGAAGGCGACGACCACCTTGGCAATCCCGTAGACCAGGAACATCGCGCCCAGCAGAGCCGTCAGGGAGACCACACCGGCCAGGGGATTGAGCAGCAGGGACGCCCCGAGCAACAGCGCCAGAATGCCCATGAGCGCCGTCATCAGGAAGCCGCCCCAGGCCCGGATCACCGTGGCATGCACCAATTGCCCCACGCCCAGCACGATGAAGGCCCAGGCTGCCCAGACCACCACCACCAGCGAAGCGAAGCCCGGATGGATCAGCGCAAGAATACCGCCGATCACCGCGATCACGCCGAGAATGACGAACCAGGGCCAGGACCGCTGCAGAACTTCCATCGTTGTCTCCCCCTTTGCCGTTGAAGAACGATGAGCAACATAGCATTGCCACTGCCGGATTCGAGCTTTCAGCAACAATATGGTTTCGATGTCGCTTCAGCCTGCCCTCGGCGGTCGCCGGCCCTCGCACAGCCATCTTCAATATCCTGCCTCCGCCGCACACGTCGCTTTCCGGCAATTCCGCGGCGCGCTTGAGCCGCAGGCGGGCGGCGCATTCCCCTATTCAAGTCTCAGGTCCAGAATTCTCGGGAGAACGCCATGACGGACGCAGCCGACAACGCCACGCATACCGAAGCTCCGTCCGCCTCGCGCCGCGGGCGCGACGCCCGCCGGGCCGCCCGCGTGCAGCGCGGCGGCACCTCGGTGCCCTATATCAGCCGCAACATCCCGCTCACCGAGGTGCTCTCGGAAGAAGCGATGCAGATCATCGAGCACAATGCCGAGACGCTGCTGGAAGAGGTCGGCATCGAGTTCCGCGAATATCCGCGCGCGCTCGAACTGCTCAAGGCTGCCGGTTGCGACATCAAGGGCGAGCGGGTGCGCTTTCCCCGCGGCCTCGCCCGCAAGCTGATCCAGACGGCGCCTTCGCAATACACCCAGCATGCCCGGAATTCCGAGCGCAACGTCGTCATCGGCGGCAACAACACGGTGTTCGCCCCCAATTACGGCTCGCCCTTCGTGCATGACCTCGACAAGGGCCGGCGCTACGGCACGATCGAGGACTTCCGCAATTTCGTGAAGCTGGCCTATGCCAATCCCTATGTGCACCATTCGGGCGGCACGGTGTGCGAGCCGGTCGACCTGCCGGTGAACAAGCGCCATCTCGAGATGATCTATGCGCATATGCGCCTCTCCGACAAGCCGTTCATGGGCTCGGTCACCGCGCCCGAGCGCGCCCAGGACACGGTCGATATGGCCAAGATCCTGTTCGGCGAGGAATTCATCCAGCAGAACACGGTGTGCACGAGCCTGATCAACGCCAATTCGCCGATGGTGTGGGACAACACCATGCTGGGCGCGGCCGACGTCTACGCCCAGAACAACCAGGCCTGCATCATCACGCCCTTCATCCTCTCCGGCGCCATGAGCCCGGTGACGGTGGCCGGCACGCTGACCCAGGTGCTGGCCGAGGTACTGGCCGGCGTCTCCTTCCTGCAGCTGGTCCGCCCCGGCGCGCCGGCCATCTTCGGCACCTTCGTCTCCACCCTCTCGATGCAGTCGGGCGCGCCGACCTTCGGCACGCCGGAAGCGGCGCTCGCCATCTATGGCGCCGGCCAGCTCGCCCGCCGCATGAAGCTGCCCTTCCGCTCCGGCGGCTCGCTCTGCGCCTCCAAGATCCCGGATGCCCAGGCCGCCTATGAGAGCGCCAACACGCTGATCCCGGCGATGTTCGGCGGCGTGAACTTCATGCTGCACTCGGCCGGCTGGCTCGAAGGTGGCCTCTCGGCTTCCTACGAGAAGTTCGTGATGGATTTCGACCAGCTCGGCGCCATGCATGTGTTGGCCAAGGGCGTCGACATGTCCGAGAACGGCCAGGCCATGGACGCCTTCCGCCAGGTCGAGCCGGGCGGCCACTTCCTCGGCTGCGCCCACACCCAGGCCAATTTCGAGACCGCCTTCTACCGCTCCAACATTTCCGACAACAATTCGGTGGAGCAGTGGGAAGCCGAGGGCAAGCAGGACGCCGCCCAGCGCGCCAACAAGATCTGGAAGAAGACGCTGGCCGATTACGAGGCACCCGCCATCGATCCCGGCAAGGACGAGGCCCTGCGCGAGTTCATCGAGCGCAAGAAGGCTGCCGTTCCCGACGCGAACTACTGAGAGTGTGCCTGCTCCATCCCTCTCCCGGCCGGGAGAGGGATGCGAGCGCACCGACCCGGCTTTCGTTCCCCCACGGCAAAGTGCGGTTTCTCCGAAACCGCACTTTTTCTTTACTTCCAGGCTTCGACGCGTCTTCGCAATTCGAAGTGATGCCAGCAACTCGCAAGACGCTTCAGCCGCCGCAGCCTCCACCACCACCGCAACCGCCCCCTCCACCGCCACCGCAACCGGCCCCGCAGGAGCCGCCTCCGCCAGCCTTAGCGGCCGAGGCCGGCTGGTTGGCGAGGAAGAGCGAAAATGCCGTGAGGCCGAGGCCGGCCAGCCCGGCATGGCCGTGCAGGGCAACCCATTCGGTCAATCTCGGACTATTGGCTGCCGGCTTGCCGCGCGCCTGGAGCCGCTCCTCGGCCTGCCGAAGCAGCGTTCCGCCGGCCGGTGTGCGCGGCGGCTGCCTCATCGCTGCGATTGCAATCAGGAATGGCGTCGCCACCAGGCAGAAGGCCAGCAGGGCGATCGGGCGCTCATTGGCGATGCCAAAGAAAAAGCGAAGGAGGGCGAGCAGAAGCAGCGGGCCGAACAGCAGGAAAGGGATCTCCTGTGTCCGGGCCAATTCGTCCGGCCCGGGCACCAGGCCGGCGGCAAGCAGGTCCCGCCGGATCGGTTCGACAGCTATGTCGATGCTGGTGTGCCCGATTCGCAGCGGCCCCTCGGCCAGCTTGTCACCGATCAGGCGCTCCACGGCAGGAGCTCGCTGTGGGACCGGGCGAAGCAGCACTGCCTCGTCCGAATGCATGGCGATAGTCCCGCCGAGATAGAGCTGCGTCAGCGCCGTCTCGAGCACCCGATTGGCACCGCCGGCCAGATAGGCGAAATGATACGGGCCGAGCAGAACGCCAGCATCCCCAGGCATGGCTGGCCCGTTCACCCTGTCCTGCAAAGCGCGGCTGAGCACGAAGGCGCCAGCCAGAAGCACGACATAGAGCGCTAGGAAGCCCGGCCCTTGCAGGGCACCGGGGCTCGACGAGTTGTAGATGGCGGCGCAGCCCGGCAACGCCGGCAGCAGGGCCAGGAAAGCCAGGGGCTTGACGGCACGCTTCAAGAGCGCTCGCAGGCGCGCCAGCAAGGCTTGCCTGCCCGACGATGCCGAAACGGCGAGACCCGGCGCATCCGGGTCCGGCCAGATCTCGGCCGGCGGTTCCTCGCCGAAGAACTGGCGATAGTTGGCGAGCGTCTGCCGGTAGAGGCGGTCGAAGCGCAAATCCTCCGCGATGCCGCCGCGGCTCGGCTCATGGTGAAACTTGCGCTGCAACACCTCACTACAGAACTCGCCCCAATAGCGCCTGGTGTCGAGCAGATGCAGATGCCAGGCTTCGTCCACCGCTCGCGAGGGACAGGCGCCATGCCCGCTCGAGAGGGCAATGGCGACGAAGCGCTTATATTCGAAAGCGACCCGGCGGGCCTTGTCGCGGCTCCAACCGCATTCGGCCGCTAGCTTTGCCGTGAAGGGGATGAGATCGTCGGGCTTGTCGAACTCATAGGCTTCGAGCCGGGCCCAAAGCCGGGTGAAAGCCGCCTGCCCCTCGGCTTGAGGGGACTTCAAGGTCGTTCTGGCTTCACCGGCATCCGACAAGAAGCACCGCAGCGGTTCTGGGGGACGTCACGAGCATTATATCACAGGGCGCGAGTATGGCTATATCTGCTCGACGAGCATGGGCTCTGCCCGATGCGCCGATATTTCAAGCCTGTTCGCAATCGCCTGCGCCCAGTTGCGAAAGCCATCTCGCAACCTATGGTAAGCAAGGTGTCGCAAGGGAGAAGCGCCATGATGGGCCGCAGGGCGTTCCTGGCGAGTCTCGCCGCCAGTCTGACGACATCGGTCCATGCCAAGGAGGCGGGTCCGCCTGATTCGAACGGCACCGTGCTCGGGCCCTTCCAGGTCGAGCCCCTCGCGGGCCTTGCCGATATTCCCGCCCCCACGCTCGAAGCGCTGCAGGACCAGGTCACCGTCCTGAATTTCTGGGCCTCATGGTGCCAGGCGTGCCGGGAAGAGCATCGCTACCTCGTTGCCCTCCAGCGCAAGGGTGTCCGCATAGCCGGCGTCGCCGTCCAAGACCAGGACGAAGCGGTGCTGCATTATCTGGAAAAGGCGGGCAATCCCTACGGCCTCGTCGGCATCGACAACAAGCGAGAGCTCATCACCATGCTGTCCTTGCGTTCGATCCCGCAGACTTTCCTGATCAGCCGGCGTTGCGAGGTCGTCTGGCAGACGGACGAAGGCCTCGACAACGCGCTGGTGGCCGAGCTCCTCGCCAAGATCGGGACCATCGGCGGCTAGCAGTACAGCCGTAATTCTGTTGCTTGACCGTCATTGCGAGCGAAGCGCAATGACGCGGCCGTGCCGCCTCATAGCGCCGCCACCTTGCGCCGGATCTCGGCAATCTCGTCGGCATGGTCGCCGCTGCGGGAGAGCAGGCCGATCAACGCCTCATAGGCGTCGGCCTGGTTTTCGACCGCGGCGCCGCGCAGGCGCGCCAGCTTTTCCAGAAGCTCGATCTGGCGGCGGCGCGTGGCGATGGCCGGTTCGGTACGGTCCAGCCCTTGCTCGGCCCTGGCGATCTTGTCGAGAATGCGGGCCCGGCGGCGCAGGAGACTGTTGTTCTCCGGATCCTCGGCCAGACTCTTGTCGCTCGCCTCGAGCGCCTGGCCGAGATGGGTCAGCGCCGCCTGGTATTTGCCGGCTTCCAGATAGGTATCGCCGATATTGATGCTCGATACCGCCAGGAAGTCCTGGTCGAACTTCTTGTCGCCGAGCTTGTCGAGATGGGCGAGATTGGTCGCCTGCGCCCGCTTGTAGTGGATGAGCTTCATCATGGTGGAGCGGGCCGCGTGGCCCATCGCGACCTGGATCGCCGACATCGCTTCATAGGAGCCACCCCTGTCCGGGAAGCGCTCGAGTAAGGTCGCGCCGACCTGCGCTCCTTCCTGGTAGCTGGCCTGCGCGCCCTTGTCGTCGCCGACATGGCGCTGCTCGTCGCCGAGATCGCGCAGGGCCCAGACAGTGTCGCTGAGTTCGTCGAAGCCCAAGGGATTCTTCTCCTTCAGCTCGCGCCGGATCGCCACGCGCTTGCGGGCCTGATCCAGCGCCTCCTTCTCCCGGTTCGCCGCATCGAAGGCGTCGGAGAGGTCGCGATAGGCGTTTGCGAGGCCATCCAGCCGATCGGCCCGCTCGGCGGGATCGCGCGCCAGCGGCTCGCGCAGGGCGACCTCGCGCTCCAGCAACCCGATGCGCGGCGCCTCGATGCCAGCCTCCTCCAGGCGTTTGGCCAGGGTATGCAGAGCAGCGGCGATCTGCAGGAGCAGGCGTGCCCTCTCCTTGCCGTCCAGCCCCTCGAGCGTGCGCAAGCGAGGCTCGGCGACATAGTCGATCAGCGCGCGCGCATGGGCGTCGGTATCGAAGCGGCGAGCATCCCGCCGGCCGAGTTCGAACAGGTTTCGCGCCGCCGCGAAGAAGCGCCAGCTCTTCTCTCCGTCAAGCGGCACCCCCGCGAGTTCCGCCATGGACTGGCGATAGCGCCGCATCGCCGCCTCCACCTCGCCTTTCGTCTGGTAGCGGGCGGCAATCATGTCGCGCAGTTGCGCCCGGCGCTCTGGTTCAGCCAGAACGGAGAGCAGCTTCGTCTCGATGGCTTCGGCCGTGGCGGCGTCCTGCTTGTCGATGCGCTCGCCCGCCAGCATCGCGGCAGCCAGGATCAGGTCGTCGCCGCTGCCCTGGGCAGGATCGCCCTGCGTCCCCGCATGCAACTGTTGCAGCCCTTCGGCGAGGGTGGCGGCGGCACGGACCGGCTCGGTCTTGCCCTGCGCCACCGCCCTGACGCGATGGCTGGCGACGAGCGCCTCGCTCTCAATCGCATCGAGGCGGGCCGAACCTGCCGCCGGCCTGGCCAGGACAGCCAGGGCCTCGGCGTCGGCGAGGGCCGAGGCCGTCTTGTCGGCGAGATTGCGTTCGTCGGCCCGCGCCGCCAACGCACTCACCAGGGATCTGCGCGCCTTCGGATCGGCAGGCGCGACACCGGTCCAGCGGCGGCAGATCTCGACGAGGCGGTCATACCTGCCTGCGTCGTAGTAATTGTCGCGCAACACCTCGACCAGAAGCGGGAAACGGGCCGGGTCGCGCGGTGCCCGCTCGAGCCGGGCCGAGAAAGCCTCGATCGACGCCTGCAGCAAAGCGGCCTGAGCCTTGCCGACATCACGGTCATAGTCCTCGATCGCCTCGTCGAGATCGAAAACCGCCCGCCTGGCGATCAGGCCGGCCAGCAGATCGGCATCATCCCTGGTCGGCCCGGCCTGTCCGCCGCGCGCGGCACCGCTGCGCACAGCTTTGATATCGGCGAGCGCCGCCTCGACGAGTGCCGCGATCCTGGCATCGGCCTCCTCCCCCTCGGCATCGATGGTGGGAATGCTGAGCAGGCGCGCCAGGGCCGCGACCACGGGATCGGCTACCTTGCCGGCCTTGGCGAGGAGATCGGCCAGAGAGGCGGCGATCGCGGCCTGCTTGCGGTCGTCCCCGCCCAGCATGATCAGCTCGAGCCTGGCAAGGTCATCCGCGGGATTGGCCTCGAGCGTCTTGCGCAGGGGCTCGATACGAGCCTGCCGATCCTTTTTGTCCATATCCTGGAGGATGGCGAGTGCCGTCTGATAGGACAGGCCCAGTGGAGTCCTGTCCGTCGTCGCACAGGCCGTCGGCTCACCTGGACAGGGCGCAGCGACGGCCGGCGGCGGCGACACGAAGGCCAGGCCCAGACCGAAAGAGCCCAGAACCAACCAGACGCCAACTCGCCACCCCGACCGCATGCCATTCCTCCGCAACCGCCAGACGTTACGTCATCCTGGCGACGAAAGGAAACAGCAGCGTGACCCTGGTTCAGGAGCGCTGGCATGCCGTGTTTCCCGGTGTCGAATCGCACGGAAATAACGGGGCCGCGGTGACATCCTCACCCCATCAGAGCAAGCGCAGCCCGCGCAAGACGAGAGATGGGAACGAGACGATGTTCAAGAAGATCCTGACCGGAGCCCTGGTTGCCGCCACGCTGGCCGGTACCGCGATCGCCACCACCGGCACCGCCGAAGCCCGCTATGGCCGTGGTGGCGCCTTCGCCGCCGGCGCCGGCATCGGCCTGCTGGGCGGCCTCCTCGCCGGCTCCGCCTACAACAACAGCTATTACGGTGGCGGCTATTACGACGAATACCGCCCCGTCTATTACCGCCAGTACCGCCGCTGCTACATCCAGAAGCGCTGGGTCGAAGACTACTATGGCGGCCACTGGGCCCGCGTGCGGGTCTGCTACTGAGTTGCGTTGCGTTCGAGTTGCGTCAAGTCGCGTTGCGTAATGTCGAGTTGCGTAATGTCGAGTTGCGTTTTGGGGCCCCGCCACGGCGGGGCCTTTTGCTTGCCATTCTCCGCACTCCCGGCCGGCGCAGAACGCTGCCCCCGCCGCCAGGCGATGGGGCTGACGCTGGTAAGGCGCAGAAACTCGCGGTTGAAATTGGATTTGCTGAGAAAGCCGGCCTCCATCATCACCTGGATGACAGACGTATCGGTGGTCGCCAGCAGGCGGCAGGCCTCCTCGATCCGGTATTTGTTGACATAGTGCGACACGCTCATGCCGTGGATGCGGTTGACGGCCGAGGAAACGCGCCGCGCCGGCAGGTTCAGCCGCCGGGCGAGCCGTCCGAGATTGAGATCGACATCCTTGTAGAGCGAACGATCCGCCATCAGGGCGTCGAGGGCCAGCGCCACCGCCTTGTCCTCGTCGCTGCCAGGCCGGGCTGGCGGTTCGACCGCCGATGGCTCGGCCTCCTCGGTCGGTGCCGCCGATCCCGCCGAGGCGGCCGCCACGCCCAGCACCAGCAGCAGCACGACATTGCCGCCGGACACCATGGCTTCGGAAATGACGCCTCCCATCCAGCGCATGTCGAAACCGATGATGACGTCCGTCACCCCGCCGATCAGGCAGGCCCCGGCCGTGATCTGCAGCGCGCGGTAGGATCGCAGCACGCCGTCCAGCCGGGGCGTGATCAGCATGTCGGGGCCGGCCAGCGCCAGGCGTGTCAAAGCAAGGCCGTAGCCGAGGAACGACAGGATGACGAGAAGATCGACCGCCACCGACGAAGTCACGAAAAGTGGCCCGACAAGGCCGGCGGGCACGAGATGAGGCCACACCGTGGCCCAGCGCAGTGCCGGGCCTTCGGCAGTGAGACCGCGAAAGGCGAGCCACGCCAGAGCCGGCGTCAAGGCAGCCAGCGTGGCCTGAAGCGGGATGAAAATCCTGACCCCGTACCCCCAGCGCAGGCCAAGCAGCACCGAGAGCGCGGTGAAGCCGAGCAGCAGCAGGAAAAAAGCATTGTCCCGCCAGGGACGATCGCCCTGCCGCACCATCTGCACCAGCAGGATGGCAAAGAGCAGCGCGCTGACGAAGGGCAGGGGTACGAAGATCATGGGGATGCTTCCGGAACGGGACGAATCTACACCATTCATGTCCTCGATCACGCTCGGATTCGTCCCCGATCGCGATCGAGGTCGCCGAATGCACCGGATTCCGGCGTCGTTTTCCCAAGGTTCAAAAAGGGAAGACAGCCATGCGAAGGCCTTTGATCCTCATCGTCCTGTTCGCCGTCGCCGGGATGGCCCCAGGCAGGGCGCACACGAGCCTCGGCGAACTTGACGTCGCCTCGGTGACCTCGGTGACGGTCAGCGGCCCTTCCAGCCTGGTCCGGCTGACGGCCAGCCGCACCGGTCCCTATCGCGCCGAACTCCGCGGCCGCCCGGACGGCTGGTTCGGCTTCTGGAGCTCGAGCTGGAGTGGCGCCGGCTGCACCAATGCCGGCTCGATTCGGCTGGTCGGTACGCAATTGCAGGTCGACACCGGCAATGGTGCCTGGTTCGGCGCCTCCGATTGCCGGCTCGAACTCACCGCCACCCTGCCCGAAAACGTCGCCGTCTCCATCGTGCAGGACGCCACTTCGAGCCGCCTGTCGGGCAGCTTCGCCTCGCTCGACGTCAACAGCCGGGCCGGCGACATCGCGCTGGACGGGCATGCACGCAACGTCTCGATCGAGGGCAATGCCATCCGTGCCCGCCTCTCCTATGCCCGCATCGACAAGGACGAGAGCATCGACCTCGGCGGCAACGCCATCGACGCCGAATTGCGCTTCGCCGGCGCGGAGGCAGTGAACTACGCGGTGAGCGGCCATGCCTCGCTGGTCGACAGCGCCCTGCCGAACAGGCCGGGCATCAAGCCGGCCATCACCATCAAGGGTGATTTTCTGCGGATACGCATCGGCGGAGGATGAGCACCGATGGAGGGCGGGGACGTGGTCAGATGGCGCCCCCACGCGGAGCCGGCGTTAGCGGTCCCCCTCCCCGACATCAGGGATCTCGTTGCGCCTCTATTTCTTCACGCCATAGGCGGCCATGAACACCCGCACGGCCGACTGCGCCACCTCGCGGATGCGCGCCTTGGTCGGCGGCGTGTTGTTGGCCATGAAGAACATCGGCTTCAGCAAGGGGCCGTGCGACATTTCCAGGAACTGGGCAGCGGCCAGCTCCGTATCGTCGATGTCGAGCTGGCCGGCGGCCACGCGCAGATCGAGATATTTCGCCAGTTGCTTGCGGGAATGGCCGGGGCCGGCATTGTAGAAATGCGCCCCGATATCGGGCATGCGCTCGGTGATACCCATCACGGCCCGCATCGCCGAGATGATGCGCGGCTGGCAGATGAAAGCGGTGATGGCGGCGGAAAGCTCCAGCAGCGTGCCTTCGACGTCGGGCGAATTATAGTCGAATTCGAAGATGCGCTCGACATGGGAAGAGCGTTCCTCGTCGACGATCGCCGCGAACAACCGCTCCTTGTTCTCGAAATAGACATAGAGAGTGCCCTTGGAGACGCCTGCCTCCTTGGCGATATCGTTCATGCTGGCGCCTTCGAAACCATGGGCCAGGAAGACACGACGAGCGCCATCGACGATCTGGCGGCATTTGGCATTGTCGGCGGCCGGTGGGTCGGTAGCCGGCTCTTTCGCAGGTGCCGGGCTTTCGGCGAGCATGACTGAAATCCCTCCAAAAATTGACTGAACCGTTCGGTTCGATTTTTATTGCGTATCGCAGCGCAACATGATAGTCAACGGAAACTGACTGAACCGTTCGGTTCGATCCTGACAGTCCCAGCCAGACGGTATTGATCTTGTCGACCGGAGCAAAGCGCGTTTCCACGGAAGCGCATTTTACTCCAAGTCTTTGTTCTAATGCATATTTGCGATCCTCGGCATAGCCACCCAAATCGTAGAATGCTCCGGGGCAAGATCAACACGGTCTGGTTTTGCAGGCAACTTTTTCGAGTTGTCCAGGGGCGTCTCACCTTCCGGTTGGGAGACCACGATGGACGCAGCTCGCGACCACAATGCCGTGCCGGGTGGCCAGGGCGCCACCGGCCCGGCCGATGCCACCGACAATGTCGTGACCTTGGAGCGCCAGCGTACCGACGCGCCGGCAGCGCCCGAGACGGGGAAGGCAGAGGCCCAGAAGGCCGAGGCTCCCGCGGCTCCGGTGCAATCCAAGCCGGCTGCGACGGCCGGCAAGAAGAAATCCAAGGCCCGCACCGTCCTGCCGATCCTGCTGGTCGTCGCCCTCGCGGCCGGCGGCTGGTACGGCTATGACTGGTGGACCAATGGCCGCTTCATGGTCGAGACCGACGACGCCTATGTGCAGGCCGACGTCTCGACCCTGGGCGTGAAGGTCTCGGGCTATGTCGACGCCGTGCCGGTGCAGAATGGCGACAGCGTCAAGGCTGGCGACGTCATCGTCAAGCTCGACGACACCGACTATCGCACCGCGCTCGAATCCGCCAAGGCCAAGCGCGCCACGCAGAACGCCACCATTGCCCGCATCGACCAGCAGGTCGTGGCCCAGCAGGCGGCGATCGAAACCGCCAATGCCGGCGTCGCCTCGGCCAAGGCGGGCATCGAGTCGGCCCAGGCCGGCGTCGCCTCCGCCAAGGCCGAAATCGTGCGCGCCAATGCCGCCTTCGATCGCGCCGACGCGCTGGCTGCCCGGGATTTCGGTTCCAAGGCCACGCTCGACCAAGCCACCGCTGACCGTGACAAGGCCAATGCCGGCCTTGCCAGCGCCAATGCCACCCTCACCAATGCCCAGGCGAGCCTGAACAGCGCCGAGGCCAATGTGATCGCGGCCAAGGCCAATCTCGCCGTGACGCAGGCCCAGAAGGACGAGGCCGAGCAGGGCGCCAAGGAACTCGACGTCGCCATTACCAAGGCGCAGAACGACCTCGACGCCACCGTGGTGCGCGCCCCCACCGATGGCGTGGTCGGCAACCGCGCCGCCCAGCCAGGCCAGTATGTCTCGCCCGGCTCGCGCCTGATCGCTCTGGTGCCGCTCAAGAGCATCTATGTCGCCGCCAACTTCAAGGAAACCCAGCTCTCCCCGCTGGTTCCCGGCCAGAAGGTGGAAGTCTCGGTCGACTCCATGGACGGCGACACCTTCGAAGGCGTCGTCGGCAAGTTCTCGCCGGCCTCCGGCTCTGTCTTCAGCCTGCTGCCGCCCGAGAACGCCACCGGCAACTTCACCAAGATCACCCAGCGCGTACCGGTGCGTATCGAGGTTCCCGCCGACATCGCTCTCAGCGGCAAGCTGCGTCCCGGCCTGTCGGTGGTGGTGACGGTCGACAGCCGCACCGGCCCGAAGGGGTAAGGCAAGACAAGGGCCTTCTCCCCTTGCGGGAGAAGGTGGACCGGCGAAGCCGGGCCGGATGAGGGGTCGCGCCGCGCTCTCTCCGGCAAGGATGCGAGACCCCTCATCCGGCACTTCGTGCCACCTTCTCCCGCATGGGGAGAAGGCTATCTGCTTCCAAGGAGGCCGCCATGGCCACCGCAACAGCAACCGCCATACCGGTGCCCGCCGAAGAAACCATCGACAAGCGCAAGCTGATCGCCTTCCTGGCGATGGTGTTCGGCATGTTCATGGCGATCCTGGACATTCAGGTCGTCTCCGCCTCCCTGCCCCAGATCCAGGCCGGCCTCGGCGCCTCCGGCGACGAGATCCCCTGGGTGCAGACGGCCTATCTGGTGGCCGAAGTGGTGATGATCCCGCTCTCGGGCTTCCTCTCCCGCGCCTTTTCGACGCGCTGGACCTTCGCGGTCTCCTGCGCGGGCTTCACCGTCATGAGCTTCATGTGCGGCACCGCGACGAACATCAACGAGATGATCATCTACCGCGCGCTGCAGGGCTTCATCGGCGGCGGTATGATCCCCACCGTGTTCGCGGCCGCCTTCACCATCTTCCCGCGCTCCAAGCAGGCCATCGTCTCGCCGATGATCGGCCTGGTGGCGACGCTCGCCCCCACCATCGGCCCGACGGTCGGCGGCATCCTCACCGATGCGATCTCCTGGCACTGGCTGTTCTTCATCAATGTGGTGCCCGGTGTCATCGTCACGCTGATGACCTTCTCCATGGTCGATTTCGACGAGCCGGATCTGTCTCTGCTCAGCAATTTCGACTGGACCGGCCTGATCTCGATGGCGGTTTTCCTCGGCGGCCTCGAATATGCGCTGGAGGAAGGGCCGGGGCATGACTGGTTCGCCGAAACGCCCGTCCTGGTGATGTCCGTGCTCGCGGCCGTCGGTGCCGTAGTGTTCTTCGCCCGTGTGCTGCTGGCCAAACAGCCCATCGTCGATCTCTATGCCTTCAAGGACGGGAACTTCGCCACCGGCTCGCTGCTCTCCTTCGTGCTGGGCGTCGGCCTCTACGGCCTGACCTATCTTTTCCCGGTCTATCTTGCTGGCGTGCGCGGCTATGATTCCCGCATGATCGGCGAGACCATGTTCGTCACCGGCCTGTGCATGTTCTTCACCGCGCCGATCGCAGGCAACCTCACCCGCTTCGTCGATCCGCGCCTGATGATCGCCGGCGGTTTCATCGGCTTTGCGGCCGGCACCTGGATCATGACCGGCATCACGCATGACTGGGATTTCTACGAGATTCTGCTGCCGCAGATCCTGCGCGGCGTCTCCTTGATGATCTGCATGGTGCCGATCTCCAACATCGCGCTGGGCACCCTGCCCCCTGCCCGCATCAAGAACGCTTCCGGCCTGTTCAATTTGATGCGCAATCTCGGCGGCGCGGTCGGCCTTGCCATCATCAACACCGCCCTCAACAAGCGCCAGGACCTGCATCTGTCGCGCCTGGGCGAGGCGGTGAACTGGAGCCGCGACAATGTCATGCAGACCTATGAGAACATGAAGGCCGGTTTCGTGGCTTTCGGGGCGGCAGCCGACCAGATGACCGTCTCCAGGCTGGTCGGGCTGATGCGGCGCGAGGCACTTGTGATGGCGTTCTCCGACGTGTTCCTGCTGCTGACACTGCTGTTCGGCCTGCTCAGCTTCTCCATCTTCATGCTGAAGAAGCCGCAGATGGCAGGCGGCGGCGGTGGCGGCGGGCATTGAAGCCCGGAGAGCGGACAATCCTGTCCGCTCTTAAAAACAAAGAACGGCCAGGATGTCCGCGCTCCAAACAGCCTTGCAACCACTGTCGATCCGGCCTAACCACGTCAGCCTGATCTTTTGAAAAACCGACAGGGTGAACCATGCCCGACGAAAACCGGGGAATGGAAGACGGCAATGTCATTGCCGTCATGCGCAAAGTAGGACAGGCGGCCCGTTCGGCCGCGCGGATCCTGGCGCTCGCCCCGGCCCCAGCCAAGAATGCCGCGCTCGAGGCGATGGCCAAGGCCATCCTCGCCAGTGAAGCCGCCATCCTCGCCGCCAATGCGCAGGATGTCGCCGATGCTCTGGCTCGCGGCCAGATCGCCTCCTATGTCGATCGCCTCACTCTCGACGAGAAGCGCGTCGCCGGCATCGCCCAGGCCATCCGCGAAGTCGCCGCCCAGCCCGATCCGGTCGGCCGGGTGCTGGCGAGCTGGACGCGGCCGAACGGCCTGGAATTCGAGCGCGTCTCCACCCCGCTCGGCGTCGTCGGCGTGATCTTCGAAAGTCGCCCCAATGTGCTGGCCGATGCGGGTGCCCTCTGCCTCAAGGCCGGCAATGCCGCGATCCTGCGCGGCGGCTCGGAGAGCTTCCGCACCTGCAGCGAGATCGCCAAGGCCTTGCGCGCCGGCCTGCAGGCCGCCGGCCTGCCGGAGGCCGCCATCCAGATGGTGCCCACGCCCGACCGCTCCGCCGTCGGTGCCATGCTGGCCGGGCTCGACGGCAATCTCGACGTCTTGGTGCCGCGCGGCGGCAAGAATCTCGTCTCCCGGGTGCAGGCGGAGGCTCGCGTGCCGGTCTTCGCCCATCTGGAAGGCGTCAACCACACCTATGTCCATGCCGGCGCCGCGCTCGACATGGCCGTCGCCGTCGTGCTCAACGCCAAGATGCGCCGCACCGGCGTGTGCGGCGCCACCGAGACGCTGCTGGTCGACCAGGCCGTGGCGCCGGTCTTCCTCAAGCCGCTGGTCAAGGCCCTGCTGGAGGCCGGTTGCGAGGTCCGCGGCGATTCGCGCACCCTTTCGGTCGATCCGCATGTGAAGCCGGCCGACGACACCGACTGGGCCACCGAATATCTCGACGCCATCATCTCGGTGAAGGTGGTCTCGGGCCTCGACGCGGCGCTCGCCCATATCGAACGCTACGGCTCGCACCACACCGATGCCATCGTCACCGACGACGAGGCCGCGGCAGCGCGTTTCCTGGCCGAGGTCGATTCGGCCATCGTGCTGCACAATGCTTCCACCCAGTTCGCGGACGGTGGCGAATTCGGCTTCGGCGGCGAGATCGGCATCGCCACCGGCCGCATGCATGCGCGTGGGCCTGTCGGCGCCGAGCAGCTCTGCTCGTTCAAATATCGCGTGAAGGGCCAGGGTACGGTCAGGCCGTAATCTTGCCGGGACCGCCGGCTTTCAGCCGGCCCTTCCCGCCAGCGTTGTGTATCCAAGAGCCGGCTGGAAGCCGGCGATCCCAGAGAACTGGCAATGGCGCCGCGCCATTGCTACATAGGGGGCGAGAGGTTTCCATGGCCCACCGCCACGCCCACGATCACGAGCCAGCACCGGTCTTCGCCGAACCAGGCCATGATCACAGCCATTGCAGCTCCTCCGTGCTGGCGCGGGCGGAAAGCCTTTCGGCCGAGCGTGGCGTCCGGCTGACCCAGATCCGCCGCCAGGTGCTGGAGGCTCTCGCCGCCACCCACCAGCCGATCGGTGCCTATGAGCTGATCGAAAAGCTGGAGGATGGCGAGGGCAAGCGCCCGGCGCCGATCACCATCTATCGCGCCCTCGACTTCCTGCTCGAACAGGGCTTTGCCCATCGCATCGAGAGCCGCAACGCCTTCATCGCCTGTGCGCACGACCACAAGGACGGCAGCGTGGTGATGTTCCTGATCTGCGAGAGCTGTGGCACGGTGGGCGAGGCGGAGTCGGACACCGTCGGCAAGGCCCTGGCCACCGCTGCCGGTGCCATCGGGTTCACCCCCCGCGGCCAGGTCATCGAGCTCGCCGGCATCTGCCGCCACTGCCGTGAAAAGGCGGCCCGTTGAACGCTCCCTGAATCACTGCGGCGGTTCCGATTACCTCTTGCAAAACCCGCGCCGCCAAGTCCATCTTGGTGAGGGTTACGGCACAAAGGTGTCACTCCAGTGCGCATTGGGTTCGGGCTTGTATGTTCCCTGGCCACACCGATCGGGGGCGGCAGAGGGGTGTCCACTCGCCCCCCGGCACCGCGCAACTTCTCTCTCCTTTTGCTTTTACTGTTCATCCTCGGTTTTCAGGAGGCTGACGCTCTGGCGGCACAGATCGCCCCTTCGGCGGGACCGCGAGAGGTTCTCGTCGAGGCTATCCGAACCTGCTGGCCCGAGGCGAAGACGGTCGACAAACCCCTGCGGATCAAACTGTCTTTGAAGGCGGATGGCAGCCTCGCAGCCAAGCCTGTCCTTGTCCGTTCCAAGGACGCGTCATCGGACATCATGGCTGATGCCGGAATTCTGCGCGCGATCACGCGCTGCTCGCCTTTCAAGGGCCTCAGGGCTTTTAGGAGCAGCTATCGGGATTGGCGTGAAACGACGGTCGAGATCGAACCGCCCATCGAGCCTGCTCCGTCGGCAGCCTCCATCGTCATGACCGTACCCCATCCGGCGATTGCCAAGGCCGATGCGTCCCTGGAGGGGGCCATGACCGCTGCCGTGGTCGTCGCACTCGCCCTGCTTTTCCAGATGCTGTCGGATGGCGTGTTCGCCCTGTTGCGCTGGCGCCGGTACCGTGAAGTCGGCACGCCCGGCCCGTGGCAACCGGTGCGGGTGACATCTTCCCACTCGGCTCGCCGCCGGTCCCAACCGCTCGATCCCGTCAGCGACCCCAAGAATTGGCGCGAATGAAAGGCGTCCAGCCATGGCCCGCTCCGCCGCATTGAGAGTACTGCTGGCTTCACTCGTCCTTGGTAGCGCCGCCATGCCGGCCCTTGCCAAGGACAAGAACCTGTCGTTCGGCAGCTTCGGTATTACTGGCGGTAGTGCCTGGGGTAGCTCAGGCCTCTGGCTGTCGGCGGATGGCGACAGCTATATTCAAAAGTACCGGCTGGGAACCCATAGGAGCGCCACGGGTACTTCCCAGGGGAACGATCCACTCTATGTGCGCTATCGTTTTCGTCTCTCTTCCGACGAGGTGGCGCGATTCAGCGCCTTTCTGAGGCAACATTCTCCCTGGGGCACGGATTGCCGCCCAAAACAGATTGTCTATGACGTCTCCGACGTGACAATCTGGCAAAAACAAGAAGGAAAGCTGCGCGCGGTCTGCCAGCCCCCCGAGCCATTGCACCGCAGTGCTGCCTTCTGGGCAGTATACAAATTTGCCGATAAGCTCGATGGCACTGGCCCCTCCATCGAGATCTATCGGGGTGGCTTCAATGAATGGTCTCCCCCCGGCTTCCCAACGGATGCCGAAATTCGCAAGGCCCTGCGGAATACGGGCGGCTGAGATATCGCCTTGCCGAAGCGGGCGAAAACGCAGCCGGGATAGCCGCTTGACTCTCCACTTGGTGGAGCCCGTAGAACCCGCCGCATGAGCGAGAAAACCTACACTATCGGCGAACTCTCCAGGCTGAGCGGCATCGCCGTCCGGCGCATCCGCTTCTATTCCGACAAGGGCCTCCTGCCGCCGACCGCACGCGCCGGGAGCGGCTACCGCGTCTATTCGGAAGCGGACCGGGCCCGGCTCGATCTCATCCTCGCCCTGCGCGATGCCGGCGTGAAGCTCGGCGACATCGCGCGCCTCATCGCCCGCCGCCTCGGCCTCGCCGACGTCCTGGCCCTGCGCCTCGACGCCATCGAGGCCGAGATCTCCGCCAAGCGCCGCATCGCCGCGGCCTTGCGCGCCACGCTGAGGCTCGCCGATCCCACGCCGCAAGATCTGAGGAGACTTTGGACCGTGACCGCCCTTTCCCAGACCCAGTTCCGCACCGCCATCGAAGCTTTCTATGCCGAAGCCGGCTCCGATGCCCGCATGGATCCGGCCTGGCGTGACAAGATGATCGCCGCCGCCACGCCCGACCTGCCCGACGACCCCACGGCAGCCCAGCTCGATGCCTGGACCGAACTGATGGGCATGCTCACCGATAAGAGCTATATGGACGAAATGCAGGCCAGCATGCGCGAATTATGGCATGACGGCTTCGACCCCGCCGCCTACCGCCAGGCCTCGGACCAGACCTTTGCGCGGGTCCGGGCGGCCATGGACAAGGGCATCGCGCCGGATTCGGACACCGGTCATGCCATTGCTGAGGCGTGGCTGGAGAGTTCGGCCCGGGCCATGAAGAAAGAGCCGGATGCGGCCTTTCTCGACTGGCAGCTCGAGCAATATCGCAAGCACCATGCCCGCTCGCAGCGCTATCTGGAGCTGATGGCGATCCTGCGCGGCGATCCGCCCGGCCAGTTGGCGGCCAGCGAATGGGGCTGGATCGTCGAGGCCCTGTCGAGCCGGTTGTGAATTATACCAGCGTGCAAAATTCGTGACCTGTCATCCCCGGCGGGGTCGAAGACCCCGGGAAGGGGATCCAGTGGCCAGCGAGCGCGATTTACTGCCCCTGGATCCCAGTCACAAGCAAGGCTTGTGACGATACCCTCGCGAAGCTCGGCCGGGGATGACAGGTCAAGCTTTATGAGGCCTGGTATTAGACACCCCCCCTTTCAGGGTGTTGATGTGTGAAGTTCGGACGAGCGGCGAAACCCCTCATCCGCCCCTTCGGGGCACCTTCTCCCGCAGGGGGAGAAGGCGATCGGCTGGCGTTGCGGCTGACGAAATGATCCCTTCTCCCCTTGCGGGAGAAGGTGCCGGCAGGCGGATGAGGGGTCGTAGTGCCCTATCCCAGCCTTTTCGCGGTTCGTTCCAAACACCTTGAAAGGGGTGGGTATTAGACACGCCGTCATCCCGCGCGGATGGCGGCGATCAGGGCGCGCAGCCCGGCCGAGACGTGGCGGTGCCCGGGATAATAGAGGCATAGCCCCGGAAAAGCCGGGCACCAGTCCTCGAGAATGCGTTCGAGGCGCCCGTCCGCCAGGGCGCCCACCACCAGATGATCGGGCACGAAGGCGATGCCGATGCCTTGGATCGCCGCCTCGACCATCAGGGGTTGGTCGGTCAGCGTGAGCGGCCCCGTGACGTTGATCGTCTCCGTCGTGCCGTGATGCTCGAATTCCCAGCGATAGATCGCGCCACTGTCGAAGCGAAAGCGGATGCAGGCGTGGCGATGCAGGTCCTGCGGCACCGCCGGCCGGCCATGGGCCGCGAAATAGCCCGGCGACGCTACCGCGGCAAAGCGTGCCGTCTCGGTGAGGCGGACCGCGATCATGTCCTGCGGCACCGCCTCGGCCAGCCTGATACCGGCATCGAAGCCATCGGCGACGACGTCGCTTAGCCGGCCGTCGCTGACGATATCGAGATGGACCTGCGGATAGTCCCTGGCAAAGCGTGCCAGCACCGGCAGCAGCACGAGGCGGATCGCGCCCTCGCTGGAATTGATCCGCACCGTCCCGCTGGGCGCCTCGCGGAAATCGTCGACCACCTGCAGCGCCTCGGCGATCGAGGACACCGCCGGCCTGAGCTTGGCGGCGAGACGTTCCCCCGCATCGGTGAGGGAGACGCTGCGGGTCGTGCGGTTGAACAGGCGAACGTCGAGGCGCTGTTCGAGACTCTTGACCGAATGGCTGACTGCCGAGGGCGTGACGTCGAGCTCGATCGCCGCCGCTCGGAAATTGCGATGGGCGGCAACCGAGAGGAACACGGTGAGTGCGAAGAGATCGCCGCTCTTCAATTGATGAATATCTCTCATCTCAACATCAAGAATTGGCGAGATTGTTGCAGCAGTCAAGCTTCCTTAGGGTGGTTCCCGGATCTCGATCATCGAGAACGGAGGAAGACCATGTCGAAGAAAATCCTGATCACCGGCGCCAGTTCCGGTTTCGGCCGCGGCGCGGCGATCGAGCTGGCCCGCCAGGGGCACCAAGTCGTCGCGACCGCCGAATCCTGGCCCCTGGTGCGCAGCCTGCGCGCCGACGCCGCGGCCGCGGGCGTCAAGCTCGAGATCATCAAGCTCAACCTCCTCGACGACATCGATATCGCGCATGCCGCGGGTTATGATCCCGACATCCTCGTGCTCAATGCCGGCGTGATGGAAAGCGGCTCCGTCATCGACATCCCGATGCAACGCATGCGTGAATCGTTCGAAATCAACGTCTTTGGCCATATCAGGCTGGTTCAGGGCATCGTCCCGAAGATGGTGGCGCGCAAGGCCGGCAAGGTGGTGTGGACCTCCTCGATGGGCGGCATCCTCGTCATCCCCTTCGTCGGCGTCTATTGCGCCACCAAGCATGCCATCGAGGCCATCGCCGGCTCGATGAGGGCCGAGCTGGCGCCCTATGGCGTCAAGGTCGCGACCGTGAACCCGGGCGTGTTCGGCACCGGCTTCAACGACACCGGTGCGGAGAGCCATACCCAGTGGTATGACGCCGGCAGCGTGGTCGTGCCCATGCCGGACTTCGCCGGCGCCCTGGCGGACCAGAACGATCCGCAGGAGATGATCGATGCCATGGTCGAGATCATTCCGGCCGAGGACCATCTCTATCGCACCATGCGCCCCCTCGACACCATCAAGGCCGCCAGGCAATGGCAGGAAACCGAGTGGAGCCAGAATGCCTGAGATCACGCTCGAAGAAGCGCATGGCGTCGTCGCCAAGGCGCGCACCGCCGCGGAGAAGACTGGCATGAAGGCGGTCTTCGCCGTGCTCGACAAGGGCGCCAACCTGGTGACCTTCTCCCGCATGGACGGCGCCTGGCTGGCATCGAATGAGCTTGCCATCGCCAAGGCTCGAACCTCGGTGATGTTCCAGGCCCCCACCGCTGCCCTGAGCGCGCCGTTGAAAATCGGGGAACCGCTCCTGCATTTCGACCATATCCACCATGGCGGCCTGCTGCTGGTGGGAGGCGGCGAGCCCTTGTTCGACGTTGAGGGAGCCCTGATCGGCGGCCTGGGGGTTTCGGGCGGCAGCCCGGAGCAAGACGCGGCCATCGCCCGCTCGGCGATCGAGCAACAGAGCTGACGGCGCCTCCCGATCCGTCGGAAATCACGCTTCGGAGCGCGGACATCTCAGCGACAAGTCGTAAAGTCGCAGAGATGTCCGCGC
>NZ_JASGFM010000066.1:0-20112 GCF_047605565.1 Labrys sp. (in: a-proteobacteria)
TCGCGGCAGGGCGTGCACTGGCCGCAGCTCTCATGCTTGTAGAAATAGGCAAGCCGGGCGATCGTACGCACCACGTCGGTGGACTTGTCCATCACGATGACGGCGGCGGTGCCCAGACCCGAGCGCAATTTCGAGAGCGAGTCGAAATCCATCGGCGTGTCGATGATCTGTTCGGCCGGCACCATGCGCACCGACGATCCGCCCGGAATGACCGCCTTCAGATTGTCCCAGCCGCCGCGGATGCCGCCGCAATGGCGCTCGATCAGTTCGCGGAAGGGAATGCCCATTGCCTCTTCGACGTTGCAGGGCTTGTTCACATGCCCCGACACGCAGAAGAGCTTGGTGCCGACATTGTTGGGGTTGCCGATGCCGGCGAACCAGCCTGCCCCGCGCCGCAGGATGGTGGGGGCGACGGCGATCGACTCGACGTTGTTCACCGTGGTCGGGCAACCATAAAGGCCCATATTCGCCGGGAAGGGCGGCTTCATGCGCGGCATGCCCTTCTTGCCCTCGAGGCTTTCGAGCAGCGCGGTCTCCTCGCCGCAGATATAGGCACCGGCGCCATGGTGGACGTAGAGATCGAAATCCCAGCCGTGCTTGTTGTTCTTGCCGATCAGGCCGGCTTCGTAGGCCTCGTCGACGGCGCGCTGCAGGGCCTCGCGCTCACGGATATATTCGCCGCGGATATAGATATAGCAGGCATGCGCATTCATGGCGAAGGAGGCGATCAGGCAGCCTTCGACCAGATGCTGCGGATCATGCCGCATGATCTCGCGATCCTTGCAGGTGCCCGGCTCGGACTCGTCGGCATTGACGACGAGATAACTCGGCCGGCCATCCGATTTCTTCGGCATGAAGGACCATTTCAGGCCGGTGGGGAAGCCGGCGCCGCCGCGTCCCCGCAGGCCCGAAGCCTTCATCTCGTTGATGATCCAGTCCTGGCCCATCTCGAGGATCTGCTTGGTACCGTCCCACGAGCCACGCTTGATGGCCGCCTGCAGTCCGGGTGACTGGAGGCCGTAGAGATTGGTGAAGATGCGGTCGCGATCAGCAAGCATGGCGAACCTGTCAATAATGAAACTTCTTAAAACGCTCAGGTGGGAAGGATGGCGTCATGCCCCTTCCCGCCCACTTCAATCCAACTTCTCGCCGGCCGGGTTTTCGGGACGCCAGCCGGTCGCGAGTTTCTTGGCCTGCTCGATCCAGCCGTCCCGCAGGGCCCTACCCTTGAAAGCCCCGAGATTCTGGTCGACCCAGGCAAGGTTGCTGTCGTTCCAGGCGGCGATCTGATCGAAGTGATAGACACCCATCTGGTGCAGCATTTCCTCGAGCTTGGGACCAACGCCGTGGATCAGCTTGAGATCGTCAGGCCCGCCCTCGCGAGCGGCCTTCAGCAGGACCGGCTTGTGATCATCGGAAACAGGAGCGGGCACCGGTGCGGCGGGGGCTGGCGCTGCCGCCGGAGCTGCAGCTACAGGTGCCGCCGTCGTAGCGGGAGCAGGAGGAGGAGGTGTACCGGCAGCCTTTGCAGCTTCCGCCTTGGCTGCCTCGGCCTTCGCGGCTTCCAGCTTGGCCTTTTCTTCCTCGAAGCGCTTTTTCCAGGAGCCGATGACCGAGCCGTCATAGAGCGCCGGGTCGTTCAGGGTCTGGGCGCCTCCTTCCGGCTCGGACGAGAAGCGGCCGTTCTGTGGCCCCGGCTTCACTTCCTTGCCGGCAGCGAGATCGTCGATGATGCGTTCCATGATCTCGGGAGTGAGATCTTCATAGAAATCGGCGTTGATCTGCACCATCGGCGCATTGCAGCAAGCCCCGAGGCACTCGACCTCCAGCCATGAGAAATTGCCATCGGCGGTCACATGACGTTCCGGACCGACGCGTTTCTTGACCACGTCGCGGATCGCCTCGGCGCCGCGCAGCTGGCAGGGCGTGGTACCGCAGAGCTGTATGAAATATTTGCCCACCGGCTCCAGGTTGAACATGGTGTAGAAGGTCGCGATCTCCAGAACGCGGATCTTCGCCATGCCCAGACGCGCCGCGATCACCTCGATCGCTGCCTGGGACACCCAGCCACCGGCCTGTTCCTGCGCCTTCCACAACAGCGGTATCACCGCCGAGGCCTGGCGGCCGGGCGGGTATTTGGCAATCTGCTTTTCCACCCACGCCTCGTTTTCGGACGTGAAGGCAAAGCTTGCCGGCTGGAGTTCCTGGGGCGCGAGCCTGCGGACGGACATGCGCATTCCTCTTTAACTGCTAGAGCAAAGTGCGTCTTGGCAAACGTACTGTTGCTCTCACTCCTGGTTTCGACGCGTCTTTGCGATTCGTGGTGATCCCCTCAAATCGCAAGACGCTTTTGCAACCGGTTCAACGCCGGCTGCGACCCAAATCAACGATCGACTTCGCCGAACACGATGTCGAGAGAACCGAGAATGGCGGAAACGTCGGCCAGCATGTAGCCGCGGCACAGCCAATCCATCGACTGCAGATGTGCAAAACCCGGCGCGCGGATCTTGCAGCGATAGGGCTTGTTGCCGCCATCCGAGACCAGATAGACGCCGAATTCGCCCTTTGGCGCCTCGACCGCCGCATAGACCTCGCCGGCGGGCACATGATAGCCCTCGGTGTAGAGCTTGAAATGGTGGATGAGCGCTTCCATCGAACGCTTCATCTCGCCGCGCTTGGGTGGCACGACCTTGTTGTCGGCGGCCGAAACCGGCCCACTCGTTGCACGCAGCAGCGCGCAGCACTGCTTCATGATGCGGATCGACTGGCGCATCTCTTCCATGCGGATGCAGTAGCGGTCGTAATTGTCACCGTTCTTGCCGATCGGAATGTCGAAATCGAGCTCGGCATAGCATTCATAGGGCTGCGACTTGCGCAGGTCCCAGGCGGCCCCCGAGCCACGCACCATCACGCCCGAATAGCCCCAGGCCCAGGCATCGTCGAGCGACACGATGCCGATATCGACATTGCGCTGCTTGAAGATGCGGTTGTCGGTGAGCAGGCCTTCCAGATCGTCGCAGACCTTGAGGAAGGGATCGCAGAAGGCTTCGATATCGTCGATCAGTTCAGGCGGCAGGTCCTGGTGAACACCGCCGGTGCGGAAATAGGCGGCATGCATGCGGCTGCCCGAAGCACGCTCGTAGAAGATCATCAGCTTCTCGCGCTCTTCGAAGCCCCACAGCGGCGGGGTCAGCGCGCCGACGTCCATGGCCTGGGTGGTGACGTTGAGCAGATGCGAAAGCAGGCGTCCGATCTCGGAATAGAGCACGCGGATGAGCTGCCCGCGCTTGGGTACCTCGATACCGAGCAGACGCTCGATGGCCAGGCAATAGGCATGCTCCTGGTTCATCGGCGCGACGTAATCGAGCCGATCGAAATAGGGAATGGCCTGCATGAAGGTCTTGGCTTCGATCAGCTTCTCGGTACCGCGATGCAGCAAGCCGATATGGGGATCGACACGCTCGACCACTTCGCCGTCGAGCTCCATGACCAGACGCAACACGCCGTGGGCCGCCGGATGCTGCGGGCCGAAATTGATCGCAAAATTGCGTAGATGCGGTTGGTCGTTCATGTCGTTTCCAAACTTTCCGAGTTGGCCAGCTGGTTCGGAGCCATTTCGAGAGTCTTGCTAGTCCTGATCCGGCGCGCGGGAGCGCGTCAGCTCGCCTTCGCCTTCTCGTCGCCGGGCAGGACATAATCCGTCCCTTCCCATGGCGACAGGAAATCGAAGTTGCGGAATTCCTGATTGAGCCTGACAGGTTCGTAGACCACGCGCTTGGCCTCGTCGTCCCAGCGCACCTCGACGAACCCGGTCATCGGGAAGTCCTTGCGCAAGGGATGGCCGTCGAAGCCGTAGTCGGTCAGCAACCGGCGCAGGTCCGGATGGCCGGTGAACAGGATGCCGTAGAGATCGTAGGCTTCGCGCTCGAACCAGAGCACGCCGGGGAACAGTGCGACAGCCGAGGGAACCGGGGTCGCCTCGTCGGTTTCCACCTTCACGCGGATGCGCGCGTTCTTGGTCGGCGACAGCAGGTGATAGACCACGTCGAAGCGCTTTTCACGCGCCGGATAATCGGCCCCGCAGACATCGATGATCGAAACGAAGCGCGTGCCGGCATCGTCCCTGAGGTGCTTGAGCACCGCCAGGATATTGTCGGGATCGGTGGTGACGGTCAGTTCGCCAAAAGCATGCACGACATTGGAGACGGCCTGCGGGAAGGCAGCCTGAAGCGCCTCGCCGATCCCCTGCAGAGTTTCAGAGTTTGCCATGTCAGCTCCGCTCAACGCTCGATGGTGCCGGTACGGCGAATCTTCTTCTGCAGCAGCAGCACGCCATAGAGCAGCGCTTCGGCCGTGGGCGGGCAGCCGGGAACGTAGATGTCGACCGGCACGATGCGGTCGCAGCCGCGCACGACAGCATAGGAATAGTGATAGTAGCCGCCGCCATTGGCGCAGGAGCCCATCGAGATGACGTAGCGCGGCTCGGGCATCTGGTCGTAGACCTTGCGCAGGGCCGGCGCCATCTTGTTGGTCAGCGTGCCTGCGACGATCATCACGTCCGACTGGCGCGGTGAAGCGCGCGGGGCGAAGCCGAAGCGCTCGACATCATAGCGCGGCATCGAGACCTGCATCATCTCGACCGCGCAGCAGGCGAGGCCGAAAGTCATCCACATCAGCGAGCCGGTGCGGGCCCAGTTGATCAGGTTGTCGGCGGAAGTGACGAGGAAGCCGCGATCAGCCAGCTCGGCATTGATGTCGACGAAAAACGGGTCCGTCGACCCAACCGGCTTGCCGGTATTCGGGTCGATGATGCCCTTGGGCGCCGGCGCCACCAGCGTGCCGCCTGATGTCTCCAGGTTCAATCCCATTCGAGCGCGCCCTTCTTCCACTCATAAACGAAGCCGATGGTCAGCACGGCCAGGAAAATCATCATCGAAGTGAAGCCGAACAGGCCGACTTCCTTGAACGTGATCGCCCAGGGGAACAGGAATGCCACTTCGAGATCGAAGATGATGAACAGGATCGACACAAGATAGAAGCGCACATCGAACTTCATGCGCGCGTCGTCGAAGGCATTGAACCCGCACTCATAGGCGGAGAGCTTTTCCGGATCCGGGCGCTGATACGCCACGAGGAAGGGCGCCACCAGAAGCGCCAGGCCGATGACGGCCGAGACCCCGATGAAGATGATAAGCGGCAGATAGCCGGCAAGAAGGTTGTCCATCAGCACGAACCCTATAGCGTTTTGCGCCCCGGTGCGCTCACCAAGAATCGCAAAGACGCGTCGAGACAAAGAGTTGGAGCAATGCGGCGCTTTCGCTGAAACGCGCTTTGCTCCAGCTGTGATCGACCGGGAGCGCTTGAACTCGGGGTCGCCACGTTTGGACGATACGGGCATGGGCACGCTTCGACAGCGGCGCTCACGCCGGTCATCCCTCTACAGCGCTTTGGAAAACCACCTTCACGCTGCGTCGTGGACGACCTGCAGCGAGCCTTAAACCACGGCTATGGGAGGCGCAAGCTTGGAAGCGTTCCAGCCAAGAGATTCCTACCGCACTGCGGCAGGATATCGGGCGATTCTGGCATGATCTTGGCGCATAGCCGTTATGAGTTGCAAGACACTGCCTGCCTGCAACCGAACGCTTGCGAATATTGCCGGGCTGAAAATGCAAAAGCCAGCCCGAAGGCTGGCTTTTTGTCACAAAATGGCGAGAGTGACGGGACTTGAACCCGCGACCTTCGGCGTGACAGGCCGACGCTCTAACCAACTGAGCTACACCCCCGTCTCTCGTCAGCGGCGGCGAACCGTGCTGGCGTGGCGCGGTGATTAGAGGGCCTCCCGCACAGTGTCAAGCGTCAATTCGCAACGCACTTGAAATTCAGTTCGCAATGCGGGCCAGCCGAAAGCGTCTGATGTCCTCAGGCGTCAGAATTCGGATGCTTCCGACGCCATATTGCTCGGCCAGATCGATCAAAGCGGGGTTCACGCCCATTTTTTTCGAATAGGCACGCAGCATCTGGGTCACTTCGGGGAATCGCCGCGTGCTGCGCAGAACCGAGAGCGGATCGCTGCCGGAACTGTTGGGCAGATATTCGCGGTGCACGCCGACTCGCGATCCCGTGGGGACGAATCGCTTATTGCCCCCCATCAGCGCATAGACGCAGGCCGACATGCAGGAGCCGTTGACGGCAACCGGCTGCCCGCCCAGCGTGATAACCCGCCCGACGAAGACGCTCGTGCGCAATTTGCGCAGCACATGGCCCAGATTGACCCCCTCGACCAGATGGCCACCGGGCGAATCAATGATCAGCACATTGCTGGTGCCGAGTTTCGAGGCCTGCTGAGCGAAGGCAATGAAACGTTCCACCGTGCCGCTCGTCATCTCGCCATTGGCAACCATCAGGCTGGGGCAGCGCTTGCCGCATCTGGTGCCGAGGGACAGGCTCACCACCTTGAAATCCATGGCGGCAGCTAGGGCTTGCTGCGGCAAGGCGCTCCAGCACAACCCTACCGCAAGCGCCCCCAGCCCGATGGCACGCAACAAAGAACTCACCATTATGTCTGCTTTTCCTTCGAGCAAAGCGCGTTTGGCGTTTGCCTACTCTCACTCTTTGGTTCCACGGGGCATTGCGTTCCTGGCGATCGCACCAAATCGCAAAAGGCTGTTGCCCGGCGGACCGGGCATCATTCGATATCGGCAACCGGTGCCCGCACCACTCCCGCCGTTTCCAGCGCCCAAGCGGCCCGCAAGGCCAGATCCTCCCGCCAGGCGGGGGCGATGATCTGTACGCCGATGGGGAGCCTCTCGCCCTCGTTCCAGAGCGGTACCGTGACCACAGGCAGTCCAATAAAGGAAATCGGCTGGGTGAACAGCCCCAGATTCGCGCGAACAGGCACGGCCTGACCGCCGACCTCGATGGTGGTCGCGTCGATTCCGGGGGCACGACAAGGTGTCGCCGGCGCCAGAATCAGATCGATTCGCTCGAAGATGCGATGCATCTCCGCCTGGAACCAATGACGAAAGCGATGCGCCGCGCTTACCCAGGTCGCCGGCACCATGTTGCCCGCTATCAACCGGTCCCGGACACCTGGCGCGAAATCCTTGGCACGGGCGCGCAACCGGTCGCGGTGCAGCGCCCCAGCTTCGGTTATGGTGATCAGGAAGGCCGCTGCCCGGGCGACGGCCGCCTGGGGGATCTCCACGACCTCGCTGGCGTCGAGCGCCTTGGCGCAGCGCCGTACGGCCTCCAAAGCGTCGCGATTGCCCTCCGGGCGGAAGTAACCATCCGCCACGGCGATGCGCAGCCCCTCGATGCCACGGCCGAGTTCGAACAGAGCCGGCTGCACCGGTCGCTGAGCACAACTCGGATCGTCGGGATCGGGCCCCTGCATGGCATCATAGGCGAAAGCCAGGTCACGCGCCGAACGGGCCAGCGGCCCCATGTGATCGAGACTGGCGACGAATGGAAAACTTCGTGCGCGGCTGAGCCGCCCGAAGGTCGGCTTCAAGCCGAACAATCCGCACAGCGAGGCTGGCACGCGGATGGCGCCATTGGTGTCGCTGCCGAGGGCCAGGGGCACGAAACCCGCCGCCACCGCACTTGCCGGACCGCTGGAAGACCCTCCCGCCAGGTGGTCGAGGGCATGGGGGTTTCGCGAGGGCGCCTCATGCGGGTTCTGGCCGGTGAAATCATAGGCGTATTCGCTCATATTGAGCGCCCCCACGCAGATCGCCCCCTGCCCTTCCAGACGCTCGATCAACGTCGCGTCCCGCGTGGCGGGCGGATTGTCCCGATTGATCCGGGAGCCGGCAAGGGTGACGAGACCGGCGATATCGTAGAGGTTCTTCACGGCGAAGGGCACGCCGGCCAGGGCCCCGACCGGTTTGCCGGCGGCATGGCGGGCATCGATGGCGTCGGCCCGTGCCAGCGCGCGCTCGGTGAGCAGCGCCGTAAAGGCCCCGACTTTGCCGTCCAGCCGCTCGATGCGCGCAAGCGTGTGCTCGATCGCCGCGCGGGCCGTGAAGCGGCCGCTGCGGATGCCGGTGGAGATTTCCAGAATGCCCAGTTGCGGCGAGCAGCCCTGATCGAGCAGGCTGGTCATGCTTCGAAGACCGCAGCGGGCTGATTGCCATCCTCGATCGGGAAGGACAGCACCAGCTGTGCCAGATCGGCGGTCAGTTTCAGATTGGCGGCGACGCCCTCGCGAAAATCGGGATCCACTTCGATTCCGATCATCGGTGCCATCGCATCGATGACCGCCTGCGCATCGAATTCGGGTTTGCCGCTCATCGCATCGCCCCTCGAGAATGATGTAGGCGGACTGTCCCTCCTTCGCCTCCCGAAGACAAGCCAAATGATATGGCATCACCGAAGTTTGCGCAGGCGACGTCGCTCCATATGCTTGGCCAGGCGAAGAAAACGGAAATAGGCATAGTTCGTCGCCGTCGCGATGCCGTAGAGGCCGCGTACGAAATGACGACGCCCAATATAGGCCTTCAGGAAGTTGAGGGGGAATTCGGTCAGAATTCGCCAGCTGCTGAGTGTCTTGCCTCTCTTGTCGAGATCTTCGGCCTGCTGCTCGGTATAGGCGTTCAACTTGGCGATTTCATCGCCGAGCGAACGGATCGAATAATGATGAATGCGTCCCTTCAGCCGTGCGATCCGCGGTTGATCGTTGAAGTGCACCCGGTCATGCACGGTCGAATCGGCATAACGGCCGCGATCGAATCGATAGAGCCGCACCGGTGCCAGCGTGTATCCCCATGGATGGGGCTCCCTTTCCCCCGGAAAGATCTCGGCGATGTCGATCTCGTAGCCATCGGCCTGAGGCCCGTCGCCCGAGAACAGGTCACGGATCTCGGCCGCCAGCTGCGGTGATATCACCTCGTCGGCATCGATATTGAGAATCCAGTTGTGCCGGCACTGCGTCTCGGCAAAGCGCTTTTGCGGACCATACCCGGGCCAGGGATTGTGGATCACCCTGGCGCCGAGCTTTTCGGCGATCGCCTGCGTGCCGTCGGTGGAGCCTGAATCGACCACGATCAGGTCATCCGTCAGGCCACGCGCGGCCTCGATCGTCGCACCGATGCGATCGGCCTCGTTGAAGGCGATGATGAAGACGGACAAGGGCTGCGGGCCAGGCTGTCCGGATGCTGGTGCGGGTGGTGACATGCCGGTGATCTAATCGAAGCCTCGAAAAATGGCCAGCCCATCGGCCGCAAGCCGGAGATTTTGTCCGTAACGACGCTGCGGCATCCGCCTAAAGGCCAAGAGCAGTGCCCATCCTGCTGTGGTAGTATTCGCTGCGCACAAATCAGGGTTGTAACGAAAGATCCAGCCAGGACGAAGATGTCATCGTTGCCGGCATGGGTTCCCGGCGCGGGCGTCATGCAAGCCTTCCGCTTTCGTCTCGTGATCGAGCCAGTTCAAGCGTCGTCAATTTTCACGGTTCAAGTTGCGGATCGCTGTCGTCAGACAGCGATACCTCACGCGTGTCTCGAAACGAAGGACGCAAGGATCGCATCGCCAAGGGAGTCCGGTGCCGGCGGCGGCAGGCCGCATTCGACGACAGGAGAACAGCGATGGCCTTACAGAATGCAACGATAGACCCGGACAAACTCAACGCCTTCATGGGCAAGATGCTCAGCGATGTCGGGGCCGCGATGAACGCATCGCTGCTCCTCATCGGGGACAAGCTCGGCCTCTACAAGGCCCTCGCCGAGGCCGGGCCGATGACCTCCCAGCAACTCGCCGAGAAGACCGGGACATCCGAGCGCTACATCCGCGAATGGCTCGCCGCGCAGGCCGCATCGGACTATGTGGTCTACGATCCGGGGACGGGCCACTTTTCCATGCAACCGGAACAGGCGGCGGTCTTCGCCGACGAGGACAGCCCGGTCTTCCTGGGCGCCGTGGGCGATCTCGTCGCCGCGACCCTGCGAGACGAACCCGCCATCTCCGATGCGTTCCGCACCGGCAAGGGGGTCGGTTGGGACAAGCGCGACAAATGCCTGTTCTGCGGTACGGCCCGTTTCTTCCGCACCGCCTATCGCCATCATCTCGTGCAGGAATGGCTGCCTGCCCTGGAGGGCGTGATGGAGAAATTGGAGCAAGGCGCAACCGTTGCCGATATCGGCTGTGGGCATGGCGTTTCGACCATGATCATGGCCCGGGCCTTCCCCAATTCGCGCTTCTACGGCTTCGACTATCATCCGGGTTCGATCGACGACGCCAGAAGCGCCGCCGAGGCCGCGGGAATGGCCGACCGCGTCACGTTCGAGGTGAGCACCGCCAAGACGGTGCCGGCGCGCGGCTACGATCTCGTCTGCTTCTTCGATTGCCTGCACGATATGGGCGACCCCGTCGGGGCCATGCGCCATGTCAGGTCCACGATGGCGCCCGAAGGAACCTGCATGCTGGTCGAGCCCTTCGCCAACGACCGGCTCGAGGATAATTTCAACCCGGTCGGACGCGTCTATTACGCCGCCTCGACCGTGATCTGCACGCCAGCCTCGCTCGATCAGGAGGTCGGTCTGGCCCTCGGCGCACAGGCCGGCGAGGCCCGCCTGCGCAAGGTGGCCAATGAAGCGGGTTTCACCCGGTTCCGCCGTGCGACGGAGACACCGTTCAATCTCATCCTCGAAGCGAGGCCGTGATGCGACGACGTCCCTGCCGGCCGTTCAGGCCGGCAGCATCTTGCGATATTGGATGAAGCCCGAACGGGATGCCACCTGATCGTAAACGGCCTGGGCCTCGACATTGCTCTCGTGGGTCAGCCAGTAGATGCGGCTGGCTCCCCAGCGCGTGGCCTCCTGATAGGACCATTCGATCAGGGCGCGGGCGACACCTCGGCGGCGAGCCCATTCGGCGGTGAACAGGTCCTGCAGATAACAATAAGGGCCCGGCGTCCAGGTCGAGCGATGCAGGATCAGGTGCACGATGCCGGCAAGCCGGCCATCGATGAAGGCGCCATAGGCGGACATCGGCTCGGCAGGATCGTGGAACCGCGCCCAGGTCAGCGCCGTCGTCTCCTCCGGCACCGATGCCTTGTAAAAAGTGAGGTAGCCCTGCCAGAGCGGTTCCCAGGCAGGGCGATCCTCGGCCGTGAGCGCACGGATCTCCATCAGTCGAGATTGAACTTCGACATCTGGCGATGCTCGCCGTGGATACGGCGCACCGTGCCGTTGAGCGAACGATAGATCACCGTCTCGGTGGTGATCACGGGCCCGCGGAACTTCACGCCCTGGAGCAAAGCCCCATCGGTGACACCGGTCGCCGCGACGATCACGTCGCCGGAAGCGAGCTCTTCCATCTTGTATTTGCGGGTCGGATCGGTGACGCCCATCTTCAGCGCGCGTTCGCGCTTGGCCTCGGTGTCGAGGATGAGGCGTCCCTGCATCTGGCCGCCGACGCAGCGCAGAGCCGCAGCCGCCAGCACGCCCTCCGGAGCGCCGCCAATGCCCAGATAGATGTCGATGCCGGTCTCATGGGCATTGGTGGTGAAGATCACGCCCGCGACGTCGCCGTCGGTGATGACGCGGATCGAAGCGCCGACCTTGCGGATCGCCTCGATGATCGGGGCGTGGCGTGGACGATCGAGCACCAGGGCGGTCAGTTCGCGCGGCTTGACGCCCTTGGCCTTGGCCAGGGCATGCAGGTTGTCTTCGACACTGGCGTCGAGATCCACGACCCCCTCGGCGTAACCAGGTCCGATGGCAATCTTGTCCATGTAGACGTCCGGGGCGTTGAGGAGCGAGCCGGCCGAAGCCATCGCCATCACGGCGATCGAACCCGGCATGTCCTTGGCACAGAGCGTGGTGCCTTCCAGCGGGTCAACGGCGATGTCGACTTTCGGGCCCAGGCCGTTGCCGACCTTCTCACCGATGAACAGCATCGGCGCCTCGTCGCGCTCGCCCTCGCCGATCACCACGGTGCCGTCGATCGGCATCTTGTTGAGCTCGCGCCGCATGGCGTCGACCGCCGCCTTGTCGGCGGCCTTTTCATCCCCTCGTCCACGCAGCAATGCCGAGGCAACGGCGGCGCGTTCGGTCACACGGACCAGTTCAAGGGAAAGGATGCGCTCGATGACATCCGTCGGCTTGACCTGAATAATCTCCGACATGGCTTCCTCCGTTGTTAGAGTGTGTCGTCAGTTACGGCTTGGCGTTCGAGGCAGCAAACCTGCCCCGCGACACGCCCTGAGATGCTGCTTACTCGCGCTCGATGCGGATCAATTGCGGCGTTTCCACGATGTAGCCATCGGCAACCATGGCATCGACGGCCCCTCGAATATCGGCCTCGGTGGTGGCATAGGTGATGAGGATGACGGGCACGGCGCCGGCGACCTTGCTCGGATCGTCGCCGCCATAGACCTTGCCGCCCCGATGCTTCTGCACGATCGATTCCAGCGAGATCCCCCGCTCGGCCATACGCGTGGCGATGCCTGCTGCGGCGCCCGGCCTGTCCGCCACCGAAAGGCGGACATAATACCCGCCCTTATGGGCCTGCATGGCGGCGGCCGGCAGGGGCTCGAGATCGCCGGTCTTGCGCCCGAACGGCGCTCCGGCCTGGCCGCGCGCGATATCGGCGATGTCGCCGATCACGGCGGAGGCCGTGGCTTCTCCACCGGCGCCCGGGCCGACCAGGGTCAGTTCCGGCACGGCATCGGCATCGACCGCCACCGCGTTGGTGACGCCGTTGACCTGAGCGATCGGGGTCGATTTCGGCACCATGGTCGGGTGGACGCGCTGCTCCACGCCGGCTTCGGAGCGCGTAGCGACGCCCAGAAGCTTGACGCGGTAGCCGAGCTCGTCGGCGGCCAGCAGATCCTCGGTGGTGATGCGCTCGATGCCCTCGACATGGATGGCATCCGCGTTCACCTGCGTACCGAAGGCGAGGCTGGTAAGCAAAGCAAGCTTATGGGCAGTATCGAAGCCGCCAATGTCGAAAGTGGGATCGGCTTCGGCATAACCCAGGCGTTGCGCCTCCTTCAGGCAGGCATCGAAGGACAGGCCCTCGGCCTCCATCTTGGTCAGGATGTAGTTGCAGGTACCGTTCAGGATGCCATAGACGCGATCGATATTGTTGCCGATTAGGGCTTCGCGCAGTGTCTTGATGATCGGCACGCCGCCGGCGACGGCCGCCTCGAAATTGAGCGCGACGCCGGCCTTCTCGGCCCGCCTGGCGAGATCGACGCCGTGGCGCGCCAGCAGAGCCTTGTTGGCGGTGACCACCGGCTTGCCGGCATCGAGGGCCGCCTTCACCGCCTCGTGCGCCGCCCCCTCCTCACCGCCCATCAATTCGACGAAGACGTCGATCCCGGGATCACGGGCCAGTTCGACGGGGTCATCGAACCAGCGGAAACGCTCCATCGGCAGGCCGCGGTCGCGCGTTCGCGAGCGGGCGGAAACGGCGGTCACCGTCACGGCCCGGCCGCAACTGGCGGCAAGCGCATTGGCACGACGATCGAGAAGGCGAATGGTGGAGGCACCGACGGTGCCAAGGCCGGCAATACCGATTTTAAGAGGATCAGCCATCATCAGTCCGAACTTGAGATTGCGCACTTGTGCAATGGCGCGCTGCCGGGATCAAGTCATCCGGACAGGGATTTCTCGCGATGAACTTTCCAACTTTGGTGGATAGAGCGCGTTTCCAGGGCGCCGCAAGGCATCCCGCCTGCTCCCGGAAGCGGTGCGAAGAGAAGCGAAAAAGGCGGGCCGGATGCCCGCACTTCCGGGAATCGAGCTTCAATCGGCGGAATCGGTTTCCTTCCTGCCCCGGAATCCCGTGGCAAGCACATACATTTCGCTGGAACCTGCGCGGCTCGCCGCCGGCTTCAAGTGCTTCACCACAGCGAAGTCACGCTTGAGCAAGGTGAGGACATCGCCTTCGGTGCCCCCCTGGAAGACCTTGGCGAGAAAGGCTCCGCCCGGAGCCAGCACTTCCACAGCGAAATAGGCCGCGGCCTCGACCAGCGCGATGATGCGCAGATGGTCAGTGGCACGATGGCCCACCGTGTTGGCGGCCATGTCGGACAGCACGAGATCGGCGGGGCCGCCGAGCATCGCCTTCAACCGGTCGGGCGCCGCATCGTCCATGAAGTCCATCTGCTCGAAATCGACACCGGGAATGGGATCGATGGGCAGGAGGTCGATTGCCACCACCTTGCCGCGGCCGTTGACGGAATCGGTGATCTCAGCCGCCAATTGCGACCAGCCACCGGGGGCCGCGCCAAGGTCGAGCACGCGCTGGCCGGGCTTGAGCAGCTTGGCCTTGTCGTTGATCTCGATCAGCTTGTAGATCGCGCGCGAACGCCGTCCCTCGCGCTTGGCGCGGGCGACATAGGGATCGTTGAGCTGGCGCTCGAGCCAGAGCTGCGAGGAATGGGTCCGCCCCCGCGCCGTCTTCAGCCGCACACCCAGTTCGCGCGCACCGCTGCCCCGGCCCGAACTGTTCTTGCCCTTGCCTGAACCACCCTTGCCTGCTCCGCCACTCACGGGTTGCGCCCCGCACCATTGTGACGCCAGACGCGATCCTCCTGCATCATCTGCACCAATAATCCTTCGCGCAGGCCCCTATCGGCCACGCGCAATCGTTCACAGGGAAAAGCCCGCCGTATGGCTTCGAAAATGGCACATCCGGCCATCACCAGATCAGCCCGCTCCGGGCCGATACAGGCATTGGCGACGCGTTCCTCATAGGTCATGTCCAGCAAGCGTTCGAGCACGTTGTCGATCTCGCCGCGCGACATCCACAAGCCGTCCACCCGGCGCCGGTCATAGCGGGGAAGATCGAGATGAATACCGGCCATGGTGGTCACCGTGCCGGAAGTGCCCAGCAGATGCAGGCGCTTGACACGCTTGGCGATCGCTTCGCGGTGCGCGAACGAGGCCAGCATGCCCGATACATCGTCCACCATGCGCTCGAAACTCTCGCGCGTCACCCTGACGCCGCCATGGCGTTCGGAGAGTGTCACCACCCCGACGGGAAGCGACGTCCAGCCGCGCACCCTGGGCTGTCGGTTCCGGTCGGCCGGATCGATGTCGAGCCAGACGATCTCCGAAGACCCACCGCCGATGTCGAAAAGCACCACGCCGTCGAGATTGCGGTCGATCAGCGGGATGCAGCCGGCAGCGGCTAGCCGGGCCTCTGTCTCGCGGTCGACGATCTCGAGATCGAGCCCGGTTTCCTTCAGCACGCGCTCGACGAAGAGCAATCCGTTATCGGCCGCGCGGCAGGCCTCCGTGGCGATCAGCCGCGCCCGATCGACGCGCCGGTCCCGCATCTTCTGCGCACAGACAGCCAGGGCGTCGACAGCCCGCCCCATGGCATTGATATGTAGGCTGCCGCTGGCACCCAGTCCCTCGCCGAGCCGAACGATGCGCGAAAAGGCGTCGATGACGCGAAATCCCTCTCCCGTCGGGCGCGCAACCAGAAGGCGGCAATTATTCGTGCCGAGATCAAGCGCCGCATAGGTGTGGTGACGGCGCGCCTGCTCTCCTTGCCGTAATTGCGGCACGGATAGATGTGCACCATCACTCGACCGAGGCGCTTGTGCCTCCAAACTTCGATCCACCAAAATACTACCTTGACCGTGCCCGGTCGCAATTTTCCTGCGCCACAGGCATTTCGCCACTTCGTCTGCGAGTGTAACAAGTTCCGCGCCGGTGGCGAGAAAGAATTCCATCTATGTTCGTGTTATCAAGATCATGAAGGCTCCAGCCAAATTGCGTGTGGCGGCGCTGATCGTCGCGGCGGGACGCGGATCGCGGGTCGGTGGCGCCGTTCCCAAGCAGTATCGACTTCTGGGAGGGCAAAGCGTCCTCGCCCGCACCCTCGCCCTTTTCGAGCAGCATCCCGCCATCGACAGCATCGTCACGGTGATCGGCGCGGGAGACGAGGACCTGTTTGCCGCATGCTCGGCGGGAATCAGCAAGCAGGCGGGCTCCGTTCCCGGCGGCAGCACCCGGCAGGCGTCCTGCCTCGCCGGGCTGAAGGCGCTGAATGGCGACAGGCCCGATATCGTGCTGCTGCATGACGCCGCACGCCCCTTCGCGAGCCCCGCTTTGATCGACCGGGCGATCGAGGCGGCGCGTGCGCACGGGGCGGCCGTGCCAGGGTTGGCGGTTACCGATACCATCAAGCAGATCGACATGGACGGCCGGGTCAAGGCGACCCCGGAACGCAGCCTCCTGCGCGCCGTCCAGACGCCGCAGGCCTTCGGCTTCGACCTGATCCTGTCCTCCCATCTCGCGGCAGCCGAAGCCGGCATCGAGACCCTGACCGACGATGGCGCCGTCGCCGAATGGGCCGGCCATCCTCTCCACATCTTCGAAGGCGAAGCGACCAACATGAAACTGACGACGGAAAGCGACTTCCAGCGGGCGGAACAGGCGGCCAACGACCTGGCGGCCCTCGGCGACATCCGAACCGGAACCGGCTTCGACGTCCATGCCTTCGACGAAGGCGACCATGTCTGGCTCAACGGCGTGAAGATCCCGCATGAGCGCGCGCTGAAGGGACATTCGGATGCCGATGTCGGTCTTCATGCCCTGACGGACGCCATTCTCGGTGCGATCGGCGACGGTGACATCGGTTCGCATTTTCCGCCTTCCGACCCGCAATGGAAGGGCGCCTCGTCCGATCGCTTCCTGGCGCACGCCGTCGGCCTGGTGCGAGCGCGAGGCGGCGCGATCGCCCATCTCGACGTCACGCTGCTGTGCGAAGCGCCCAAGGTCGGCCCGCATCGGGACGCCATGCGGGCGCGCATCGCCGAGATCGCCGGAATTGCCGTCGACCGGGTGGGCGTCAAAGCGACCACCACCGAAGGCCTGGGCTTTACCGGCCGGCGCGAAGGCATCGCCGCCATGGCATCGGCGACCGTAAGGCTGCCCTGGGGCTGATCGGAGCGCGGACATCTCAGCGACATGGAGGCATGTCGCGATCTCCGCCTCTTTGCCTCCAACTTTATGCTTTCAAGAGCGGACAGGATGTCCGCGCTCCGAGTGAGGATACCGGCCATGAATGACGAGATCTTCTTCGAACAAGCCACCAAGGTGCTCGCGGCTTGCCGAGCCAAGGGCCTCATGGCCGCAACGGCGGAATCATGCACCGGCGGGCTGGTCGCCGGCGCCCTCACCGCTATTCCGGGCTCGTCCGACGTGGTCGATCGCGGCTTCGTCACCTATTCCAACGAGGCGAAAGCGCAGATGCTCGGCGTCTCGCCGGACCTGATCGAACGCGACGGCGCGGTGAGCGAAAGCGTCGCCTTCGCCATGGCGGAAGGAGCGGTGCTCCATTCGCGCGCCGGTCTGGCCGTGGCGATCACGGGCGTTGCCGGCCCTGGCGGCGGCACGGCCGCCAAGCCCGTCGGCCTCGTGCATTTTGCGGCCTGGAGCCGTCAAGGGCCGCGCCTGCATGTCGAGCGCCGCTTTGGCGACCTGTCGCGCTCACAGATCCGCAGGCACGCGGTCGAGCAGGCTCTCGACCTCCTGCTGAGACTTGCCGGCGAGATCAGGGTGACCGTCTAACATTACAGTTGTGTTTTCATGCGAAGGGGACCCGGAGTGTCGGCCTCCCGGCTGACGTCGTGAAAGGAAGCGCTTGCCGGCAAGCGGGCTGTCAGCCGGGAGGTTGACACTCCCCTCAACCGATGCTCCTGCTCCCTCACGCGAACGCAACCATAGCGCTAAGACGCCGCGATCGCCTTGCGGCCATAGACGACATCCGCCCTTTTCTCGAAGGCCTCGGCGAAACGACGGAAGGCGGCCTCGAACATCGCCCCCATCAGCATGCCGAGCGTGCGGGAGCGGAAACTATAGTCGATGAAGAACTCGACGACGCAGCCCCCTGCCCCGTCATCCTTGAAGGACCAACGATTCTCCAGATGGCTGAAGGGGCCATCGAGATATTCGACCAGGATCTGCAGCTTGTCCCTGTCTATGGTCACGCGGCTGGCAAAGGTTTCTCGGATCAGCTTGTAGGCCACGGTCATGTTGGCGACCATGACCAGCCGTCCATCGTCCTGCGGCTGGCGGCTGCGCACCCGCAGCGCCGAGCAGAGCGGCACGAAGAGCGGGTATTTTTCGACATCGGCCACCAGATCGAACATGTCGGCAGGCGAATGCTTCACGCGGCGCGTGGTACGGAAAGAAGGCATGATCAAACTCCGATGCCTTCATATAGGGATCGGCCAGCAGGCAAAACAGTTTAATCGCCGGGTCCGGACGGCAAAGAGCGGAGTCGGCCCACGATTTCGTTTGACAAATCGACACTTGATTCAAATGTTGACTAAGTCAACATTCAATGGCTCCTCCCATGTCCGTCATCGACGATATCCGTGACTTCAACCGCTTCTACACCCATAAACTGCGCCTGCTCGATCGGCACATGCCTGCCAGCCCCTTCCCTTTGCCGGAAGCGCGCGTGCTCTACGAGCTCGCCACTGCCGGGGAACAGACGGCCGCCGACATCGGCCGGCGCCTCGACATGGACAAGGCACATCTCAGCCGGATCGTCGCGCGCCTGAAGGCCCACCGGCTGGTGGAAAGCCGCACCGACCCTGCTCATGCCCGCCGCGATCTGCTGTCGCTGTCGCCTGCGGGACGCCATGCCTTTGCCGAGCTCGAAGCCGGTACCACCGCGCAGCTCGACACCCTGCTCTCCCCTCTCGGGGACGGAGATCGCGGCCAACTCGTCGGCGCGATGCAGGAGATCAAGAAGCTGCTCGACGTAAAGGAGCCTTCGCCACAGCCTATCATTCTCCGCAAGCCCCGGCCCGGGGATCTTGGCTGGGTCATCCATCGCCAGGCCCAGCTCTACCACCAGGAATATGATTGGGACTGGACCTATGAAGGGCTGGTCGCCACCATCCTGGGTGATTTTGCCGCCAACTTCGATCCGGCGCGCGAGGATGCCTGGATTGCCGAACTCGACGGACGTATCGTCGGCTCGATCTTCCTGATGAAGAGCGATGCCCCCTCCATTGCCAAGCTGCGCCTGCTGTATGTCGATCCCAGCGCCCGCGGACATGGACTGGGCAAGAGGTTGGTGCGCGCCTGCATCGAGCGCGCCCGAGCCCTCGGCTATGCCTCCCTCACGCTATGGACCAACGACGTCCTGGCGGCGGCAAGGAAGATCTATCAGGCCGAAGGCTTCCAGCTGGTGGCGGAAAACCGCCACCATTCCTTCGGCAAGGACCTCGTTGGCCAGACCTGGACGCTGGATCTCGAACGAGCTTGCTAGAGCATCGTGCCGAAAAATAGACACCGGTTTTCGGCAAAAGCGATGACAACAACAACCTACAGCATCGGACTCGAGTCCGATGCTGCCCTCGCCGGAAGGCAGAGCCAGGTTTGGCAAAGCGACGGCAGCAGGAGGATTGCTCCTCCGGCTGCACTTGCAGGGGACGACTGTCGCCAGCCTCGTTATTGCTGGCTCTTGGCCTTCAGCCTTTCGCCGATCTTCGAGGCGAAGTTCATGACGTGGAAGGTGTAGTTCTCTTCCACCGTGCCCTGGAACAGGTGCGCCCAGGGCCCGATGGCATAGATGCCCAGATCTTCGCCGCCATGGGTTTCGCTCGACAGCGGCACCAGCGAGTGCTGCACGAAGTCGGGCTTGGTGGCTTCCTCCGTTGTCAGCATCGGCCGTTCCTTGGGCTGCTTGTAGCCGCCTGGACCGTTGGCGAAGCCGATGGTGGTATAGGTCTTGCCGTCGGTGCCGTAGATCGGTTCGTCGTCGACCCCGACGGAAATGCCGAGGATCGGGTTGCCGCGCTTGGCATAGCCGGCCATCGTCAGGGTATGGCTGTGGTCGCCGGTGACCACGATCAGGGTCTCGTCGAGGTTGACCTTGCGCAGAACCGCCTTGACGGCTTCGTTCATCGCCGCGGCATCGGAGAGCGTGCGATAGGCATTGGACTCATGGCTGGCATGGTCGATCCGCCCGCCCTCGACCAGGAGGACATAGCCTTCGGGATTGCGCGAGAGGATATCGATGCTCTTTTCCGCCATCTCCGCGAGGGAAGGTTCGCCTGCCTTGTCCTTGGGGCGGTCATGCTCGTACTGCATGTGCGAAGGCTCGAACAGGCCGAGCAGATGATCGGTCTTGGCC
>NZ_JASGFM010000067.1:0-19786 GCF_047605565.1 Labrys sp. (in: a-proteobacteria)
GCGAGATCAGACCCCCTTCAAGGCATGACACTCGCTCAACTACAGTTGCCAGGAAAACCTTCTGCTGGCCCGATGCAAGCATAGTTGCGCGGCCCTTGTGGCTGCGCGACCATGCCGGCCTATCCATTCGCCGCCGATTCCGGAGAGTTCGAACTTGGAAAGTCACTCATCGCGCCTCGCCGGAAGCGCCGTCGTGGCCAAGGCGCGGCCCCGGCGCCTGTCCTATGCGCGCAAGCGCCAGCTCTTCCTGATCCTGCTGGCGGTTCCCGCCATACTCTATGTGCTGGCAATCGCCGTCTGGCCGATGGCTCAGGGGATCTTCTACTCCTTCGAGGAATACAGCCTGGTCCGCCCGGCGGGCCGCCATTTCGTCGGGCTCGACAATTACGTCGCCCTGTGGAGCGACAAGACCGCCCGCCAGGCGCTGATCAATACCTTCATCTTCACCATTGGTGCCGTCTCCATCGAGTTCGTCTTCGGCCTCGGCATCGCCTTGCTGCTCTGGCGCGACGACTTGTTCAATCGCATCGCCCTCGGCCTGTTGCTGATCCCTGCGACGGTGACGCCCCTGGTCGTCGGGCTGATCTTCAAGGCCATGCTCAATGCCGACTATGGCGTGCTCGGCTATTTCCTGGCCGAAGCTGGCATTTCCGGGCCGCGCGGCCTGCTCGCCGATCCACTGCTCGCCTTGCCGACCCTGATCGCCGTCGATGTCTGGGAATGGACGCCGCTGATGGCGCTGATCCTGCTGGCCGGTCTCAAGTCCCTGCCGACCGACATTCTCGAGGCGGCACAGGTCGACGGCGCCACCAGCGCGCAGCGCTTCGCCCTGATCATCCTGCCGCTCCTGTTGCCGGCGGCCTTCCTGGCCCTGGTGCTGAGGATGATGGATGCCTTCCGCGTCTTCGACATCATCTATGTCAGCACCAGCGGCGGGCCGGGCGATGCCACCACCACGCTGATGATCCACGGGGTCAAGCAGGGGCTGGAGTTCTTCAATATCGGCCGGGCATCGGCCGTGAGCAATCTGATCACCATCTGCATCGGCGTGATGGCGGCGCTTTTCATCTTCGTGGTCAGGCCGGCGAGGAACCGCAATGCTTAGAACCGCCGCCGACAGGGGATTGTGGGCACGGCGCGCAGCCCTGATCGTCATCCTCGTCATCGCTCTTTTTCCAATCCTGTGGCTGTTTTCGACGGCCTACAAGCCGGCGAGGGACATCTTCACCACGCCGCCGCAGCTCTTCTTCGAGCCGACCTTCGCGAATTTCGAGAATGTATTCCGGCTTTTCGACCTGTGGTCCCTGGTGAAATCGAGCCTGATCATCTCGATCGGCTCGACGCTGCTGTCGCTGCTCCTCGGCGTTCCCGCCGGTTACGCCCTTGCCCGCTCCAAGAATCCGAAGGCCGTGTGGCTCGCCTATTTCTTCCTGGCCATCCGCACCGTGCCGCCGGTGGCGACGCTGATCCCCTTCTATCTGATGATGCGCGACATCGGCCTGCTCGGCACCTGGTGGGCGGTGATCCTGCTCAACACAGCCCTGAACAGCGCCTTCGTGGTGTGGATGATGTTCTCCTATTTCCGCGCCTCGCCGGTGTCGATCGAGGAGGCCGCCCTGACCGACGGCAGCAATGACTGGAACACCTTCCTGTTCACGGCCCTGCCGTCCGTGGTGCCCGGCATTATCGCCAGCGCTATCTTCTGCATCATGTTCTCCTGGAACGACTTCCTCTATTCGATGTTCCTGACGCGGGCCGACAGCAAGCCGATCTCGGTGGCGCTGCTCTCGGCCTATGGCACCAAGGACATTTCCTGGGGCACGCTCGGCGCGCTAGCGCACTTCTCCACCCTTCCCATCGTCTTGATGATGATCCTGCTCAATCGCTATTTCGTGCAGGGCCTGACCAAGTCGGCCCATTAAAGGTTCCATCATGGCCGCGATCAGCTTTTCAAAGGTCAGCAAAGCCTATGCCGATGGGCACCTGGCCGTGAACAAACTCGATCTCGACATCGCCGATGGCGAGTTCCTGGTGCTGGTCGGCCCCTCCGGCTGCGGCAAGTCCACGGCCCTGCGCATGATCGCGGGCTTGGAGACCATTACCAGCGGCACGCTTTCGATCGGCGCGGAGGTTGCCAACGACCTGTCGCCGCGCGAACGCAATGTGGCGATGATCTTCCAGAGCTATGCGCTCTATCCGCATCTTTCCGTCGCCGACAATGTCGGCTTTGCCCTCAAGGTGCGCGGCGAGAAACGCGAGGTGATCGAGGAGAAGGTCAAGGCTGCCGCCGAGATGCTCGAGCTGGACAAGCTGCTCACCCGCCGTCCCGGGCAACTGTCCGGCGGCCAGCGCCAGCGCGTCGCCATGGGGCGGGCGATCGTGCGTGAGCCAGCCGCCTTCCTGATGGACGAACCGCTGTCCAACCTCGATGCCCGCCTGCGCGGCCAGATGCGTGCCGAGATCGCCCGCCTGCAGCGGGCGAGCGGGGTGACCACGGTCTATGTGACGCATGACCAGGTCGAGGCGATGACCATGGGCGATCGCGTGGCCGTGATGAATGGCGGCGTGCTGCAGCAATTGGCGCCCCCCCGTGAACTCTACGACCGGCCCGTCAACCTGTTCGTCGCCACTTTCATCGGGGCGCCGCCGATCAATTTGCTGCCCGGTAGGCTGCGCCGGGGCGGGCAGGGGATGGAAGTCGCCCTGCCGGGCCTCGTTTTGCCATTGCCGGCCGCTTTCGTGCAGGAAAGACCCGCCCTCGGGGCGCAGGGCGACCGCGAGGTGATCGTCGGCATTCGCCCCGAGAACCTGTTCCTCACCGAAGGCGATGCCGAAGCGCTTTCCGCCCGCGTCGCCTTTCAGGAGGATCTGGGCGCGAGCCTGCTTGTCCATGTCGACCTTGTCGATCCCGCGGCGAATGCCCAGCAGAAGCGGGCAGGGCTGGACGAATTGGACGAAAGCGCCCCGGCTGCAATCTCCACCCGCATGCGCATCAGCGCGCCTGTCAGTGCGAGGCGCAAGGCCGGCGATACCGTCAAAATCGGGATCCAGGTCGACAGCCTGCATTTCTTCGATCCGGCAAGCCAGCTGACGATACGCTGAGGGAATAGGAGACATCTTCGCAAGGCGCCGGCGCTTGGCGGCTTTCCCAACCATGCCTATCTATGATTTAAGCTCATCGTTGCGAACGCAGCGAAGCAATCCGGCTCTGTGGTTTGTGGCTTCTGGATTGCTTCGCTGCACTCGCAATGACGAAAAGCCGCCCGCCAAGCGGCAATACATCACTCGGCCTCCGGCTTCATTGACAGGACTTCTCCTTTGTTCACAGGCATCATTCAGGGCGTCGCCGATATCGACGCCGTCAAGGATCATGACGGCTTGCGCACCTTCACGCTGCGTTTTCCCGAGGGCTTCAGCGAAGGGCTCGCCATCGGCGCCAGCGTCTCGGTGGACGGTGTCTGCCTGACGGTAACCGAGTTGCTCTCGGCGCAGACGGCCACCTTCGATGTGATGCTGCAAAGCCTGAAGATAACCACCTTGGCCGACTATGCCGCCGGCGATCGCGTGAATGTCGAGCGGGCCGCCAAGGATGGCGCCGAGATCGGCGGCCATCCGATTTCGGGCCATGTCGATTTCTCCACCGCCATCGACTCCGTCGGCACCTCGGAAGGCAACAAGGTCATCCGTATCGCCATCCCGCCGGATTTCGCGCGCTACGTCTTCGCCAAGGGTTATATCGCCATCAACGGCGCCAGCCTGACCGTGTCCGAGGTCGACAAGAAGGAAGGCTGGTTCGAAGTCTGGCTCATCCCTGAAACCCGGCGCATGACCGTGTTCGAGGACAAGCGTGCCGGCGATCGGCTCAATATCGAGATCGAGCGCGACACCCAGGTGGTTGTTGATACCGTACGCGACGCCGTCCAGGAGAGCCTGGGACGCCTGCAGCCTGTGCTGGAAGCCCTGCTGGCGGAAAAGGGGCTCAACCTCGAGGATTTCGTGCAGGTGCCCCGCCAGATCGGCAAGAGTTGACGCCCCTGGGACCGCCGGCTTCCAGCCGGCTCTTCCTTGCCAACCAGCGATGCGCTTCCAGGAGCCGGCTGGAAGCCGGCGGTCCCAGGAGGTCAGGCTTCCTCAGCAGACATCACCCCATGCCCAGCACTATCGCGCCCCCCGTCATGCCGGCGCCCGCGGCGGAGAGCAGCAGCTTTTCGCCCGCTCTGAAGGGCTCTGCTTGGTTCGCAAGCGAGAGCGACAGCGCAATCGTGGCGGCCGAAGAGTTGCCGTAGTCCTCGATGCTACGCACGGTTCTGGCCGTGCCTAGCCCGAGTTCGGCCGAGACCGTATCGAAGATGCGTGCATTGGCCTGATGGGGCACGAAACGGTCTATGTCTGCGGCTGTCAACCCAGCCTGGGTCATGGCCTTCCCGGCGCAATCGCTCATCATGCGCACGGCCTGCGAGAACACCGCCTTGCCGTCGCGCATGGTCATCAGGAAATCCTGGGCGGCGATATCAGGCGCGAAGGGGCGGTTGCTGCCGCCGGCCGGAATGGAAATCAGGTCGTATTGGCTACCATCGGAGGCAAGGTCGACGCCGATGAGGCCACTCTCCTCGTCGTGTGAGGGGCCGAGCAGGAGGGCGCCGGCTGCGTCGGCGAACACCACGGCGCTGGCGCGCTCCCGGGGGTTGATGCGGCGGCTGAGGATGTTGGCGGCAACCACTAGTACCGCCTTCTCCTGGGTGCGCACGAAGCCGTCGGCGAGGGTGAGGGCATAGAGGAAACCCGAACAGGCGCCGGCGAGATCGACCGCGCCTGCTTTCGGGAGCCCCAGTCGATGCGCCAGCAAGGGCGCCGAGGGGGGCAGTAAATGGTCGGGCGTCGAGGTTGCGAGCAGGACCAGCCCCACCTGGTCCGGCGCGATGCCGGCATCCGCCAGGGCTGCGGCTCCCGCTTCGGCCGCAAGCCCGCTCAGCGTGTCCCCGGCGCCGGCCCAATGGCGATGGCGGATACCGGTCCGCCGCTCGATCCAGCCGTCTTCGAGACCCAGTCTCGCCTCGATCTCGGCATTGCCGACCCGGCGTTTCGGCACGCAATGGCCGAAGCCGAGCACGCGGCTCGAACGGCAGCGGGTCATCGGCCGGTACCGATGACCAGGTCCACCGCCTCGTCGATGGTGGCATAGGCACGGTCGAGATCACCAGACGTGACGCAATAGGGCGTCATCAGATAGATCACATTGCCGAGCGGGCGGATCAGCAGGCCGCGAGCCTTGAAGAAGGCGCGCAGTCGCGGACCGGCATCGGAAAGGTAGCCTCCCGAAGGCACGGCGATCTCCATCACCGCGATGGTGCCGCATTGGCGGATATCGGAGAAGCGGGGATCGCTACGGAAACGGTCCAGGCGACGGCTGTGTCCGGCGGCCAGCGCCGCGATACGCTCGGTGACCGGCTCCATCCGCCAGACCTCGAGATTGGCGCAAGCTGCCGCGCAGGCGATGGGATTGGCGGTATAGGAACTGGAGTGGAAGAAGGTGCGGCTGCGGTCATCCGACAGATGCGCCTCGAAGATCTCCGCCGTGCACAGGGTTGCCGCGAGCGGCACGGCGCCGCCGGTGAGTCCCTTGGACAGGCACATTATGTCGGGCGTGATACCGGCTTGCTGACAGGCGAAGAGCGAGCCGGTGCGGCCCCAACCGGTCATCACCTCGTCGGCGATCAGGAGGACGCCATGGGCCTCGGCGATCCGCTTCACTTCGGTGAGAATCCAGGGGGCATAGATGCGCATGCCGCCAGCACCCAGTACCAGGGGCTCGATCAGCAGGGCGGCGATATCGCCTTGCCGGCAGAGGCGTTCGAAGGCATCGAGCGTGCGCTGTTCCTGCCCGGCGGCGGGAAAGGGCAGGCTGTCGACCGAGAACAGCAGAGGGCCATAGGCCGCATTGAAGACGCCACGTTCCCCGGCCGACATCGTGCCGATGGTGTCGCCGTGATAGCTATGCTCCATCACCACGATGCGCGAGCGTGGCGTGCCGCGATTGTGGAAGAAGCCGAGCGCCATCTTGAGGGCGACCTCGACCGCGGTCGAGCCGCTGTCGGAATAGAAGACATGGGCGAGACCTGATGGGGCGAGCTCGACCAGACCCCTGGCGAGCGTCTCGGCTGGCTCATGCGTGTAGTCGGCGAAGATGATCTGGTCGAAGCGTTCGCTGGCATCCCGGATCGCCTGCATGATGGCGGGATGCCGGTGGCCATGGGTGATCACCCACCAGGAGGAAATCGCATCGAGCACGGCTCGTCCGTCCTCCTCATAGAGGAAGGCACCTTCCGTGCGGGCGATCCGGCGCGTCACCGGATCGAGCTGATGCTGGGTAAAGGGGTGCCAGACCGGCGACGGCAGGGATTTCAGCATGAGGCAAGCCCTTGCTTGATAATGGATAGGTCGATCCAGTTCCGGAAGCCGGCATGCAAATCGTCGGCGATCAGGGGATCGAGCTTTGGCAGCCGGCCGAGGCTCCTGACATCGCCGAGTTCGGTGATGACACCCTGGGTGTCCGCCTGCTCGTCGCCGATGAAGACGACGCCGAGGATGGGAATGCCCCGGCGGCGCATAGCTTCGAGCGAGAGCAGCGTGTGGTTGATGGTGCCCAGGCCCGTGCGGGCACAGAGGATCGCCGGATGGCGCCAGCGCGCTAACACGTCGGCGAACACGGTCCGGCGCGTCAGGGGAACCAGCAGTCCGCCAGCCCCCTCGATGACGAGAGGTCCGGAGACCAGCGGCGGCTCCAGCGTGTCGGGATCGAGTTCCACCCCGTCGATGGCTGCCGAAAAATGCGGCGAGGCCGGCGTGGCGAGGCGGTAGGCTTCGGGCAGGATGCGGTCCTGCGGCAACCTGCCCAGGCGTCGTACCGTCTCGCTGTCGGTTTCCTCGTCGAGGCCCGATTGCACCGGTTTCCAGTAGCTCGCCTCGAGGGCATGGGCGAGGGCCGCCGAGAACACCGTCTTGCCGATGCCGGTATCCGTGCCGGTGACCACGATACGTGGATGGGCCTCCCTAATCATGATGCAGCCCCTGGGACCGCGGACGTCCCGTCCGCCTCTTCCTCTCTCCAAGGCGCTGTGTTTCCAAGAGTGGACGAGGACGTCCGCGGTCCCAGGACCTTCGTTTCATCGATCCTCCTCCGCCATTACCATGGCGAGCCGTTCGACCATTTGCGTGATGACTTCCTCGTCGACATTGGGCGTGATGGAAATACGCAGGCGCGCCGTGCCGGCCGGAACCGTCGGCGGGCGGATGGCCCGGATATCGAAACCGGCCCCCTGCATCCGCTCGGCGATGGCGAGGCAGCGCTCATTGTCGCCGATGACGACAGGCAGGATCTGCGAGCCGCTGGTCGCGATGCCGAGCCGCTCGACCACGAGTCTGTTGGCAAAATCGATCAGCGACAATTCCCGGCTGCGCCGCTCCGGCTCGTCCGCCAGTGCGTGGAGTGCCTCCCGCACCAGCACGGCCTGGAGGGGCGAGGGAGCGGTGGCATAGATGAAGGGGGCGGCATGGTTGACCAGGACGTCACAGAGCACGGCATTGGCACCGATGAGCGCGCCCGAGGAGCCCAGCGCCTTGCCGCAGGTGTGAAGCACCACGACATTGTCGCGCCCTTCCAAGGCGGCGGCAAAGCCGCGTCCGCCCGGGCCGTGAACGCCGGTGGCATGGGCCTCGTCGACATAGAGGAAGCCGTCATGCGCATCGGCCAGTGCCATCAGCTCGGCCAGGGGCGCAATATCACCATCCATGGAGTAGAGGCTTTCGACCACGATCCAGGGATGGCCCCTGCCGCCGGCCGTCCGCCAGGCGCGGATCGCCTGTTCGAAGGCGGCAATGTCGTTGTGCGGTACGGCCACGGCCGCAGCGCGGCCGGCCGCGATGCCGGCATGGGCGCTGGCATGGATGAGGGCATCGTAGACGATGAGATCGCCGCGCTGGGGCAAGGTTGAGAGTGCGGCGAGATTGGCCGTGTAGCCGCCGTTGAAATAGAGCATGCGCGGTGAGCCGAAGAACGTGGCGGCTTCGGCCTCCAGTGCCTCGTGCTCGGGATGGTTGCCACGCAGCAGGCGCGAGCCGCCGGCGCCGGCGGGCACGCGACGATCGACGGCGGCGATGAGGGCTTTATGCAAACGGGATGACGACGCCAGCCCCAGATAGTCGTTGGAGCTGAAATCGATGCCGCTCAGCGGTGCCAGGACCCGGCGACGCCCCTTGCGTTCGAACTGGCCGAGCCTTGCCGCGTAGCGCGCCAGCCGGGGCCGTTCGCCCGGCGATGCGTCGCTCACGGCGTCTCCTCCATCGGCGCGGCCGTCAGGCCGAGACGGCGCATCAGGCTGCTGTCCTTGTCGTCGCCCGGATTGGCGGCAGTGAGCAGCGTTTCGCCGACGAAGATGGAATTGGCACCCGCGAAAAAGCACAGGGCCTGGGTCTCGTCGCTCATCGCCGTGCGTCCCGCGGTGAGGCGTACATGCGAGGCCGGCATCAGGATGCGGGCGAGCGCGATGATGCGGATGAACTCGATCGGATCGACCGGCGGGGCATCCGCCAGTCGGGTGCCGGGCACGGGGATGAGCATGTTGATCGGCACGCTTTCCGGCGCTTCCGGCAGGTTGGCGAGCGTCACCAGCATGTCGATGCGGTCATCGACCGCCTCGCCGAGGCCGAGAATGCCGCCGGAGCACACCTTGATGCCGGCCTCGCGCACATTGGCCAAAGTATCCAGCCGCTCGGCGAAGCTGCGGGTGGTGATCACCTGGGGGTAGTAACGCTCCGAGGTATCGATGTTGTGGTTGTAATAGTCGAGCCCGGCCTCGGCGAGCGTGCCGGCCTGCTGGGGCGACAGCATGCCGAGCGTCATGCAGGTCTCCATGCCGAGCGACTTCACGCCTTCGACCATGGCCACGAGCATGGCCATGTCGCGCTGCTTGGGGCTGCGCCAGGCCGCGCCCATGCAATAGCGCGTGGCGCCACCCGCCTTGGCCTGGCGCGCCTCCTCGATCACCCGCTGGACCTCCAGGAGCTTGGAAGCCTTCAGGCCGCTGTCATGATGGGCAGACTGGCTGCAATAGCCGCAATCCTCGGGGCACCCCCCTGTCTTGATGCTGAGCAGCTTGCTGAGCTGGATGCGGTTGGGATCGAAATGCCGGCGATGAACGGTCTGGGCGCGGAACAGCAGGTCGTTGAATGGCAGGTCATAGATCGCGCGCGCCTCGGCATGGTTCCAGGGCAGGGGGGCGGCGCGGTCCGTGCTCGAACCGTGGATACCGGGCGCGCGCTCCTGGTTCTGACTCGTCGACAGGTGATCGTGCATTTCGTCTCCTCGCATGACCGGTCGCGGATCCCTTCAGGAAGGGCGCGAGCGTGGGAAGGAGAGGCAGCCAAATGTCCAGCGCCTCAAAATTATAGATAAAATCTTGAATCTATCTATCTGGAATCATCATAAAGTTGCGAAGCGAGGATGCATCTGGTTTTATCATAGATAATCTATGGAGCTGCCATGGCCGAAACCGTTGCCGAGCGCATAGCGCGTACCCTGGCCGAGCGCATCGTGCGCGGGGAATTAGCGCCGGGAACGCCGCTCCGGCAGGACAGGATCGCGGCGGAGTTCGAGGCGAGCCATGTACCCGCCCGTGAGGCCTTCCAGCTGCTGCGCGCCCAGGGCCTGGCGGTCAACGAGCCGCGGCGCGGCATGCGGGTGGCGCCGCTCGATGGCAAAGCGGCGCAGGAAGTCGTCGAGATTCGGGCGAACCTGGAAGTGCTGGCGGTCAGCCATGCCATTCCCTGGCTGAATGCGACGAGTTTTGAACGGATGGAGCAGGCCCTTCAGGCCGGTGACCGGGCTGAGACCATCGAGGATTGGGAACTCGCTAACCGGGCCTTCCATCGCGAGATCGTGGCACCCTGCCGCATGCCCCGGCTGCTTGCCATGCTGGATGGGCTGCAACTCGCCAATTCGCGCATCATCTTCGCGGCGACGCGGACGGCGGGATGGCGCCCCGGCACCAGCCACGCCCACCGGCAGATTCTCGATGCCCTGCGACAGCGGGATGCCGGGCGCGCGGCCACCCTGCTGCAGTCGCATATCCGTGGGCTTGAGCAGGGAAAGAGCGGCGACTTTCCGACATCGCCGCCTTCCACTTCCTGGATCGGTTCAGGCCGGTGAACGACCGCTCGCACCAGGTCTCCAGGCGATGACACCCTCCGTGCGCGCCCGCACCGTCGGCGAAGCGAGGCATGACGCAACCGCCTCGTAACCGGGGAACCCCGGAAAGGGAGCGACCAGAGACGGAGGGCTGTGATTGGCGGGGCACAGGATGATGGCCTCCTCCTCGCCGGCGGTCGCCAGGTCCAGAATGGCATGAGACCGGGTCAGTACGAAGAGCGGGCTGGTGCCGGGAGGGCGCGCTCGCAGATAGGCACTTACTGCGTGCTGGGTCGGCTCGTCCAATCCCTGCTCGATCATGTCGATGACAAGAAAGGCGGGGCCTTCCTCTGCCAGGCCGATTGCCAGAGCGGTGAGAGCATCGGACATCCCGGCGCCGTGGTGGGCGAGTTGCGCGAGGATCGGCTCGACGCGATCGCGAAGAGCCGGATCGGCTGCCAAACCTTTCCGCAATGCGGCCGTGTCGGATACGCGCTCCAGGCCGAGAAAGGCGGCATTCGGCAAGGTTTCGGCCAGACGCAGTGCCAATCGGGTCTTGCCGCTGCCGAGAGGGCCGATGATGTAGGTCAGCAGCTTGATGTCCTGAATCGCGAAGCGTTCGCCACCCCAGGGCCAGGGCAGGTCGAAGGCAATGGCTGGTTCTCGGCCGGATGAAGAGTGCGGCATGAGATCCCCCGCTACTAACGCAGGCGTGTTGGCGTGGCCGCTTTGGAGGGCTTGCAGTGTCATCGCCGTGGCGGCAAGTCCCTTGAGGCGATCCTTGATGGCCGTCTGATGCGCCGCGAGCATCGCAACCCGTTCGCGGCTATCGCCCTTCAGCACCCGCGCAATCTCGGCAAGCGAGAAGCCGAGCCGGCGCAACGCGGCAATCTCACGCGCCTTGTCGATCTCCCCAGGCCCGTAGACGCGCCAGCCCGCGGCGGAGCGCGGCGGGGCAAGCAGGCCCTTGTCCTCATAGAGCCGCAGGGCCTTGGTCGAGACGCCCAGCCGCCTGGCGGCTTCGGACGGGCTGAGGAAACGCGCGGATGCCGGCATGAATCACCCCTCGATGGTTGACCATCCTCTTATCGAGGCGGCCCCAGGGGCAAGGTCAAGCGCGCAGGCTCTCCATCACGCCGCGTCGTTGTCCTCGACCTTGAGGATGATGGCATCCTTGGCATCGACGGCACGCCCGTCACTGGTGCGGATCTCGAGCTCGATGGCTTGCCCGGTCTCGCGTTCGACCAGGCGGGAATGCGGCTCGCCAGGCGCAAACAAATGGGCTTCTCCGAATTTGCGCAAGGCCACCATCACCGGGAAGAGATCCCGCCCCATCTCGGTGAGGTGATATTCCTGGTGCGCACCACCATCCGACGCCGGCGCGGATTTGAGAATGCCCCGGGCAATCAGCGTCTTCAGGCGCTCGGACAAGATGTTCTTGGCGATGCCGAGGCTCTTTTGAAACTCGCCGAAGCGCGTCAGCCCATCGAAGGCATCGCGCACGATCAGCAGCGACCACCAGTCGCCGATCACGTCGAGCGAGCGTGCGCTCGGACAATAATCCCCGGTGAGGCTCTTGCGCTTAACCATAACCCTGTTCGTCGTTCTTTGTCGGAAATTGGTTGCATCATAAAACTCTATCATTTACGAAGCAAATGGTTTCATTATTAAACCTATATTGCGATGGAGTTGTCATGCCTTCCGAAGTGGAGCTGGGATCCCCGCGTGCCGCGGAAGTTGAAATCACGGCCGGGCCATCTGCGACCCCCTTGTCGCGTACCTTGATCCTGTTGTTTGCCGTGGCGAGCGGCCTTGCTGTCGCCAATGCCTATTTTGCCCATCCCATGCTCGACGTGATGGCGGATGATCTTGGCCTGTCGCGAGCAACCGCCGGCCTGATCGTCGGCGCCACCCAGCTCGGCTATGGCATCGGCCTCGTCCTGCTGGTGCCGATCGGCGACCTGATCGAGCGGCGCAAGCTGGTCATCGCGCAATCGCTGCTCTCCGTCCTTGCTCTGGTCTCGATCGCCTTCGCCTCGAACGGCGCCATGCTGCTCGTCGCCATGGCGGTGATGGGGCTGCTGGCGGTGGTGACTCAGGCCTTCGTCGCCTATGCCGCCAGCCTGGCGCGGCCCTCCCAGCGCGGCGAAGTGGTGGGCATCGTCACCAGCGGCATCGTGCTCGGCATTTTGCTGGCGCGCACGGTGGCGGGTACGCTCACCGATCTTTCAGGCTGGCGCACGGTCTATCTCGCTTCGGCCGCGGCGACTCTCCTCATCGTGCTGGCACTCTGGCGCATGTTGCCGCAACAGCCTCGGCCGGCGAGCCGGTTGAGCTATCCCCAACTGATCGGCTCGGTCTTCACCTTGTTGGTCGAGGAGCCGGTGCTTCGGATCCGTGCCATTATCGCCATGCTGATCTTTGCCGACATCACCACGCTGCTGGCACCGCTGGTGATGCCCCTGAGTGCACCGCCCTTTTCCTTCTCGCACAGCGTGATCGGCCTGTTCGGCCTGGCCGGCGCGGCTGGCGCTCTCGGAGCGTCCCGGGCGGGACGCTGGACCGATCACGGCTACGGGCAGCGCGTGACCGGCATCGCACTCGGCCTGATGCTGCTTGCCTGGCTGCCGATCGGACTGTTGCCTTACTCGATCCTCTGGCTGGTCCTCGGCGTCCTCGTCATCGATTTCGGCCTCCAGGCCGTGCATGTCACCAATCAGGGCATGATCTATCGGGTCAGGCCGGAGGCGCAGAGCCGCCTGACCGCCGCCTATATGGTGTTCTATTCGATCGGTAGCGCCTTTGGCTCGTCGTCCTCGACCCTGGTCTATGCCTATGCCGGCTGGACCGGTGTCAGCCTGCTCGGCGCTGCCATCGCGGCGGTTACCCTGGTCTTCTGGGCGGCAACCCTGGGCGCAACACCCAAGGAAGCGACGCAGGCGATCGATGCTGCCGAATAATCGGGCGTGATCGGGAGCTCAGGTCGAATGGAGGCGCTTCAGCTTGCCGAGCAGGGAGGTCATTTCCCGCAGGGCTTGCAACTCGCCGCTGTCCTGGGCAACGGCGCAGCCTTTGTCCCAGACGGTGATCGCCGCCGATATATTACCTGCCTTGGCATGGGCGGCGCCAAGCTGCTTGTAGGCAGCGGCATAGTCCGGTTTCAGGGCGATGGCCTGCGTGAGATGCAGGATGGCCCCCGCCGGGTCGCCCTGTTCCAGCCGGGCCCGGCCGAGCGTGAAACGCGCCAGGGCATTGTCGCGGCCGGAGATGATCTGCTGCTCCAGGCGGGCGATCAATCCGCCGGTGTCGGCCATGGCTGGGGCTCCTCGGCGAAGAGTGGCGGCCACTCCGAAAGCGGGGCGGGTCGATGATATTGCCGCCGGTGCCAGAGCAGCGGCGCGGTCGTCTTCGCCAGCTGCGTTCCGACGATCGCGCCGGCGATGACGAGATGGGTGGGGATCGACATGCTGCCGATCAGTTCGCAGTCGATGGACGCCGCCGCAGAAGACAGGTGCGGCGTACCGGACGACCAGCTCTGCCAGTCGCCGACGCTGAAGCGGTCGATGCCGCCGAGCTTGCCGGCGAAGGCATCGGCAATGTTCTCCTGGTCGCTCGCCAGCATCGCCACGGAGAAGCGGCCCGAGGCAAGGACGAGCTCGGCCAGGCGGCATGTCCGGTCGATCGAAACCAGAAGGGAGGGCGGCTCGGCCGAGAGGGAGAGCACGGCCGTCGCCGTGCGCCCCTGGCGTTCGCCCTGCCAATGGCCGGCGACGATGCATACCGTCGCTGCCAGGTTGGACATCGCCTCGGCGAACTCCGATCGTTGGATGGGAGGCCGGCGCGACGATGTCAGTGCCATCGGCGTGACGGGGACGGAATGGGCGATTTCACGCAAAGGCATATCTCCCCATCCGCCCGACACGCTGCGCCCGGCTGTCAAAGCGCGGCCAGATTGGCTTCGGCAAACTCATAGTTGGCCAGCTTGTCGAGGAAGTTCGTGACATAGTCGGGGCGGCGATTGCGGAAATCGACATAATAGCTGTGCTCCCAGACGTCGAGGCCGAGCAGGGGCGTGCCTTCGCCGGTGGCGAGCGGATTGGAGCCGTTCGGCGTCTTGGTCACCTTGAGCTTGCCGTCCTTGCCCGCGACCAGCCAGGCCCAGCCCGAACCGAACTGCGTGGTTGCCGCCGTCTTGAAGGCTTCCTTGAAGGCATCGGTGCCGCCGAGATCGGCATCGATCCTGGCCTGCAGCTTGCCGGGGATACCGCCGCCATTCGGGCTGAGCGCCTGCCAGAAGTGGATGTGGTTCCAATGCTGCCCGGCATTGTTGAACACCGGTGCCACCTCGGGCCGGTCCTTGACCAGGGCGATGATCTCCTCGAGCGTCTTGCCCGCCAGCGCGGCGTCCTTTTCCACGAAGCCGTTGAGGGCGGTGACATAGGCCTGGTGGTGCTTGCCGTGATGGAGCTCGAGCGTCTCCTGGCTCATGCCGCGTGCTGCGAGTGCGTTGATGGCATAGGGCAGGGTAGGGAGCGTGAAGGCCATGGTCTTTCTCCATCATCAGCGAACCGCGCTCACCGTCAGCGGTGGCGCAATCCATTTTCAAAGTCTTATCTTTGAAAAACGAATTGCCGCATATGTCAAGTTGATGGTTGGAAAATTGCCATGCCTTCCTCGTTCATGCCTTCCTCGCTGTGGATCCGCGCGCTTGGCCTTCAATCTAGTCGCGGGCGTCATGCCGGACTGTCCGGCAGCAGGCGCATTATGTCCTCGAAAATCTCCTGCCATTCGTCTTCGGTCATCTGCACGAATTGAAAGCTGTGCAGGAAGAAGATGCCTTCGGAGGCGAGAAAGGCGAGGCGCGCCTTGCGCCCCTCGGGAGAAGAGGGATCGATCTCCGTGAGATAGCGGCGGTACCAGGCGCGGGTATCGGCCAGCTGATCCGGGCTCTGGATCAGGGTTGCCAGCATGGCGGCCGAACGGGACGCATCCTTTTCGTCGGTATGGCGATTGGCCTCGACATAAGCCCGGACCATGGCGAAAGGCCCTGGCTGCTCGGCGGCGAGCCTGGCAACTTCGGTGTCGAAACCTGCGGCCCAGCGCTCCAGCATGGCCTTGAGAAGGCCATCCTTGGTGCCGAAGCAATATTGCACGCCGCCTTTGGTGATGCCCGCTTCCTTGGCGACCGCATCGATGGTCAGGCCGGCGGGGCCGATACGTGCCACCACGGCTTCCGCCGCATCGAGAACCTTGTTGCGGTCGATGCTGCGCGGACGGCCGAGGCCGCTTCTCTCTTTTGTTTCCATACGTATGTATTTATATTGGTCAGGTGGGGTGGGCAAGCGGTCCGCTTTGCACGGATAATTTCATACAACGCTGAACTCGATCATGGCATATCACAATCGCTGGCTGGTTCTCGCAATCGTTTCGAGCGCCCTGTTCCTCATCGTCGTCGACCTGACAGTGCTCTACACGGCACTGCCCCGCCTGACCCATGACCTGGCCGCGACCGCCTCCGAAAAGCTCTGGATCCTCAATGCCTATCCGCTCGTCGTCGCCGGCCTGTTGCCAGGCTGCGGGACACTCGGCGATCGCATCGGCTCCAAGCGCCTGTTCATGGCCGGCCTGATCGCCTTCGGGGCGGCCTCGCTGCTCGCTGCCTTCGCCCCCAGTTCGATGGTGCTGATCGCTGCCCGTGCTTTGCTGGCCGTCGGTGCCGCCATGATGATGCCCGCGACCCTCGCGATCATTCGCGTCACCTTCACCAGCGAGAAGGAGAGGGCTTTTGCCATCGGGGTCTGGGCAGCCGTCGCATCGAGCGGCGCGGCGTTTGGCCCGGTATTGGGTGGCTTTCTGCTCGAGTTCTTCTGGTGGGGCTCGGTCTTTCTGATCAACGTTCCGGTAGTCGTTGTCGCCTGGGTGGCGGCCGGCCTGGTCCTGGAAAACCGTCCGGGCCGTGCCAGCCACCCTTGGGATCTTGTCGGCTCGCTCCAGATCATGGCCGGGCTGATCGCCACCGCCTATGCCATCAAGGAACTGGGTAAGCGTTCGCCGAGTTGGGAGGTTGCGCTTGTGGCGGGGCTCATTGGCGCCCTGGCATTCTTTCTTTTCGGGCGGCGGCAGAGCCGGAGCGAGATGCCGCTGATCGATTTCAGCCTGTTCCGCAATCCTGAATTCGCAGCGGGCGTCATCGTCGCCACCGTGTCATCGGCGGCCCTGATCGGCGTGGAACTGGTGTTCAGCCAGCATCTGCAGCTGGTGCGGAACCTGTCGCCGCTGCAGGCGGGGCTGCTTCTGCTGCCCATTCCCCTGGCCTCGATCGTGGCGGGGCCGCTGGCGGGCCTCGCTTTGCCTCGGCTCGGGGCCCGCCATGTGCTCTGGATGTCGCTGGCGCTGGCCGGCGGCGGCCTTGCTGTCTTCCTGCTGACTCATGACAGAACGGCGGCGCTCTGGCTCACGGCTCTGAGCGCCATGGGATTCGGCGTCGGCGCGTCGATGTCGGCCGCTTCCAGTGCGATCATGGTCAATGCGCCGGAGGAGCGGGCCGGCATGGCCGCCTCGATCGAGGAGGTCTCCTACGAACTCGGCGGCGCGCTCGGGGTTGCCGTGATGGGCACCATCATGTCGGCCATCTATACGGCGATGCTGGTATTGCCACCGGATCTGCCGGTTGCCGGCACCGTTCGGGACAGCCTGGATGAAGCCCTGCTGGTAGCCGAAACGCTGCGGGGGCCATCGGCCGACATGCTGGCCCGGCTGGCACGCTCGGCTTTCGAGCAGGCCTTTCTGGGCGTGATCGCCGTCTGCTCGCTGCTCTTCCTGCTGACGGCACTCGTCGTCGGCCTGATGGGCCGCCGCCAGGACCGCCTGAGCGATCGTCAACCGATCGGTTGACGATCGCAGGAGAACCGCTGTCAGTTACCGGCCGTCGACCGGTCCGGCTTGCCCGCCACCTTGGTGACAGGCACTTTCTGCTCGCGCAGTTCGAACCACATCGCGTTGAGAATAGCGAAGGAGCAGGCGAGGCCGAGCCCGAGGATCCAGGAAAAATACCACATGTACCGATCTCCTCAGTAGGCGTTGGGATTGCGGCCGATCGAGTCGGCGGTGACGGGACCGCGCATCACGCGGAAGACCCAGGTGGTGTAGGCCAGGATCAGCGGCAGGAAGACCGCCGTCGCCAGCAGCATGACGAACAGCGTCATGTGGCTGGAGGACGCATCCCAGACGGTGAGGCTGACCTGAGGATCGAGCGAACTCGGCAGGAGGAAGGGGAACAGCGCCAGGCCGGCGGTGGCGATGATGCCGATGATGGCGAGGCTGCTGCCGAAGATCGCAAGCTTGCCCATGCGGGCCGACAGGCCGGCAAAGGCCACCAGCGGCCCAAGCAGGCCGAGGGTCGGCGCCGTCCACATCCAGCCATGGTTATGGAAGTTGGCGAGCCAGCGGCCCGTTTCGAGTGCGACCGTCTTGCCCAGCGGATTGGAGGGGCCGAACGGGTCCTGCTGGCTGGTGACGACATAGCCGTCGATGCCATAGGCGATCCAGACCCCGGCCAAGGCAAACAGCACCAGGGTTGCCAGGGCGGCAAGGCGGCCATAGGAGCGCGCCCGCTCCGTCATCGGGCCCCGGGTGCGGGCTGAAACCACCGCTGCGCCATGGGTGACCAGCATGGCGAGGCTGACCAGCCCGGCCAGCAAGGCAAAGGGGCGCAGCAGGCCGAAGAAGGTGCCGCTATAGGACGGACGCAGCGTGGCATCGAGGCCGAACGGCACGCCCAGCAGCACATTGCCGACAGCAACACCGAAGATCAGAGCCGGCACGAAGCCGCCGAGGAACAGGGCGCAATCCCACAGATTGCGCCAGCGCGGATCCTGGAGCTTGCCGCGGAACTTGAAGCCGACGGGACGCAGGATCAGGGCGAGCAGCACGGCGATCATCGCCAGGTAGAAGCCGGAAAAGGACGTCGCATAGAGCGCCGGCCAGGCGGCGAAGATCGCGCCGCCGCCGAGGATCAGCCAGACCTGGTTGCCTTCCCAGGTCGGCCCCATCAGGTTGATGAGGATGCGGCGTTCCTCGTCGGTGCGGGCGGCAAAGGGCAGCAATGCCCCAATGCCGAGATCGTAGCCATCCATGATGGCAAAGCCGATCAGCAATACGCCGAGCAGGGCCCACCAGATCAGGCGCAGGGTTTCATAGTCGAGAGGGATCGTGGTCATGAGTGCGTATCCTGATCTGGCTCAGCGCGGCGTGCGGGCGAGGGCGGGCTCGGGCAGGGGGCCTGCGCCAGCCGGTGCTTCATCGAGCACGCTATGCTCGGACGGCCCCTTGCGGATGGTCTTCACCATCAGGAAGACCATGACGATGAGGAGACTCGTATAGAGCGCCAGGAAGAAGCCCAGGCTGATGACGAGATCGGTGAGGGTGAGGCCGGAAGCGGCATAGAAGGTCGGCAGCACGCCCTCGATCGCCCAGGGTTGCCGGCCATATTCGGCGACCAGCCAGCCGGCCTCGATCGCCACCCATGGCAAAGGCAGGCTCCACAAGGCCACGCGCAGGAAGGCGCGGTTCTCGCCGAGACGATGGCGGCAGCTCATCAGGAAGGCGAGACCGAAGAAGGCGATGAAATAGAAGCCCAGGGCCACCATGACGCGGAAGCTCCAGAACAATGGCGCCACGCCGGGTACCGTATCCAGCGCCGCGCGCTGGACCTCTTCCGGCGTGGCGTTCTGGATATCGGCGCGGTAGCGCTTGAGCAGCAGCGCATAGCCCAGATCCGGCCATTGCTTGGCGAAGGCCTCGCGGGCGGCCTTGTCGTTCGGATCCTTGCGAATGGCGTCGAGACTGGCCGAGGCCTGGATGCCGTTGCGGATGCGGACCTCCGCATGCTCGACCAGCGTCCAGATACCCGGCAATTCCTTGTTCAGACTGCGGGTGGTGATCAAGCCCAGCACCCAGGGAACCTTGACCTCGTAGCGATTGCCATCCTTGCCGGGCAGGGCAAAGAGGGTGAGGCCGGCCGGCGCAGGCTCGGTCTCCCACATCGCCTCGATGGCGGCGATCTTCATCTTCTGGTGCTCGGTGGCGACATAGCCGCTCTCGTCACCCAGGACGACGACGGACAGGGCCGAGGCAAGGCCGAAGCTCGCCGCCACCACCATGGAGCGGCGGGCAAGCTCGCGGTGGCGCCCGCGCAGCAGGAAGAAGGCGCTGACCGCCATCACAAACATCGATCCGGCAACATAGCCGGCGCTGACCGTGTGCACGAACTTGGCCTGGGCGACCGGATTGAAGATGACCGCGATGAAATCGGTGATCTCCATGCGCATCGTATCGGGATTGAAGACCGAGCCGACCGGATTCTGCATCCAGCCATTGGCGATCAGGATCCACAGGGCCGAGAAATTGGCGCCCAGTGCCACCAGCCAGGTGACGGCAAGATGCGCCACTTTCGACAGGCGGTCCCAGCCGAAGAAGAACAGGCCGATGAAGGTGGCTTCCATGAAGAAAGCCATCAGGCCTTCGATGGCGAGCGGCGCGCCGAAGACGTCGCCGACATAGTGGCTGTAGTAGCTCCAGTTCATGCCGAACTGGAATTCCATC
>NZ_JASGFM010000068.1:0-19043 GCF_047605565.1 Labrys sp. (in: a-proteobacteria)
CCGATCTTGACGATCAGACCGCCGATCAGGCTCGGGTCGACCTTGACGTTGAGGGAGATGTCCTTGCCGGTCGCGCTCTTGAGCGAGTCCTTGAGGACATTGAGATTGTCGTCGGAGAGCGGCTGGGCCGCCGTGACTTCGGCGCTCGCCTGTCCGCGCGCCTTGGCGACCAGCGCGGTGAAGGCGGAGATCATGTCGCCAACCGCGAAGAGGCGGCGGTTATGGGCGGCAAGCTTGATGAAATTGGCGGCAATACCACCGATGCCGGCGCGCTCGAGCACGGCCGTTACGGCTTTGGTCTGCTCTTCGGAGGAAAAGACGGGGCTGCGGACGAGGCGCTTGAGATCGGCGCTTTCCTCGACGAGGCCATTGAAACGGCCAAGATCGGCTGCAACGGAATCGATGGCGTTCTGCTCACTGGCGAGCTCGAACAAGGCATTGGCATAGCGGCTTGCCATGCCGGATACGATCGGTTCTTCCCCTGCCACCGCGTGTCTCTCTGCTGAAACCACTTCGGGAGAACAGCAGTCCAGCCGGGATTCCCCGCACCCGACCGCCCAACCCCTTGGCGGATATGTTGAATTTCCTCACGGTTGCAGGAAGGACAAGGTCCCGCCCCTGCAACACGAGCGCTCACCTAACACACAGGCTTGGCCGACGCAACAAGAGGGAAACACCGAAAACGCGGCGAAAAAACCTCAATCCACCGGCAGAACCCGCCCCGTTTGTCACGGTTCTCGAATGAGAGCGGCGAGGACACCTTCCGCCATCCCGGATCGGAGGTCGGATTCGGCCACACGCCCGCGCGTCAGGTCCCGTGTTTCAGTGCACGAAAAGTTCCGGGCCCCGTCCCGGCGCCCGTACTCAAGACAAACAAAAGGGCCGGCAATCAGCCGGCCCGGACGAGATGCCGCGCGGAGAACCGCGTGCAATCTCAGGCGTCGGACTTCTGGGTCAGGATCTGGCGGCCGCGATACATGCCGGTCTTCAGATCGACATGATGCGGACGGCGCAGTTCGCCCGAATCCTTGTCCTCGACATAGGTCGGGGCCTTGAGGGCATCAGCGGAACGGCGGAAGCCGCGCTTCATGCGGGAGGTTTTTCGCTTCGGAACAGCCATTGGGGTATCTTCTTCGTGGCGTGCGGATGCCGTGACAGTCACGACAGGCCGATGACAAAATCGATTGAAGGCGCAGCCTATACAGGAAGAGAACTCAGGAAGAAAGAGGCTGGCGCGAGAATCTTTCGTCCGGGAAATAGCGCGGCCGGGACCGCGGAGGTGCATACCTTATCTCACACAGTCGAAATAGCCGGACGAGTTGCGGGCGCGGTTGACGATCAGGCCGGCCAGGTTGCGCAGGCGCCGCGTCGGCGAGCCGGCGCTGCGGCGGATCGGATTGGGCAGCACCACGGCGAGCTGGGCCGCCTCGCGGGCATTGAGCCTGGAGGCCGGCTTCTTGAAATAATGCTGGGCTGCCGCCTCGATACCGTAGATGCCGTCTCCCCATTCCGCCACGTTGAGATAGACCTCCAGCACGCGCTTCTTCGACCAGACCAGGTCGGTCCACACGGCCAGCGGCACCTCGAGCGGCTTGCGGGCGAAGGTCGGCAGCGGCCACAGATAGAGATTCTTCACCGTCTGCATCGCGATGGTGGAGGCGCCGCGCGAAGGGCCCTTTTCGCCGCCGCGTTCCAGCACATCCGCGATGGCGCCGAAATCGACGCCCCAGTGACGGCAGAACTGGCCATCCTCGGAGGCCATCACCGAGAAGCGGGCGACCGGCGCGATGTTTTCGATCGGCGTCCAGCGCCGGTCGACGGCTTGGCCGGTGAGATAGCGTCCCAGCATGGGCAGCGAGATCGGCGGCACCACCGTATAGAGGATGGTGAGCACCACGGGCAGGGCCGCGAGCCCGATCGCAACCATGACGAGGCGCCGCCATAGCGTGCGCGAGCTTCTCCTGACGGCCATTGCAACCCCAAGTTCCGGCCTGTCTTCGGGCGCTGCCGCGTCAGCCATCACCCCTGCCCGATCCCTCGTTTCACGCCTCGTCATAGCGCAAAGTGCCAGCCAGCGCACCCGGCTCGTCGCGAAGAGGCGGTGACGGCCCGCCCCAGCACGATGGCTGCAGTTTTCATCCGAAGGAAATGCGGAGTGTCGGCCTCCTGGCCGACATCGTGAAAAAACGTGCTCGTCGGCGACCAGGATGTCGGCAAGGAGGCCGACACTCCGCATGGCCCGCACTCTTTTATTCAGATGCAACCGTAATCCTAGGCAAGTCGGCAGGCACAGATCATATTAGGACAACTGTTCTGCCAAGCTTCAGCGATCATGCATCCTAATATCACGTTCACCCAATTGCGCTGTTTCGTCGCCGCAGCGGAGACCGGCGGTTTCACTGCCGCCGCCCAGCGCATCCATCTCACCCAATCGGCCGTGAGCCAGGCGATCGCCGGGCTGGAGGATGCTCTCGGCGCCAAGCTGCTGATCCGCACGCGCGTGGGCGTGAAGCTCACCGATCTCGGTGAGGCCGCCTTCGCGGAGGCCCAGGCCCTGTTGGCGGGCGCACAGCGCCTGGCCGCCGTCACCAAGGCCAGCGACAAGCTCTCCGGCACGACGCTGCGCATCGGCTCGGTGCAGAGCGCGGCGGCGAGATTGCTGCCTGGTTGGCTCAAACCGTTCCGGGCGCTCTATCCGCAAGCGGGTATCACCCTGCATCTGGGCACCGACGAGGAAGTGAATGACTGGGTGCTCGCCGATGCCGTCGATATCGGCATCAGCGGCGAGCCTCACCCCGACCTCGACAATACCATTGTCGCCAATGACGATTTCGTGCTGATCCTGCCCGGCGGCCATCCCCTGGCCAAGAACGCCTCGATCGGCCTGGACGCCATCGATGGCGAGCGCGCCATCTTCTCGGGCGGCGGCGGCAACCGCCAACTCGACGACGCACTGGCGGCAGCCCGCAGCAAGCCGAACATATTGTTCCTGGTGCGTGACAATGCCACCATCTTCGGCATGGTGCGCGAGGGCATCGGCCTCACCGTGATGCCCGACCTCACGCTGCCGGACGACACCAGCGGCCTCGCAGTCCGCCGGCTGACCCCGCCGCTGCGCCGCGACCTGCATGCCTCCGTCCGCAAGCAGGACATCAGCCCCGCCGGCCGAGCCTTCCTGGAACTGCTGCCGATCGGCAAATAGAACGCGCTTCAATTCAAGGGAGCGGGTATCAGCCCGTAGCGGCGCATGATGGCACCCATTTGCGCAAGATCGGGCGTGTCGGACGCCAGCAGTGCCGCCACTTCGCGGAAATAGTCGATGCCGAGCACGCCAGGCGTCAGCACGACGAGACAGGTCGCCGGCTCCTGTCCGTCATTGCGGAAGGCGTGGACGGTGCCGCGCGGGATGAAGAGCGTCTCTCCCACGCTCAATCCAACTTCACCATCTCCGATTCGGAAGGTCATCTTGCCTTCGAGGCCATAGACCGTTTCGTCCCAGCTTTCGTGATAATGCGCGACCGGCATGCGGGCGTGCGGCTGGACGATCATCTCGAACATGTCGAGGCTGCCCTGCGTGTCCGCCTTGCTATGCAGGAAGCGCAGTTCCAGACCCTTGATGCTGATGACTTCCGACATGGCGCGATCCCCCTGGTCGCCAGTTTCGAGACAGAGATGAGCTGCGGCTCCCTGCGAGCTTGCGCTCCAATCGCTTCCCCGACAAGGGTGGGGCTTTGCCGCCCGGCCGCGCTTCTCAGGCGACTTCGGCCGCGGTCTCCAGCAGCCAGGCCAGGAAGAGTTCCGCACCCCGTCGAATGGGCGGGCGGGCCCGCACCCAGTAATTGCCGAGCAGCAACCCGTCCTGCGGGCCGACCACGGCCAGCAGGCCGTTGCGCAGTTCCCGCTCGATCAGGCGCGGCGAGGCCAGAGTCATGCCAAGGCCCGCACTCGCCGCCTCCCAGGCCGCATCGTCGATCTCGAAGCGATTGGCCATGCGCACCTCGCGCCAGTCGACGCCATGGACCTCGGCCCAGCGACGCCAGTCCCAATCGTCCTGCGTCGCCGAAATCAGGGCTCCCGAGCCGGCCAGTTCCGCGGCACCGGCATCGCGATAGCGGGCGGCAACCTCGGGTGCCGCCACCACGACGCAGACATCGTCGAACAGCACCGCTCCCCCCTGGACAGGATTTTCCGCGCGGGAATAGCCGATGACGAGATCGATGTCGTCATGGTCGGCCATTGCCGAGACCGGTGTCTCCAGGCGGACGCGGATGGAAGGATGAGCCTGGCGGAAGCGGCCGAGGCGCGGAATCAGCCAGCGCAGGGCGAGCGACACCGAGGCGCGCACGAGGACCTCATTGGCGTCGCGCTGCAGCGCGGAAGCCGCCGCCGCGATCATGTCGAGCGCCGGCGCGGTCGCCGCCGCAAAACGCGCGCCCTCCGCCGTCAGCTCGATGGCATTGTTCGAACGGGCGAACAGGCGCACGCCGAGCCCTTCCTCAAGGTGGCGCACCTGATGGCTGACGGCGCTGGCCGTCACGCCCAATTCCTCGCCGGCCGCTTTCAGGCTGCCGAGGCGAGCCGCTGCCTCGAAGACGCGCACAGCGTTGAGGGACGGAAGACGGCGAGGCGTCTGCATCGATTTTCCTCATGCAGCAATCAAAGAACGCGTTTGTTTGCAGGGATGAAATCTGTGACCTCATCAAGCATGACGATTGCAGCAAAATCAACGCCGCTGGCCGGGACAGCCGGCATGAGTGCCAATGCCAAGGGCGCCCTCTGGCTCCTGGTCGGCACCGCCCTGTTCACCCTGATCTTCGCCTCCGGCCGTTTTGCCGGCCCCATGCTCGCGATTCCGTAGATCCTCGTACTTCGCTATGCCAGCGGCTTCGTCACCACACTCGTCGTGGCCAAGGCCGGCGGGCAGTCCCTCACTGCCCTGCGCAGCCCGCAGCCGGGCCAGCATTTCCTGCGCGCCTGCTTCGGCTGTTTCGGCGGCCTGTCGGCCATCTATGCCGCCGCCCACATGCCGGTTGCCGCCGCCAGCGCCATCGGCCTGCTCGAAGGCATCTTCGTGGTCGCGCTTGCCGTGGTCATGCTGGGTGAGACCGTGGGCTGGCGCCATTGGCTAGCCGGCCTCACCTGCGGCCTCGGGGCGCTCGCGGTGGTGATCGGCCAGCACTCGGCCGCCACATCGTTCGGCGACGTCACCGTTCCCGCCGCGATGGCCCTGCTCGGCGCCGTGCTGATGGCCTTCGAGATCATCTATGTGAAACGGCTGACCAAGGGCGATACCCCGCTCTCCATGCTGGCCCATGTCAACCTGTTCAGCTTCCTCCTGATGCTGGTGCCGGCTTGGTTGAGCTGGAAGAGTATCGGGCCTGGCCCGATCCTGGCCTGCCTGATGCTCGGGCCGGTGGCGATCCTCGCCCAATATTGCAACATCAGGGGCTATCGGCTCGCCGACATCGCGGTGGCCGGGCCGATCGGCTATAGCTGGATCGTGTTCGCCGCCCTGCTCGGCCTCCTCGCCTTCGGCGAGGTTCCCGATCTCAAGGCCGCGTTCGGCTGCCTCACGATTCTCGCCGGCGGCTATTGGCTGACCCGGCTCCCCGCGACCAGCGGCGGCTGAGAGACGATCTCACCCGCCGGTCTGGGTGATCACCATCTCCAGCATCTGCGAGGCCTTGGTGCGGTAGCGCTCGCGGTGGCGCAGCATGCGGAAAGCCCGCGGCGGCATGTCGAAGGCGATCCGCACCAGCCGCCCCGCCTGCAAATCGGGCGCCGCGACGAGTTCCGACATCACGGTGGCAAATGGCCCCGAGCGCACGGCCGAACGCACGGCCTCGTTCGAGGGCAGCACCAGAGCGATCTCGAGGGCGCCTGGGTCGACGTCCCGCGCCCGCAAGGCCTCCTCGAAGACAGAGCGGGTGCCGGACCCTTCCTCGCGCATGATCCAGCGCGCGGTGGCGATGTCATAGGGCCGCACCGTACGCCCGTCGGCCCAGGGATGGCCCGGCGCCACCACCACGATCAACCGGTCATGCGCCACCGTCTGCACCGCCAGGGCCGGCTCGTCGATGGCGCCCTCGATGAAGCCGATCTCGGCCGCCCCTTCCAGCACGGCCTGGGTAACGCTCTGGGTGTTGCCGATCTCCAGCCTGAGATCGACATGCGGATGCACGTCATGATAGCGCGCCAGGAAGGGCGCCACCCAATAGCTTGCAATGGTCTGGCTGGCATGCACGACAAGCGAGCCGCGCGCGCCGCTACCAAGTTCGGACAAAGCCAGCTCCGCCGCCTTGGCCGAAGCGAGCGTCGCCCGCGCCGTGGGCAGGAACTCCCGCCCGCCCGGCGTCATCTCGATGCGGCGGCCGACGCGATGGAACAAAGCCGCGCCGTAACGATCCTCCAGCACGCGGATGGCCGAGCTGACGGCCGAAGGCGTCAGATGCAGTTCGCCCGCGGCCTGCGTCAGGTGTTCACGTTCGGCGACCGCCACAAAAATTCTGAGCTGCTCCAGGGTCATCGCAAAACCATTCGATTTTATCGAATGATTTCTACACTATTTTGAAATGGATTGAACAGAGCCAATAAGGCAGAAGAAACCTGTGAATTGCAGGTGGATCATGAGCAGCAAACACGGCAGCCGGTTGAGCGATAGGACGGGACTTCGCGGGATTCTTCCTGGCGCAGGCCTGTGCATCGTCGTCACAGCCCTCGCCATGGCCGCCGAGCTCATCGAGACCAAGCTGTTCGGCAAGGCCTGGCTGGAGGCTCTCGTTCTCGCCATCCTGATCGGCGCCCTGATCCGTACCTTCGCCCAGCCGCATGCCCGCTTCGATCGCGGCATCACCTTCGGCGCCAAGACCCTGCTGGAGGTCGCCGTCGTCCTGCTCGGCGCTTCCGTCAGCGCTGCCGCCATCGCCGATGCCGGGCTCGGCCTGATGGCGGGCATTGCCGGCGTGGTGATGGTGTCGATCATGCTGAGCTTCGGCATCGGCCGCGCCTTCGGCCTGCCGCACAACATGGCCCTGCTGGTCGCCTGCGGCAATTCGATCTGCGGCAACTCCGCCATCGCAGCGACGGCACCGGTGATCGGCGCCAACGGCAAGGACGTTGCCGCCTCGATCGCCTTCACCGCCGTGCTCGGCGTGGTCGCCGTGATCGGCCTGCCGCTGCTGGTGCCGGCGCTCGACCTCACGCCGGGCCAATATGGCGTCTTCGCCGGATTGACCGTCTATGCCGTGCCGCAGGTTCTGGCCGCGACCGCGCCCGTCGCCGCCCTCAGCGTGCAGATCGGCACCCTGGTCAAGCTCGCCCGCGTGCTGATGCTCGGCCCGGTCATCGTGATTCTGGCCCTGATCAGCGATATCCGGCGCAAGGCGGACGCCTCGGCAGCAGGCACGTCCGCCCAGGCACGTCCTCGCCTCAGCCAGATCGTGCCCTGGTTCATCATCGGCTTCCTGGCCATGATGGCTCTGCGCTCCTTCGGCCTCCTGCCACAGGCCTCGCTCCAGCCGATCGCCTCGGCCGCCAATACGCTCACCATCATCTCGATGGCCGCGCTCGGCCTCACCGTCGACATCCGAGCCGTCGCCAAGGCCGGCCCGCGGGTGACCTCGACGGTGATTTTGTCCCTGCTCGCTCTCGGCGTGATCAGCTACGCGCTGATCGTCCTGCTCAAGGTTGCCTGAAGACCGTTTTCAGCAGGGCGCTCGCCTCGTCCCAGCTCCCCGTCGCCAGCGAGTGCGGCGAGGCACCATCTTCGGGCGAATGCCAGCGCAGCGGCAAAGCGCCCGGCCTCAATATGATCTGCCTGGGCCGAAAGCGCAGCAATTGCTCGGCGCCTTCGAAGGCGGCGATCTCCGGCCCCTCCAGGATCACCTCGCCGTCTCCCGAGAGCTGGAGCAGGTCTCCCGTCGCGAAATCGACGAAAGTGAAGCCGCAGCACGGATCGACCAGGATGTTGCCCAGCGTGTTGAAGAAGAGATTGCCGGCAAAATCCGGCATCAGCAGGCTGCCGTCGTCCTGTACCGCCACGAAGCCCGGCCGGCCGCCGCGATGGGAGACGTCGACCTGCCGGTGGCCGGCCGCGCCCACCACCGAAGACGCGATGAAGAGTGTCTCGGCGCCGGCGATCAGAGCCGCCGCAGGGCCTTCGATGCGATCGAAGCGCCGGACCGGCAGCGTGGAAGCCGCGGCCGGATCGCGAGCGAAGCTGAAGTCGCGCAAGCGGATATAGCGCGGGCAATTGCCGAAGCTCTCGCCGACCCCGACGTCGAAGGCGTCCGGGCCCGTGCGCCGCACCGTGCCGTTGAGCCGGTTGCGCCGCCTCGTATGCAGCTCGATGCCGAGCAGGCCGATCGCGGCACCATCCTCCAGGCCGGAAGCCGCAGGGTCGGCAGGATCCGCCATGGCTGCCACATGCAGCGCGTGGGGCTCGGGCGAATGGAGGAACCCCGGCCGGCCGGCCAGGATCGTTGCCCAGATCTCGCCGGCACGATCGGCGGCACCGACGACGATGAAGGGAAGCAACGGGTAGAAATCGCGATGCTGCTCGATCAGATGGTCACGCAGCACGCGCCGCCCGACCACATCCATGCGCTCGGCGGCTCCCGCCCGGCGCTGCAGGGCGAGCTCGCCCTGATGCCACGGTGAATCCGCGGCGACAGGCACATTGCCATCCATGACATTTGCCTTTCGAAAGCGTTTTGCGATGAGACGGAGCCGCCTCAGGCGGCCAGCCCGATAGCGGTCTTCTGGAACGGCACGAAGCCCGGCAGGGCCTCGACCCGCCGCAACCACGCGCCGATCTGCGCATAGGGCGTCAGATCGACATTCCCCTCGGGGGCCGAGGCGATATAGCTGTAGAGGGCCACATCGGCAGCGGTCGGGCGATCGAGAACGATCCAGTCGTGTCCGACCAATTCCTGGTCGATTAGTCCGAGAATGGCATGAGCCGCCGCCAAGGTCTGCTCGATGTCATATTTGGCTCCGAAAACCGTGATCAGGCGAGCGGCGGCCGGGCCCATCCGGAGCTGGCCGGCCGCGACCGAGAACCAGCGTTGCACGGCTGCCGCGGCGGCCGGCTCGGTCGGCAGCCAGCTCTCCAGGCCGAGCTTGCGGGCGACATAGACGATGATGGCGAGCGAATCCGGCACGATGACGCCGCCATCGTCGAGAACCGGTACCTGGCCCAGCGTGTTGAGCTTGAGGAAATCCGGCCTCTTGTGTTCGCCGGCCTTCAGGTCGACATCCACCAGTTCATGGGGCACGCCCACCAGCGACAGAAACAAGTGGGCCCGATGGGAATGGCCCGACAGGGGATAGTGATAGAGCTTCATAGGTAACCTCCTCGCCAATGCCGGCGTCGTAGGAGGATTTTGATCATTTCGACTGGGATAGAGAATATGGATTGCATGCAAGACATCATTCCCAATATTGAAATAATCATTCGACCGCGATAGCAGAGGGAAGTTCATGGATCGCTGGCAGGCCATGCGGGTCTTCGTGAAGGTGGCCGAGAGCGGCGGCTTCGCCGAGGCCGCCCGCCGCCTGTTCATGAGCCCGCCCGCAGTCACCCGGTCCGTCGCCTTTCTCGAAGATGCCATTGGCGCGCAGCTTCTGGTGCGCACCACCCGGTCGCTCAAGCTCACGGAGACCGGAGAGCGCTACCTGCATGACTGCCAGCGCATCCTGGCCGACCTTGCCGACGCCGAAGCGGCTGCCGCCGGCTCCTACACCACGCCGACGGGCACGCTGGTCGTCACCGCGCCCGTGATGTTCGGCCAGCTCCATATCCTGCCCGTGGTGATGGATTATCTCGGCCGGCATCCGGTCGTCAGCGCGCAGACCCTGTTCCTCGACCGCATCACCAATCTGGTCGAGGAAGGCATGGACGTTGCCATCCGCATCAGCCATTTGCCGGATTCGGAACTGACGGCGATCCGGGTCGGCAGCATGCGGCGGGTGATCTGCGCCTCTCCCGCCTATCTCGCCGAACATGGCGAGCCGCGCAGTCCCGCCGACCTAGCCGGTCACAGCGTCATCGCCAGGATCGGTGCCTGGCCTCGACTGGAATGGCGCTTCGGCCGCGACGAAAAGATCCATGTCGGCATCCAGCCGCGGCTGATGTGCAACCTCAACGAATCGGGGATCTCGGCTGCCATCTCCGGCTGGGGGCTGGTGCGCGTTTTCGCCTATCAGGTCGACACGGCCCTGCGAGAAGGCGCGCTGCGCACCGTGCTGACCGAGTTCGAGGAAGAGCCGGTGCCGATCCATATCGTGCATGCCGGCGGCCGGGCTCCCTCCGCCAAGGTGCGCTCCTTCGTCGATTTCGCCGTGGAACGCCTGCGGGCGAATCCGATCTTCGGCGACCTTGCGCGAGCTCGCCCACTCTCCTAGATAGGAGACGTCGGCCACCCCAGTGAGTGAGAAGCAATGGATCTGAACCTGACCGCAACACCGCTTTGCCTTGTGTCAGGGATCATCCATTCTCATGCCTGCTTCGATTACGCTCTCCAATCTCTCCTGGTCCACGCCTGACGGCCATGCACTGTTCTCCGGGCTCGACCTGAGCGTCGGCCCCGAACGGTCCGGCTTCGTCGGCCGCAACGGCGTCGGCAAGACGACCTTACTCAAACTGATAGCAGGGGATCTCCAGCCCCGTTCCGGCCGTGTCATCGTCCATGGCAGCCTGGGACGCCTGCGTCAGGTCGTCCAAGTCGGACCGGATGAGACTGTCGCCGACCTCTTCGGCGTAACGCAGGCCCTCGCCTTGCTTGCCCGCGCGGAAGCCGGCCTTGCCTCCGCCGAAGATCTCGTCACCGCCGACTGGACCCTGGAGGCCCGTCTCGCCGCGGCCTTCGCCCGGGTCGGCCTGCCGATCGAACCCGATACCCCTCTGACGACATTGTCGGGCGGGCAGCGCACGCGGATCGGCCTGGCGGCGCTGGTCTTCGCCGAGCCGGACTTCCTGCTGCTGGACGAGCCGACCAACAATCTCGACCGCGAGGGCCGAAAGGCCGTCATCGATCTCCTCGCCGGCTGGCGCGGCGGGGCGGTGGTGGTCAGCCACGACCGCGAACTGCTCGAGGCCATGGATGCCATCGTCGAGCTGACCTCGCTCGGCGCCAGCGTCTATGGCGGCAATTGGAGCCAGTACCGGGCACGCAAGGCCCTGGAGCTGGCGGCAGTCCGCCATGATCTGGGCGAGGCCGAGAAGCGGCTTGATGAAGCCGAGCGCAAGGCCCAGATCGCCGCCGAACGCAAGGCACGCAAGGACAGCGCGGGCCGCAAGGCGCGAACCAAGGGCGATGCCCCCCTGCTGCTGCTCGACGCGAAGAAGGAACGCAGCGAAAAGAGCGGAGGCGCGGGAGCCCGCCTGGCCGAACGGCAGCAGTCACAGGCGAGCGAAGCTCTCTACAAGGCGCGCGAACGCCTCGAGATCCTGCAACCCTTGTCGGTGAAACTCGCGTCCACGGGTCTGCCCGCCGACAAGGTGGTCCTGCGCCTCGATGCGCTGCGTTTTGGCTACGAGCCGCTTCGGCCTGTCCTGGACGACCTCCGCTTCACCCTCGCAGGGCCCCAGCGCGTCGCCGTGACCGGTGCGAATGGCAGCGGCAAGACGACACTGCTCGGCCTGGTCACCGGGCGGCTGCAACCCCAGGCCGGCCATGTCTGGGTCCTGCCCGGCTTCGCGCTGCTCGACCAGGAGGTGAGCGTGCTCGACCCGAGCGAGACGATCCGCGACAATTTCAAGCGGCTCAATCCGCGATCGGACGAGAATACCTGCCGTTCGGCCCTGGCCCGCTTCATGTTCCGGGCGGACGCGGCTCTCCAGAAGACCGGCAGCCTCAGCGGCGGGCAGATGCTGCGGGCCGGCCTCGCCTGCGTCCTGGGCGGAGAGCGGCCGCCGCCATTGCTGATCCTGGACGAGCCGACCAACCATCTCGACATCGATGCGATCGAGGCGGTGGAAGCAGGCCTGCGCGCCTATGATGGCGCCCTGCTGGTGGTCAGCCATGACGAGAGCTTTCTGGAGGCCATTGGCATCACACGGCGGCTGGAACTGTCTCCGGCAGCTTGACCCCGCTGGGGCCCAGGCCGTAATGTGGGGACATGGGGATGGAGTCCCCCCAAACCGCCGCAAGGCTGATGACTCCTACCAGGTGCTTGGCGCCGGTAGGAGTTCGTTCCAACTCCCGCTTTCGTCGAAGTGCCGCAGCGATCTCCCTGGAGGTATGCCATGCGCCCTTCGCGGCCAGGACGGCCGATCCCGCTTCTCCTCCTGCGCATCTGGCTGATTTTGGCTGTCCTCGGCCTGATCGGCCTTGCCATCGCCTGGCGGCTGGGGCTGATTCCGCCCTGAATCACGGAGTGTCGGGATTTCAGATTGGCGGTGGCCTAAACCCAATACCATTCACGCGAGCGCCTTCAAGTTTGCACTACCCTTGTCATTGCCGGGCTTGACCCGGCAATCCAGCCCGGAGCCCGGTCAAGTCGCGGGTTTCTGGATAGCCGGGTCAAGCCCGGCTATGACAAATCGTAGTGGTTCCTTGCTAGGTGATCCGCATTGGGCCTAAGCCCGGCTATCCTCATCAGACCAGCCTATTGCCGCCGAAATCTTCATCTCTCTCACCGAATTTTCGGAGCATCCATGTCACCCGTGCTCGCCAACACCATCATGATCGCCATCGGCGGCGCCATCGGCTCCGTCGGCCGCTATTGGATCGGTTTGTGGATGGCGCCCTACAGCGAAAACCTGCCCTGGGCGACCATTCTCATCAACATCGCCGGCTCCTTCGCCATCACCTTCTTCGGCACGCTGACCCTCGCCAATGGCCGGGCGCCCCTGCCCGATCTCTGGCGGCTGTTCTTCATGGTCGGCATCTGCGGCGGTTTCACCACCTTCTCGTCCTTCAGCCTGCAGACCTTCGAACTCCTGCACATGAACATGCCGCTGCGCGCCCTGATCAATGTCGGTGTGTCCGTGGTGCTCTGCGTCGCCGCCTCGGCACTCGGCTTCTATGGCGCGGCAACCATCAATGGCACGCAGCAGGCAGCGCAGGTTCAGATCGACGAGGAAACATCCTGATCTTCGGGCATCAACTGCCGATCTCGATGTTGGAGACGTCGAAATCCTGGTGATGGGCGATGGTGGCGGCGCCGATGGCGCATTCCATTTCGCCCAGGGTCGAAAGACGGATCTGCGGCCTGGTCATGCCCGGCACGATACCAGCGCCGACGGCTTGCGATAGTCGATCAAGGCGGGCGGCGAGCACAGGGCGCATGGCGCCCCCGAGCACGATCGTCGAGGGGTTGAAGATGTTGGCGAGCGAGGTCAGCCCGATGATGAGGTGGCTGGCGAGTTCGTCCATGGCCGCGCCGGCACCGCGATCGCCGGCCTGGGCGGCAGCCGCCACCATGGCCGGCAAGGCGGAAAGAGAATCGACGCCGAAGCCCTGCCCCGGCCGATAGAAACGATCGAGCGCGGCGATGTTGACGAAGCTCTCCAGGCAGCCCTGCTGCCCGCAGGAGCAGCGCGGCCCCGCTTCGCGGATGCGGATATGGCCGAACTCGTTGCCGGTGCCCTCAGCTCCGCGGACGAGCCGCCCGTTGACGATGGCCGCCCCGCCGCACCCGGCTCCGAGCTTGAGATAGACGATGGCGTCGGCCTGCAGTCCGGGTTGGGTATAGACTTCGCCGAAGGCGGCAGCGTGGGCATTGTTCTCGACGAAGACGGGCGCGCTGAGCGCCTTCTCGGCCAATGCCTTCAGGTTGAGATCCTTCCAGCCCAGCATGGGCAGATGCACGACATAGCCATCCGAGCGCACCAGGCCGGGCACGGTGATGCCGATGGAACGCAAAGGCTGCGCCAAGCCGCGGGCATAGGTGGCGATGGCATCAACAGCTGCCTCCGGACCGACCGGATGGGCCAGGCGCGCCGTGCGGCTGTCGACCACTCCCAGCGCCAGGTCGATCAGGGCAAAGCGCACCACGCCGACGCCGATCTCGGCTCCGAGGAAATAGCCGCCGCTCGGATTGAGGGCGATATCGACGCCGGGCCGACCGACATCCCGGCGCGCATTGTCCTCGCGAGAGGTGCGCCGCTCGACCAGGAGGGAACTGGCCGTAAGATTCTCGACCAGATTGGTGATGGTGGCGGGGGTCAGGCCGAGACGCCGGGCAAGTTCGGCCCGAGGCATCGCTCCCTGCAGGCGCAGCTGGGTGAGAATGCGCCGCTCGTTCACATAACGCGCGAAGGTCTGGTCAGCCATGGTGTCGCCTCCGCCCGAATCTCTAGAATGGCTTTGCGATTCGACCGAATCACCTAAAGCAAAGTGCGTTCAAGCGCGAACGCCCATTTGCTCTAACTCTTTGTTCCGACGCGTCTTTGCGATTCTTGGTGATTCCACCAAATCGCAAAACGCTTTAGAGCAAAGCGCGTTTAGACGGAAACACTGGTTTACTCTCACTCTTTAGTTCCAGGCCAATCCTGCGGATCGGCTGAAGCGTCTTTGCCATCCTTGGCGATTCCGCCAAATCGCAAAACGCTCCGGAAACACGAGGACGCCTTGGTACTGACAGTAAGAGCAGAAGACGCGTCCGGCTCAAACACGCTTTGCCATGGGCCAAACTATTGAGGACGAACGTTTGCCTGGCTGGAGGCATTTTCCCAAAGCGCCAAAGCACCCCTGCCATGCCCGGGGACGACAGCAGCAAAAGCCTTGCACTTCATATTTGTTTAGATAATAAATAAATTATAGAAAACACAGGAAGCCCTGATGCCGAAGAAGGAAGAGCGCCGCCTCAAGGTCGGCGTGCTGGGCTGCGGCCCGATCGCCCAGGCGGCCCATTTCGAAAGTTGCACCAAGGCCCGCAACGCCGATCTCTATGCCATCTGCGACGTTGCGCCCGACCTGCTGGAGCGCATGGCCTGGACCCACAAGCCCGAAAAGACCTTTTCGGACTATGCTGCCATGCTGTCCGATCCCGAGCTCGATGCGGTCATCGTGGCGACCTCGGACGCCTTCCACGTACCGGCCTCGATCGCCGCGTTGGAAGCGGGCAAGCACGTGCTCAGCGAAAAGCCTGTCGGCATCGGCGTCGAGGAGGTGGAAACCTTGCGCAGCGCCGTGGCTGCCAGCGGCAAGGTGTTGCAGGTCGGCCATATGAAGCGCTTCGATGCCGGCCTCGAAGCCGCCAAGGCCTTCATCGATACGGAAATGGGTGAGATGCTCGCCCTCAAGGCTTGGTATTGCGATTCGACGCACCGTTACCCGATGACAGATGCGGTCCAGCCCCTGATCGTCACCAGCAAGCAGGCGCGCAGGCCGGCCGCCGACCCCAAGGCCGACCTCCAGCGCTATTACATGCTCGCCCATGGCAGCCATCTCGTCGACACCGCCCGTTATTTCGGCGGCGAGATCGTCGAGGTCGAGGCCCGTTTCTCCGAGCGCTTCGGCGCGCGCTGCTGGTTCGTCGACCTTGCCTTCGCCAACGGCACGCTCGGCCATCTCGACCTCACCGTATCAGTGCGCATGGATTGGCACGAAGGCTTCCAGATCTATGGCGAGCATGGCAGCGTGCTCGGCAAGACCTATAACCCCTGGTACTACAAGAGCAGCGACGTCGACATCTTCCATGAAAAGGACGGCGCCACCACCCGCGTCCTCGGCGCGGACGGTCATTTCTATCGCCGCCAGCTCGAGGGCTTCGCCGACGTCATCCTCAAGGGCGCGCCGATGCGCGGCGCCGACATCGAGGACGGCGTCGCCTCTGTCCGGGCGATGATCGCCATCGCCCAATCCGTCCGCGAGGGCCGCGCCGTGCGGCTCGCCGACGTCAAGGGAGAGCTGTGATGCGGCTCGGCATCTTTGCCAAGACCTTCCCCGGCAGTGAACCGGGAACGGTGATGGCGGCTGCCCGCGCGGCGGGCTATGGCAGCGTGCAATACAACATGGCCTGTTCGGGCCTGCCCGCCATGCCGGAGACCATCCCCAACGGCATCGCCGAGTCGGTCCATGCCGCAGCCCTCGACCAGAATCTCGAGATTGCCGCCGTCTCCGCAACCTACAACATGATCCATCCCGATCCGGCCCAGCGCTGGCGCGGCCATGACAGCCTTGAAGTCATCGCTGGCGCGGCCCATGGCATGGGCACCCGCCTGCTGACGCTATGCACCGGCACGCGCGACCCGGACGACCAATGGCGCGGCCATCCCGACAACGCCGCGCCGGAGGCCTGGCGCGATCTCGCCACCAGCCTGGAAACGGCCCTCGATATCGCCGAGCGGCACGATATCGATCTCGGCATCGAGCCGGAACTGGCCAATGTCATCGATTCCGCCGCCAAGGCCCGGGCGATCATCGACGAGATGGCAAGCCCCCGGCTGAAGATCATCCTCGACCCGGCCAATCTCTTCGAGGTCGCTTCGCTTGCCGAGCAGCAGCGCCTGGTCTCCGAGGCCATCGACCTCCTGGCCGACCGCATCGTCATGGCCCATGCCAAGGACAGGGACGCGGCCGGCGGCTTCACCACGGCCGGCAAGGGCGTGCTCGACTATGACCATTATCTCGCCGGCCTGGCCCGCATCGGCTTCGACGGGCCGCTGGTCACCCACGGCCTTGCCGCCGCTGAGGCGGCAGAGGTGGCCGCGTTCCTCGGCCGGAAGCTGGCGGGGATTTCATGACGACAAGCGCCGAACGCCACGCGACATCTCCTTCTCCCCTTGCGGGAGAAGGTGCTGGCAAGCGGATGAGGGGTCTCGCCATGGCCAGCCAGCGTAGCGAAACCCCTCATCCGGCACTTCGTGCCACCTTCTCCCGCAGGTGGAGAAGGGAAGATAAGTCGCGGAGCAGCTGACATGAGCGTCTTCCAGCGCCATGGCCTCCGCCTCGCCGTGCATGACCGCGGCAGCGGCATGCCTGTGGTCTTCCAGCACGGCCTGTGCGGGGATGCCGCCCAGCCGGCCGAGGTCTTTCCCTTCGAGCTGCCGGCCCGCTGCCTCACGCTGGAATGCCGAGGCCATGGTGGCTCCGAAGCCGGCGACCCCGGGCTTCTTTCGATCGCCACCTTCGCCGACGACCTGGCGGGCTGGCTCGACAGCCTGGCGCTCGGCCCCGCCGTCCTCGGCGGCATTTCCATGGGTGCGGCGATCGCCCTGCGCCTCGCCGTCACCAGGCCGGAGCTGGTGCGGGCCCTGGTGCTGGCCCGGCCGGCCTGGATTGCGGAGGCCGCCCCCGCCAATATGGCGCCCAATGCCCAGGTCGGCGCGCTGCTTGCGGGCCACGAGGCCGCCGAAGCAAGGGCGCTGTTCGAGACCTCCGATACGGCGCGCGATCTTGCCGCTGGTGCGCCGGACAACCTCGCCTCGCTGCGCGGCTTCTTTACGCGAGAGCCCCAGGCCGTCACCGCGGCCCTGCTCGCCCGCATTTCGGCCGATGGACCCGGCGTCTCCCGCACCGATATCGCAGCCCTGAGGATTCCGACGCTCGTCATCGGCACCGAAGTCGACGCCATCCACCCGCTCGGCCATGCCGAAACGCTCGCCGCGCTCATTCCGGGCGCCCGGCTCGCCCGCATCACCCCCAAGGCGCTGGACAAGCCACGCTACGTCCAGGATTTTCGCGCCACTCTGGCGCAGTTCCTTTCGGAGACCCCCGCATGAAACCCGCTCCCGGCTGGCTCGAGGCCCTGCCTGCCGACCGCCTCCTTGCCGAATTCTCGCTGTGGTCGGCCGACCTCGGCCGCCTCGCCGAGGACATCGCCAGGGTCGAGCGCCATGTCGACATCTTCCATGTCGACGTCGCCGACGGCCATTTCTCGCCGGCCCTGCTCTACTTCCCGGACCTGACCGCGGCGGTGCGCAAGGTGACCGCCAAGCCCATTCACGTCCATCTGATGACGACGGACGACATCCTCCTCGACCAGATCGACCAGTTCGCCGAAGCCGGCGCCGACCTGATCAGCATCCATGCCGAGAACGCCAATGCCGATGCCGCCCTCGCCCGTATCCGCGAGCACGGCCTTGCCACCGGCATGGTGCTGCAGCTCCACACACCGGTCGCGGCGGCCGAACCCTTCCTCGACCGCCTGGATATGCTGACCCTTCTCGGCACCCTGATCGGCATCAAGGGCGTCGGCCTCGACGATTCGGCCCTGGCGCGGCTGCGCGAAGCCCGCAAGCTGATCGCCGACTACCTGAACGATGACTTGGCCGGTCGCCGCATCATCCTTGCCTCCGATGGCGGCAATCGCGAGCACACCGTGCCCAATCTGCGCCTAGCCGGCGCCGAGACCATCGTGATGGGGTCGCTGGCCTTCGGCGCACCGGATCTGGCCGCCCGCATCGCCTGGGTCCACGGCCTCGAGCGGGAGCCCTGACCCATGTATCGGCGCGCCATCGGCATCGATCTCGGCGGCACCCAGGTACGCGCCGCCCTCGTTGATGATACCGGCACCGTGCTCAGGCGCGCCGCGACCCGCACGGATGTCGCCGGCGGCCCAGCCGCCGTGATGGCGCAATTCCGCAACCTCATCGAGGAAGTCACCGACGACAAGAGCCTCGGCTCGCTCTCCGGTATCGGCGTCTGCGCTCCGGGGCCGCTCGACAGCCTCACCGGCACCTTCATCCACATCCCGACCCTGCCCGGCTGGGAGAACTTTCCCCTGCGCGACGAACTTGCCGCCGCGCTCGGCCGGCCGGTGGTGCTGGAGGGCGACGCCATCGCCGCCTGCTACGGCGAATGGCGCTTCGGCGCCGGCCGCGGTCTCGACCATCTCCTCTATGTCACCGTCTCCACCGGCATCGGCGGCGGCGTAGTCAGCGACGGCCGGCTCCTGCATGGCAGGCGCGGCATGACGGCTCATGTCGGCCATTTCCGCCTGGCGCGGAAATGCCACCCGGCCGGAGACGAGCCGCGCTGCAGTTGCGGCGCCGCTGGCTGCTTCGAGGCTTTCGCCGCCGGCACCGCGCTCGACCGGCGTGCGCGCGAAGCCGCCCTCGCTCATCCCGGGAGCAGCCTCGCCCGCCTGACGGC
>NZ_JASGFM010000069.1:0-18975 GCF_047605565.1 Labrys sp. (in: a-proteobacteria)
GGTTCTTGGTGTAGAACTCCCAGATCTGGCGCTCCTGGCCCGGGAACTGGCGGGCGCGCTCGATCACGGCGCGGGTCGCCTCTTCGTCGGTCACCTGGATCTTGTTGCTCTCGCCGATCTCGGCCAGGACAAGGCCGAGGCGAACGCGGCGGGCCGCGATCTTGCGATAGTCTTCCTTGGCGGCCTCTTCGGTGGTGTTCTCCTGCTCGAAGGTGCGGCCGGTCTGCTGCATCTCGCGCTCGACCTGCAGCCAGACATTGTCGAACTCCTGCTGGAACAGGGTCGGCGGCAGATCGAAGGAGTATTTGGCATCGAGGGCATCGAGAAGCTGGCGCTTCACCTTGCTGCGCGAGGCGGCATTGTACTCGCCTTCGATCGAGCTCTTGATCACTTCCTTGAGCTTGTCGAGCGACTCGAGACCGACGGACTTGGCAAGCTCGTCGTCGACGACGAGTTCAGCCGGAGCCTGCACCGCCTTGACCTTGACGTCGAAGGTGGCGTCCTTGCCGGCCAGCGTGTCGGAGGCATAGTTGGTGGGGAACTTGACCTCGATGGTCTTCTCCTGGCCGGCGGTGACGCCGATCAGCTGATCCTCGAAGCCCGGAATGAAGGTCTTGGAGCCGAGATCGACGGAGATATCCTCGCCCTTGCCGCCTTCGAACTCGACGCCGTCGATCTTGCCGACGAAATCGACGATCACGCGGTCGCGGTTCTCGGCCTTCGACTTGGCCTTCTTGTCGGCATAAGTGACGTTGCGGCGGGCCAGATCCTCGAGGCGCGACTGCACCTCTTCGTCGGCGACTTCGGCCACCGGTTTGACGATCTTGATGCCGTTGATGTCGCCTACCTCGAAGGTCGGCAGCACTTCCACGGCGACGGTCCAAGCGAGATCGGCCTTGCCGTCGAGTACCTGGGTCACGCCCTCATCGTCGGCACCGAAATCGAGCTTGGGCTCCATGGCCAGCTTGATCTGGTTGTCATCGACGATCTTGCGATTGGCTTCGCCAACGAAATTGTTGACGACATCAGCCGTGACCGAGCGACCGTAGAGACGACGCAGATGCGCCACCGGCACCTTGCCCGGACGAAAGCCGTTGACGCGGACCTTGCCCTTCATGTCTTCCAACTGGGCATCGGTGCGCGAGGCGATATCAGCCGCCGGCACCACCACTTTGAATTCCCGCTTCAGGCCATCGGCCAGGGTTTGGGTCACCTGCATATTCTTGTCCCGAATCCGTGAGTTCGTAGCCGCCCCGTCTTTAAGCCGTCGAGGCCGATCGTGGTGCGGGCGGAGGGGCTCGAACCCCCACGACTTTCATCACTGGAACCTAAATCCAGCGCGTCTACCAGTTCCGCCACGCCCGCAAATAGGGCTCCCTCTCGCAAAACTTGCATTCTGCGAAACGAGTGGCGCCATATAGCATGTCATGAAATTGATGCAGCAAAAAAATGCCATCCCCTGCATGATATTTGGAGTGGGGGATTCGCATGCGCTTGCATTGCCCGGCCGCAAGGGCTGCTCCCAGCCCCTCGAGCAACCTCCCGGCCCCGGCAGGCGGGAATAGCCTGCACCCAGCCCGGAAGGAGCGAGCGATGACCGCCAGCCTCGATCGGCGTCAGCTTCTGGCCGGGCTCGGCATCACCCTGGCCAACCTGGCCCTCCCCAATCCTGCGCTGGCGACTACGGGTCAGATCCTGACGGCTGCCGCCGGCGAACTCGCATTGCCAGGCAGCCCCACGCCCACCCGGACGCAGTGCTTCGACGCCTCGACCCCGGGGCCCCTCTTGCGTGCGAAGCGCAACCAGCCCGTGAAGCTGCGCTTCGCCAACCGGCTCGAAACCCCTTCGGCGATCCATTGGCACGGCCTGCGCCTCGCCAACGCCATGGACGGCGTTCCTGCCCTGACCCAGCAAGCGGTGAAGCGGGGCGAGAGCTTCGACTATGTCTTCACGCCGCCGGACGCGGGCACCTTCTGGTATCACCCGCCGGCTTTCGGCCCCTTTCTGTCCCAGTGCGAGGCCGGCCTCTATGGCGTCCTCGTCGTCGACGAAGACGAACCACCACAGGTCGACCAAGACCTGATTCTCGTCATCGACGACTGGAATATCGGCCCTGACGGGCAGATTCTGTCCGCCGCCTCCACCACCGGGAGCAAGCCGACCGTTACGGTGAATTCGAAAGCGGCCGAAACGATCCGCCTCGCTCCCAACGAGCGTGTACGCCTGCGTCTCGTCAACGCCGCGGCGACGCGCATCGCCAGACTGGCCCTGGCCGGCTTCGAGGCCACCATCATCGCAATCGACGGTCACCCCGTCGACACGCCCTTCGTCCCCAATCACGGCCGAATCGACTTGCCGCCCGGCGGCCGCGCCGACATTGCGGTCGACGGCACGCTTGCGACGGGGAGCGAGGCCGGTATCGCGTTGGACCTCGATGGCGAAGTCGTCATTCTCGCCCATCTTGTGGCGGGCACTGCAGTTCCGCTTCGTTCGGCTCCCCTGCCGCCCTTGGTGCTGCCACGCCCCAGTCTGCCTGCCGCGCTGGCTCTGCAAAAGGCCAAGCGTGTTGCGGTAACCCTGCCTGGCCACGCCACTGGTGGCGGGGTGCTGCCAGACAAGCCCTTGTTCTCCATCAAACGCGGCAGCCTGGTCGATCTCGGTCTCGCCAACAAAACACGTATCGATCATGCCGTGCATGTGCATGGCCACGCCATGCGTATCCTCCATCCCTTCGACGACGAATGGCAGCCCTATTGGGTCGACACTGTCGCAATCGGTCCGGGCGAGACCGTGCATACGGTTTTCCTGGCGGATAATCCGGGCAAATGGCTACTGCATGGCCGCGCTTGCGGCCCCTCCCGGAAGGACGATCTCCTGGCCTGGTTCGAGGTGACCTAGAGCAAAGCGCGTTTAGACGGAAACGCTTGTTTGCTCTAACTCTTTGGTTCGACACGTCTTTGCGATTCTTGGCGATTCCGCCAAATCGCAAAACGCTTCAGGTCAGGTCACCACCGGTTGTCATCGTGCTGGCATCTTCGAGACTGCGGTCCGTTTCCGGCGGTTCAATCGCGATTCATGTCGGCCAGCGCATCCCGCATGGAGATGCTGGAGATGCCGAAGAAACCGCCATAGGGAATCTTCAGGTCGGTGATCACGAACATGACGCTCGATATGCATACGACGCCGATAGCAAGCACGATCTTGCTCAACAGCCGATGCGAGATCTGAAGGCCGAAGCTGAGAAAGACGAGGGCCAGCCAGAAGCTGATGATCAGGGTGAAGGACACGCCAGAGGGAGCGTGGGTATCCTCGATCACGGCCCAGCGCCCCGTCAATGCCGCCCTGTAGTCCAGTTGGCAGCGGGCGGCGATGTTCTTGCTGATGCCATCGGTGGCCTCGAATGAATCGATCGCCAGACCGATCCGGTTCATCATGCCGGCAAGCACCGTGTCCTCGCCCATGAGCGGCATGTCCTTGGTGTCGAGCAGGGTCTTGACCTGCGGTGCCGGTTCGTCGGGCCAGGTGCTGACGATCACCGCGGCGGTGTAGCGGCGCAGCAGCTGTCGCGTCGGCTCCATTCGCTTAGAGAGATCGCGCAGGCATTGATCGAGGCTCGCCAGATGCGCCGCATAGGTCGAGCGATCCTTGCTGGCCGCATCGAATTCGGCCCTGGAGGTGGAAAGTTGCAGGCTGAGGATCAGGGCCGCGAAAGACACCAGCAGGCCGGTCACCAGCCGCACCGCCTCCATATTCTCCTTCGAGAGGTGTTCCTCATGCAGATGTCTGCGCAGGATCACCCCGCCGATGGCGCTCAGACTGAAAAGCACCAGGAAACTCAGGCCGTAGATTTCTTCCATGACCGGGGACCGCCATATTTTTCTTGTGTCGGCAGTATCGCTCAGCGGGCGTGACTTGAAAGTCACACCAGAATCCGGCCTCGCGCACAAGACCGTCACGCTCTCTCGCCCGCAAATGTTGCGGCGCCCCTTGAGCACAGCGGCGGAATGATCGCCACCTCGATTGTACGCCCTGTCGACGCTTGTCCGATCAGGCGATCGCCCCTATACGCCATACCCAGGAGTTCGCCATGTAACGCGCATCTTGGCCCTGTCGGTTCAGGCAGGGCATCCGTCCCACAGCCCGCATTTTCCTACGCCGTCTGTTGCTGGGCGAATGCGAAATCGTGTGTACAAGGTGCGACCATGTCCTTCTTCAAATATCCGCGCACGCCGCATCTCGTCGGCTCGCGGCTGCAGCCGGGCGACGACAGTGCCGGTCAGATTCAACTCGACCAACTTGCCGGCGGCCATCTCGTCTTCGAGGAGAAGCTCGACGGAGCCAATGCCGCCATAAGCTTCGACCGAAACGGCAGCCTCACATTGCAATCACGGCGCCATGTCCTCGCCGGCGGGGCGCGGGAAGCCCAGTTCAACCTGTTCAAGGCGTGGGCCCAGACCCATGAACGCATCTTCAAGACGCGGCTCGGCCGGCGTTTCATGATGTTCGGCGAATGGTGCTTTGCCAAGCATACGGTCTTCTATGACCGCCTGCCGCACTATTTTATTGAGTTCGATATCTATGATCGCGAACGCGCGGCCTTTCTCCCGACGCCGCGCCGACATGCCTTGCTGGCAGGGTTGCCTGTGGTTTCGGTGCCGGTCGTTCACCGTGGCAACCTGCCCAAGAAAGTAGAACTATCGGCACTGGTTGGGCCGTCACTCTATAAATCGCGGGATTGGCGGCAAGCCCTGCGGCTCGCCGCAGCCGGGGCCGGCCTCGACATCCCAACCGTCCTCGGTCAGACCGAGGACAGCGATCTCGCCGAAGGTCTCTACCTCAAGCAGGAGGACGAGGAGCAAGTCATCGGCCGTTATAAATTCGTGCGTGCCGATTTTCACCAGACTATCCAGGATTCGGGCTCCCACTGGCAGGAACGTCCGATTCTGCCCAACCGCCTGGCCAATGGCATCGACCTCTTCGCAGGAAGCCTGGAATGAACCGATGCGGTACGGATCACGACAAGGCAGCAAGGGCCTTGGGCAGCATCGCCGGCAGGTCATCGGCGGTGAGGCCCGGCCCGAACAGATGTGCCGCCTCGCCATGCAGCCAGACGGCGGCGCTCGCGGCCTCGAAGGCCGGCATCGATTGAGCGAGAAGCCCGCCGATCAGGCCGGAGAGCACGTCGCCGGAGCCGGCCGTCGCCAGGGTCGGCGGCGCATTGGCGTTGATGCCGGCCCGCCCGTCCGGTGCTGCGACCACGGTATCGGCTCCCTTCAGCACGATCACCGCGCCGGTTGCCTCGGCGGCTGCACGGGCCCGCTGGAGCTTGTCGGCATGCTTTCCGGCAATGTCGTCGAAGACGCGTGCGAATTCGCCCTCATGGGGCGTGAGAACGACGGGCCCGAGCGCAGCCCGCAGCGTGGCGATGAAGTGAATGCGCTCGGCTGCAAAGGCGGAGAGCGCGCCGGCATCGATCAGCACGGCTCGGGCGGAAGAAAGAACCAGGTCGACCTTGGCGCGGGTCTCCTCGTCCGGCGGCAAAGCGGGGCCCACGACGAATGCGTTGCGCCGGGCATCCTCCAGCATGACGGCGAGGCCCTCCGGGCCGTCGCAACGCCGCACCATGATCGCATCGAGCGAGGCAGCATGGATGCCAAGAGCGTCGGAAGGACTGGCAACCGTCACGAGCCCCGCGCCCACCCGCAATCCGGCCTTCGCCGCTAGCCGTGCCGCACCCGTCCCTTCAATGCCGGCGGACAGCACCACCAGATGCCCGCGCGCATATTTATGTCCCGCCGGTTCGGGATGCGGAAAACAAGGCCGCCACAGGTCCGGTTGGTTGACGAAGGTCCGCGGCCGGATGGTTGCCAGCACATTGTCCGCAATGCCGATATCCGCAACCCGGACCGCGCCGCAATTGAGCTTGCCCGGCAGCAGCAGATGTCCCGGCTTGCGCCGGAAGAAGGTCACCGTCTCGCGCGCCTTGACGGCCACGCCGCGGATCTGGCCGGTCGCCCCATCGATGCCGGACGGCAGATCGACCGCGATGACCTGCAGGCCGGAAGCATTGATCCGTTCGACCAGCACGGCGAGCGGGCCGCCAATGTCGCGGGAAAGCCCGGCGCCGAGCAGCGCATCGATGATGATTCCCTCCCTGGGGAGCGACAGGGTCAGGGCATCCTCCACCGGCTGCCCCCATTTCTCGGCGGCATAGGCGACCTCTCCCCCCAGCGCCGAAACCGGGCCCAGCAGGCCGAGCCGGACCCGATAGCCCCTTTCTCGCAGGATACGGGCGGCAACGAAGCCGTCCCCTCCATTCAGCCCTGTGCCGCACAGCACCAGGATCGGCGTATTGAAGGGATGTCGCGCCGCGACATCGGCCACCGCCCGCCCCGCTCTCTCGAGCAATTGGTCGGCCGTCATAGCCTCGGCGATGGCGAGACGATCCGCATCGGCCATTTCGGACGGGGTCAGCAACTCGATCAAAACGTCCTCCAAACCTTCACTGACATGCGCCACCTCGTCGCATTCGGTGGAAAAAATGCGTTCCTTCGCGTCAGGCGCCGAAAATTACCCTCTTGGGGCGCATATTTTATTGGCAGGTCGCCGAAAAATTGTGCAGTCTTCCGACATCGCTTGCCCATTTTTCAGCACCTGACGTCTCAACATCTTGAAGATAAAAGAAAATTTTCCTGTTGGCGGTTTGGCATGCGACCTGCTACCAGCAAGGAGGTTTCTGCGCACTATGTGCTGAAATCGAGGAGACCCCATGAAGAAAATTGAAGCCATCATCAAGCCCTTCAAGTTGGACGAGGTGAAGGAAGCGCTGCAGGAGGTCGGCCTGCAGGGCATTACGGTGACGGAAGCGAAGGGCTTCGGGCGGCAGAAAGGCCACACGGAACTGTATCGCGGTGCCGAATATGTCGTCGATTTTCTTCCCAAGGTGAAGATCGAGGTCGTGGTGCCGGACGAGCGCGTCGAGCGCGCCATCGACGCCATCCGCAAGGCCGCCCAGACGGGCCGGATCGGCGATGGCAAGATCTTCGTCCTCAACATCGAGGAAGCCATCCGCATCCGCACCGGCGAGAGCGGCCTCGACGCCATCTAGAGCAAAGCGCGTTCCTGACCGAACGCTTATTTGCCCTAGCCTTCTGTTTAGACGCGTCTTTGTGATTCCAGGTGATCCCGTCCAATCGCAAAACGCTCTGGCAATCGGCGGGCTTTAGCCCGCACCGTAAAAAGATCGTGCCGAAACGAACGAAAGGTTTACACAAGATGAAGACCGCCAAGGATGTCCTGAAGGCGATCAAGGACAACGACGTCAAATATGTCGATTTCCGCTTCACCGATCCGCGTGGCAAGTGGCAGCACGTGACCTTCGACGTCTCCCTGGTGGACGAGGAGATCTTCACCGAGGGCACGATGTTCGACGGTTCCTCGATCGCCGGCTGGAAGGCGATCAACGAATCCGACATGTGCCTGATGCCCGACCCCACCACCGCCACCATGGACCCCTTCTTCTCGGCGGCCACGATGTCGATCACCTGCGACGTGGTCGAGCCGTCCACGGGCGAAGGCTACAGCCGCGACCCGCGCGGCATCGCCAAGCGCGCCGAGGCCTATCTGAAGTCGACCGGCATCGGTGACGTCGCCTATTTCGGCCCGGAAGCCGAGTTCTTCGTGTTCGATGACGTTCGCTTCAAGGCCGACCCCTACAACACCGGCTTCAAGCTCGATTCGACCGAGCTGCCCACCAATTTCGACACCGAATATGAGGGCGGCAATCTCGGCCACCGCATCAACACCAAGGGTGGCTACTTCCCGGTTCCCCCGCTGGATTCGGCGCAGGACATGCGGTCGGAAATGCTCGCTGCCATGCAGCAGATGGGCGTCGTGGTCGAGAAGCATCACCACGAAGTCGCTTCCGCCCAGCATGAGCTCGGCATGAAGTTCGGCACGCTGGTGACGATGGCCGACCACCTGCAGATCTACAAATACGCCATCCACAACGTCGCCCACACCTACGGCAAGACGGCGACCTTCATGCCCAAGCCCGTCTTCGGCGACAACGGCTCGGGCATGCATGTGCACCAGTCGATCTGGAAGGACGGCAAGCCGGTGTTCGCCGGCAACAAATATGCCGACCTCTCGGAGACCTGCCTTCACTACATCGGCGGCATCATCAAGCATGCCAAGTCGCTGAACGCCTTCACCAACCCGGCGACCAATTCCTATAAGCGCCTGGTCCCTGGCTACGAGGCCCCGGTGCTGCTGGCCTATTCGGCCCGCAACCGCTCGGCCTCCTGCCGTATTCCCTATACCACCAGCCCGAAGGCCAAGCGCGTCGAGGTTCGCTTCCCCGATCCGGCGGCGAACCCCTATCTCGCTTTTGCCGCCCTGTTCATGGCCGGTATGGACGGCATCCTCAACAAGATCGATCCCGGCCCGGCGATGGACAAGGATCTCTACGACCTGCCGCCCAAGGAACTCAAGAAGATCCCGACCGTCTGCGGCTCGCTGCGCGAGGCCCTCGCGGCCCTCGACAAGGACCGCGAATATCTCAAGAAGGGCGGCGTGTTTACCGATGACTTCATCAACAGCTTCATCGAGTTGAAGATGCAGGAAGTGATGCGCTTCGAAATGACGCCGCATCCGGTCGAATTCGAGATGTACTACTCGGTCTAAGAACTCAAAAACCATCCAGAGAGAGCCGAGCGGGGGCCGGTGCAGCAATGCACCGGCCTTTCCTTTACTCTTTGGTATTGCCTACAGGGGGCTCAAGAACGCTCGCTCCTCGCCAATATAAGGGAATTGTATCTGCCCGGGACCTTCTGCGGGCGGCCTGCGTTAGAGAGCTGGATCGAGGCCCGGATCACTGCCCGACACCGATCGGAGGACAGCATGGAGCATCCCTACACCTTCGGTATCGAGGAGGAGTATTTCGTGTTCCAGCGCCGGACCGGCGCCGTGCAGGAAACCATGTCGGCCCAGTTCTTCGACGAGGCCCGGCAGATGCTGGGCAAGCACGTCACACGCGAATTGCTGCAATCGCAGATCGAGATCGCGACGACGCCCTGCCGCAACATGAAGGATGCGAGGCTGCAACTGGTGGGCTGCCGCCAGGCCTTGCAGGACCTGGCCTTCAAGCACGATCTCGGCATCCTGGCCGCGGGAACCCATCCTTCCGCCGAATGGTCCGAGCAGCATCCCACCCAAGCCTCGCGCTATGGCAAGGTCACGCGTGACCTGCAGATGCTCGCCCGCCGCAAGATGATCTGCGGCATGCACGTCCATGTCGAGATTCCCCAGGAACACTCGCGGGTGGACTTGATGACCCGCATGCTACCTTATCTGCCGCTGCTGCTGGCGCTTTCCACGTCCTCGCCCTTCTGGCAGGCACGCCCGACCGGCCTGATGGGTTACCGCCAGAACATCTATGCCGAATTGCCCCGCTCGGGCCTGCCCGACCTCTTCCGGAGCGAGGAGGACTATCGGACCTATGTCGACACGCTGGTGAGCAACCGCATCATCGACGACGCCAGCTTCCTGTGGTGGGCGATAAGACCCTCCAGCCATCTGCCCACACTGGAGCTGCGGATCACCGATGTCTGCACGAATGTGGAGGACGCCCTTGCCATTGCTGCACTTTATCGCAGCCTCGTGCGGTATCTCTCCCGCAAGCCGGATCTCAACCGTGGCCTGACGTCGCCGGGGCGTGCGATCGTCGAGGAAAACAAATGGCGGGCGCAGCGCTACGGCATCCACGGCTCGCTCATCGACCTTCATAGCGGGCAGGCGCGAAGCGCCGCCAATATGCTGACCGAACTGCTCGATCTCGTTTGGGAAGACGCCGAACTGCTCGGCTGCAGCGAGGAATTGGCGACGGCACAGATGATCCTGCGCACCGGCACCAGCGCCGATGGACAATTGGCAGTCTATGAGGAGCGCATTGCCGCCGGCGCCACCGCCGAAGAGGCTATCCGCGCGGTGGTCTCCTGGCTTGCCGACAGGACGGCAGCGCCACTTGCCGCAGGCCTTGCAGCGAGCGGCTGATGGCCGGTTGCGTTTCGATCCGCTTCTGCTAGAGCAAAGCGCGTTTTGACGGAAACGCTTGTTTGCTCTCACTCTTTGGTTCGACGCGTCTTTGCGATTCTTGGCGTAACCTCCAAATCGCAAAACGCTTAGGTCAAGGATATCGAGCGTGACGCGGGAGGGGCCATGACTGTCACCATAGACGGGCGACGTATGACCGGTGCCAAGGTCGTCCGCGTCGCGCGCTCTGAGAAGGCAGGCCGGTTCGAGAAGGCAGGCATCGAGGCCAAGGCCCGCGCCGCAGTGGCGACCGCACGCGACTACATCGATGCCAACTGGCTGAACGATCAGGCTCCGCTGATGTACGCCTTCAACACCGGCGTCGGCCTGTTCAAGGAAGTACGCATCCCCATCGCGAATATGGCGCATTACCAGGACCAGACCATTCGCGCCCATGCCACCGGCATCGGAGAACCCTTCGCGCGCGAGATCGTGCGCGCGACCATGCTGCTGCGCGCCAATGCCTTTGCCTCCGCTTATTCGGGCGCGACACTGCCGCTGATGGACCGTCTCGTCGGCTTCCTCAATGCCGGCCTGCACCCCGTGATTCCTTCCAAGGGCTCGGTCGGCGCTTCCGGCGACCTCGCTCCCCTCGCCTATCTCGCCGGCGCCATCCGAGGGTTCGAGGACGTCCAGGTCGAGTATAAGGGCAAGGTCTATCCGGCGCCCGAAGCCGCGCGCCGGGCCGGCTTCGAGCCCGAATACAAGATGGGGGCCAAGGAAGCCTCGGCCATCGTCAACGGTTCCACCGTATCGCTGGCCATCGCAGCCCTTGCCCAGGAGGATGCCAGACGCATCCTCAAACATGCCGACATCGCGCTGGCCTTGACGCTGGAAGCGCTGCGCGGCGAGCTGGCCGCCTTCGACCCGCGCGTACACGCGGCACGCCCGCATCGCGGCCAGGCACGCACCGCCCGCAACCTCCTGCGCATTGCCGGCGATTCCAAGCGCTGCTCGGAAGGCGCACGCGCCATCCTCTATCCCGACGAGGCGCGCGATCCCTCCAAGCCCGTGCCGCCGCGCGTGCAGGACGTCTACTCGCTGCGCTGTGCGCCTCAGGTCCATGGCCCGGTCTTCGAGGCCCTCGCCTATACCGACGGCATACTCGGGGTGGAGATGAATTCCGCCACCGACAATCCGCTGATGTTCGCCAATGACGACGCCAGCTACGTCTCGATCTCGGGTGGCCATTTCCACGGCGCCTATGTCGCCCAGGCCATGGACCTTCTCGCCATCGCCATGACCGATCTCGGTGCCATTTCCGAACGGCGCCTTGCCCGCCTGATCGACCCTGTGATGAGCTATGGGCTGCCGCGAAACCTGCTCGCCGGCGAGCGTGGCCTCAACACCGGCTTTGCCACGGTGCAATGCTCGATGTCGGCCCTGGTCATGGAAAACCGCGGCCTTGCCACGCCCGGTTCGGTCGACTCGATCCCCGGCAAGAGCAATGCGGAGGATCATGTCTCCAACTCCACCTGGTGTGCGCGCAAGGCCCGCACCGTGGTCGAGAATGTCGAGCAGATCGTTGCCGTCGAGATGCTGATGGCGGCCCAGGCGCTTTCTCTGGTTGCCGACCGCAGCAAGGACTACCCGATCGGCAAGGGCTCACAGGCGGCGCTCGATGCCATCCGCGCTGAAATCGCACCGGCCCTTGACGGAGACCGCTGGTACCACCACGAAATGCAATCCATACTCGAACTTGCCCGTAGCGGCCGCATCCTGGCGGCCGTGGAAACGGCAGTCGGCGGCCTGGAGTGAGGAGACCCCATGATTCTTGTGTGCGGCGAAGCCCTGATCGACTTTCTGCCGGTCAAAAGCGCCGATGGCCGGAACGCCTATCGGCCAGCTGTCGGCGGCAGCCCGTTCAACACGGCCGTCGGCATCGGCCGGCTCGAGGGTGATGTCGGGTTCTGCGCCGCGCTGTCCACCGACTTCTTCGGCGAGGACCTTGCCGCTGCCCTGACCCGATCGAAGGTCAAGCAGCACTATGTCGCCCGCTCGAAGCACTCCTCGATGCTCGCCTTCGTTTCCGTCGGCGAAGGCGAACCCGAATATGCCTTCATCGACGAAGCCTCCTCCAATCGCCTGTTTTCGCCCGAACGCGACGTTCCACCGGTCGGGCCGGAAGTCTCGATGATCTGGACGGGCTCGGTCGCCCTCATCAACGACCCGATCGCCTCGGCCTATGAGACGCTCTATTTCGCCAACAAGGGTAAGCGCGTGCTCGGCATGGATCCGAATGTGCGGCCGACCGTGGTGGGCGATGCCGTCGAATATCGCGCCCGCATGAAGCGCATGACGGAAGCCGCCGAGATCATCAAGATCTCCAAGGCCGACCTCAACTGGCTCTATCCCGGCATCGATCCCGCGGCCTGGGCGCAGGATCTGGTGGCCAAGGGCGCTCATTTCGTGGTGCTGACGGATGGCGGCAATGGCGCGGAAGGCTATGGCAAGGGCTTCGCCGTCAAGAGCCCCGTGGTCAAGGTCGAGAAGGTCGCCGATACGGTCGGCGCCGGCGACAGCTATTCCTCGGGCCTGCTCACCATCCTGCAGCGGCGCAACGTGGTTTCCATCGATACCGTGAAGAATCTCGATGAGGCCATTGCCCAAGAGGCCATGGACTATGCCGCACGGACGGCGGCAATCACGGTCTCGCGCGAGGGCGCCGATCCGCCCTGGGATCACGAAATGGCCTGATCGCCATCCCGTCCGGTATCTCATCCCTGAAGAGCGGCATTGTCACCGATGCCGCTACTTCTCCAGTTCAGCCAACTTCCTGTCGAAACGCCCACTCTGCAGGCTGATCAAAGCAAGCAGCGGCAGCGCGAACAGCGCCAGATGCACATAGCCGCCGCGAACCAGCAGAAATTGCGCAATCAGCGTGCCCGCATCGATCAAGAGCAAAAGCACGGCCGCCGCCAGGCTTGCCACGGGCACGAGCACCAGCAGTGCCGCGAGTACCTGCGTCGACGACAAGGCGATGCGCATCCAGGGCGCAAAGCCGAGCGCGTCGAACTGGCGAACCATGATCCGATGCCCCCACAGGGTGAGCAATGCGGGCGCGAGGAAAATCAATGCCACAAGAATACGCAAACCCCAGGTAACCAGAAGCTTGGTACGGGACTGGGGAGAAGACTCGGACTCCATTCATGTACTCGCCAACAACGCCTTTGACGCGGCTCACGCACGATGAAAGTGCTTGCAGACGTCCACGAGGCCAACATTGAATAATCCGCCTGCTTCACCGTATTGGCAACTGTTAAAATTGCACGAGAGCGCGATCTGTAACCTGCGAAACGCCTCGCCCCTCTTGCCGCCTGCGGTGGGCTCCACTTGCCGCAATGGTGGAACACTTTCCGCAGCGCGCCGGAAGGACAGTTTCATTCTGGCAACGGCGCCGTCGCAGGTGCGTTACTACCATCACGGCGCACCGCATGCCCCCGGCGGATCTCACCATGCTGGATGCTTGGCGCCGGCAGGACAGACAGCGGGCGGAAACGCGACGTTGGATGGCAGTGAGGGCGCAACATGGCTTTCCCAGCGCGCCTCCAGTCATATCCTTTCCGGAGATTGACCGGCTCAACAATACGTTCGCCGAGCTAACGGCCCGACCGGCTGGAAGACGATACTACCGGCCCTTGCGGGCGGTGTCTCTCGATCACACGTCATGTCGGAAGCTCATCTCTGTGCCCGGGTCCCGGTTGCCCGTCAGAGATTGATTCTTTCAACGAGCGCCTTGCCAATCACCGATTCCGAATGGCGACACTGCGCCGTCTTTGGGAACAGAAAGACCAATGGCCAGCCGACCCGGCTCCGTATCTTCGGCGATTTCCTGGAGAAAGTGGCTCGGGGACCTGGATTCGAACCAAGATTAACGGAGTCAGAGTCCGCTGTTCTACCGTTGAACTATCCCCGAACAAAGGGCCTTTCGATCAAACACTTAGCGGCAATGTTTTGCAATTCCGCCGAGTGTTTTGCGGTGGGTGGCCCCGTTCCGTCCGGGCTTCATATTGAAGTCGCTGCCGCATTGCAAGAGGGCTTGTCGTTTTTCTGTGGCCGGAGCTTCTGTTTGCAACATCCAGGGGCAACGGCACCGGAGATCCGGGGGCTGGTTCGGAAAAAGGGGCGTCAAAGGGCGCCCGTGCCAATTGGAAAATGGCTTAATAGCCGTCGTCGTAATAGCGACGGTGATGGTAGCTGCGATAGCCAAAACCGAACCCGAAGCTGGGTCGCTCTTCGTAATAGTAGTTGTTCGGGTTCTGGCCGGGATGGCGACGCAGATAATGGCTGAGCTTACAGCCACCATGGCTGGTCACCTTGTAGCCGGGCGGACATCCACCGTGATACCGGACCTGGATGACGCTGAAACCATCGTTGGCCGGAGGCGGTATGAGCGGAAGCGCCACCGACGTGCCCGTAATGCTCGCCGCCGCCACAAGACCCATCAGTATCGAGCGGGTCATCGAGCCCTCCTTTCTGAATCGATCTCGAATAGGCTCGATGGTCCGAACTTATTTTTAGCGCAAACGTTCCCTTCTTCTGGCTTTTGACCAAGCAAGATTCTTGGCGATCATCCCGAAAATCTGAGTGAACTACTGCCTGACGCGATCGAAAAAGCGCAATCCAAACTGCTCGTCACGACGCTGACCGAGCCAAGACCAGGCAGAATGCCAGCCCCTTCTCCCGGATCGGTTGTTGTCCCGCATATCTCCACAAGGCACGCCCGGCGCTTCGGGGACCAAAGCGCGGCTCGGGCGTTAAAGCTCTGCCACGCAGGCCCTTCCTCTTGCCGCCTACACGCGTCATAACAGAGTGATCGGCGTGGCCAGTCTCGATCGAGGTGCCCATGAGCAGACCTGCCTCCTCACGACCGCCCCTGCGCCTGTTCCTTCTTCTTGCGAATGCAGCGACAGGTTTGTGGCGGGGCCTCCTCCCGATCGTCCTGCTCAACAGCCTGCCGAGCCTGCCGACTCTGCTCGCCTTGCTGGTGAACGGCGAGGTCTCCCAAACGCCGACGCTCGCCGACCTGGTAGCCTTGCCTATTGCCGTGATTCTCCTGGTCTTCGCCCAGGGCGCCACCATCGCAGGCACGCATCGCCTGCTGCAGGGCTCCGATTTCGGCCTGCTTCTGTCGATGCGGCAAACCTGGCAGAGGCTTCCCACCCTGCTGGGCACGGCCTTTCTCAGCGGCATTCTCGTCCTGCTCGGCCTCGCCGCGCTGGTGGTGCCCGGCTTGATGGCAATCGCGCTGCTCTATCTCGCTCTGCCGGCCTGCATGATCGAGCGCACGGACATGGTCGAGAGCCTGGAGCGCAGCGGACAGCTCACCCAGGGTTATCGCTGGTCCATTCTCGGTCTCTTCCTGCTGGCGCTGCTGCCGACAGTCGGGTTCGGGGCTGTCACCGGCGATTTCGCCTATGCGCCCGTAACCGTGATGCAGGTGCTTGGCCAGGAAGCAGGTATGATGCTTTTCAGCATGTTCTCGGCCGTGATGGCGACGGCCGCCTTCGAACGGTTGCGCGAGATTCGCGGCATGCCGGCAGCCCCGCAGCCCTTGCCGGAATGGGCCAGCGGCAAGACCTGAAGGCTGCCCGTTGCCGTCTTTCAGGAGGGCTCTTCCCAGAGGAACGGATGATCTGGTGGCAGCTTGGCGTTGCTGATCCTGTCCCACCAGTTCGTGGGCTTGCGGCCATTGCACCAATAGGAATCGTAGATGGTGTCCACCTGCCAGCCCCACAGATGGGTCAGTCCCTTGAAGTCCAGAGGATACATGATGTTCTTGGCCGTCGCCGAACCGGCATCCGATTGCTGATGGTTGAGGCGGCAGGCGTGTCCCATTTCATGGATCAGCAAGGTCTTGGGATTGTCCTGCATCAGTTTGGGATCGGCGATGACCCAGGGCAGCCACTCCTGGCGCAGGACCGTGTAGCCGTTCGGCCCGCCATCGATGTGGGCGAACACCACGACCAGCCGCGTTTCATCCGGAATCGTGCCGAGGCTTTTCCTGAGGGCAGTGAGGCCGTCGATGGGAGCCTCGCCCTCCATGGGCACATGGACCGAGCCGCTGAAACCCAGGAGGCCGCGTGCCGCGGGGCCCTGCTCCTCGATCGCCTTGGCGGCAGCCTCGGTCTGCTTCTTGGCGACCTCTCCCTTGGCTTTCTTTTGCCGTGCGACCTGCTTGCCTACGGACCTGTCGAATTTGCGGGAGGCCTTGTCCTTGGCTGGAGCCAGTGCTGCCGGTTCGGTTTGCAGCGGCAGCATGTCGAGCGCCAGCGTATATTTGCGAAGAATCTCGTCGGCTCCCTTGAGCAATGCCCAGCTGTTGTTCCACAGCGATACGTCCCGCCAGATATCGGCAGCCCAATAGACCTGCACCCGCACGCCCTTGCTGCCAAAATTATGATATTGCTGGGGTTTATTGTCGATGTCGTTGGCGGGATCTTTGTTGAAGTCGAGAAAACTCGTCATTTGAAGGACTCTCGCGCCATCGTCGCCTTGGGCTGAAGAAGGCGGCATTGACCGGATGTACGGCGTCGATCGGAGCGCCCGCTCTGGCGCTCCACCGCCTTGATTGGAGCACGAAAAAGACGGGGCCGCCTCCTCCGAACTCGGGATGACCGGACCGCTCTGCCTGCCCATACTATCCCACCAGGCTGGCATCGCAGGCTGGTTGCGGGCAGCTCGCCACGAGCCGCGATCATTCCGCCTCGCAGGCATGCTGCCGTTACGGGAGACAGTCATGGCTACACCGCTTGAAACAAAGCCCACCAAGCTGGCCGCCATTCCCCGCGGCCGTCCCTACCGGGTGAAGGATGGCGACGACTGGCTTTCCGTCGCCAGGGCGCACGGCATCAACGTGCAATATCTGATCAGCTACAATTTCGACACACTCAACACACGCGAGGTGAACTGGTATCTGCGCCATCGTGTCGGCTGCGTCGTGCCAAGTCCGAAGGGCTGGAACTGGCGGTTCAGCAGCGGCGCCAATCCCGGCATCATCATGATTCCCCCCGATGACGGCCAACTCGTTCTCAAGATAAACAGCTTCACTTATTCGATTGCCACCATGAGCTGGATCGACCCACGCTCCGGCCTGCCGGAACACGATGCCGGCAGCCCTGGGGAGCTCGTCGATCGCAAGCTCATTCTCGGCAGCAGCGGCTATCGTTTCGCCAATTTTCTCGAAGCCACCATCGAGAGCACCGATACCTCCTCCAAGGCGATCAGGCTGCTCCATCGCGTCGCCTACGAGAAGGATACCGGCCTCTATCGCTCGCCATCCTTTCTCGGCTTTCCCTCCTATCCCTATCCGATCAAGCTCGCGGAACCGCAATATATCGACGAGGGCGTGGTGTTCCGCCAGACCGTCGGCGCCCGCACCCAGAGCGCCGAACTCGCCGCGGGCGTGGCGCCTGCGCCCATCGGCTTCGTCGCCGGCAAGATCCTGCAAAAGGCCATGAACTTCCCGCCGATCTGGACGGAACTGAAGCTGACGATTCGCTATGACGGGACTTATGAGGGCGAACTGGTCGCCCACAGCCTCTATCCGAGCTGCTCCTATTATGAACGCTCGCCCCTCATGTGCCTCAATCTGGGCCCCAAGCCTGAAGCCTGCGAGGCCTATGAGCGCAAATACGAATATGACGGCCTGCCGAATTTCACCCGCTGGTTCGAACAGGACAAGGGCTGGGGTGCCAAGAGCGGCTATATGCCGGCCGACGGCAACCCCTGGGGGGTCACGGAACCCGATCCGGACGTGCTCTTCGGACAGCAGCCACCGGACCCGAACGAGGAGGCGCGGCGCCCGCGCCAATACCCGCCAGAGACCTGGCGCCCTTCCAGCCGCTGAGGCCGCCCTCCTTCGAATGTTCCTCAGCTTCAGCGGCGCGCCCTGCGGCGTTGTCCGGACCTCGCGCTCTTTCCCTGCGCATGACGGACGTCATCCCCACGCCTCTTTCGCAAGAACAGAAGCAACAATTGCACTCCCAGTTCGCGTGGCTTAGGTTTCCGTACGCTTTCCTGAATGAGCTTTCTTGTCGTGTACTTGGCGGTTCGCAAAGGAAATCGTCGTCGATGGGTACTTCCATAAATATCGAACGCTACTGCCCCGGCCCAGCCGGGGGAACACCCTTGGTTAACAGGACGCGCTCTCATGACCAACTACAGTCAAGTCACTGGTTCCGGTGATTTCAACATCGGCGCCTTGATCAGCGAAAGCTTTGCCGTTCTCCACCGCGCCCTGCCGCGATTTCTGGCGCTAGGCCTGATCCCGATCATCCCTTTGATCTTCTCGACCCTGGTGGTCGGTGCCTCGGCTCCTGGAGAGTTGCCCTCGAATTTCGGCGCGGGGGTTTTCCTCGTCCTGCTCTATATCATCCTGCTTTTCGCCATCCAGGGCGGCATGATCTATGGTGCTTTCAGCGAGTTGCGTGGGCAGAGTTTCGCAGTCGGCGATGCCCTGTCCAAAGGCTTTGCTCGCTTCCTGCCCCTTCTCGGCGTGTCAATCCTGACCGGGCTTCTCGTCTTGATCGGCTCGGCTCTGTTCCTGGCGCCGGGCCTGTGGCTCCTTTGCATTCTCTACTCGGCGGTTGCAGTTTGCGTCGTCGAGCAGCGGGGCGTGTTCGACAGCATGTCACGCAGCGGCGAACTCACTTCGGGCTATCGCTGGCGGATTCTGGGACTCGTCCTGATCGTCTTCATCGCCAGCATCGTCACGTCGTCGATCATCGAATATGTTGTTGGCAGTGTGGGTGGGCCCCTGTTCGGCTCGCTGCTGGCCAATCTGTTCCAGGTGTATCTGACGGCGCTGAGTTGCGTGCTCTCCGCCCTGGTCTATTACCGCCTGCGCTCGATCAAGGAAGGCATCGACATCGACAGGCTCGC
>NZ_JASGFM010000070.1:0-16108 GCF_047605565.1 Labrys sp. (in: a-proteobacteria)
CCGACAAGCTCGGCGCCGCCATGGGCGCCTCGCGCGCCGCGGTCGATGCGGGCTATGCCCCCAATGACTGGCAGGTCGGCCAGACCGGCAAGGTGGTCGCGCCCGATCTCTACATCGCCGTCGGCATCTCCGGCGCCATCCAGCATCTGGCCGGCATGAAGGACAGCAAGGTCATCGTCGCCATCAACAAGGACGAAGAGGCCCCGATCTTCCAGGTCGCCGACTACGGCCTGGTCGCCGATCTCTACACCGCCCTGCCGGAGCTCAAGGACGAACTCGCCAAGCTCGGTAAGTAGGGACAACGGGCGGCATCCGCCCGTCTTTATCGGATGATTTGAGTGTGCCGGCCCTCACGGGCCGGCACATTTTCTTTGGAAACATGGCCGAGGCCGAAATGCATCTACCATGATGGAGATCGTCATTGCTTCGCTACGCTCGCAATGACGTTTGTATGCGGTGGCCATCGATACCCCCAACGCTGTTCCCTTCGCCCTTGCGTTCCCTGCCGGCCCATGGCGAATTGCGCTTCCTGTGCCGTCCTGGAAAGCCTGCTTGGTGTCGAAGTTCCTGATTGTTATTGCCGCCCTGGTTGCGGCGCTCTATCTGGCGGCCTTCGCCGCTTTGGCCTTTGCCCAGCGCTCCTTCGTCTTCCAGCCGGGCGGCGAGGTGCTGCCACCCGCCATAGCCGGCGCCGAGGTCGTCAAGCTGCGCACCGAAGATGGCGAGACACTGATCGCCTGGCATGTCGCGCCCGTGCCGGGCAGGCCCCTTCTGCTCTATTTCCACGGCAATGGCGGCAATCTCACCCTGCAGACCGAGCTGTTGCGCGCGTTGGTGGCCGGCGGCAACGGCCTGATGGCGGTGGAATATCGTGGCTATCCCGGCTCCACCGGCTCGCCCTCCGAGCAGGGCTTGCTGCTCGACGCCGAGGCTGCCTATGCCAAGGTGCTGGCTCTCGGAACGGCACCCGAGCGCATCGTGGTCGTCGGCCAGTCCCTGGGCTCGGGCGTGGCGGTCGCCCTGGCGGCCCGACACAGCGTGGGCGCGTTGGTGCTCGATTCGCCTTTCACCTCGGCTCTCGCCGTGGCTTCCCGCCTCTATGGCATGTTCCCGGTGCGTTGGGTGATGCTGGATCCCTTCCCCTCCGACGAGCGCATCGCCAAGGTGAAGGTCCCGCTGCTCGTCGTGCACGGCACTGCCGATGGTGTCATTCCTTTCGCGTTCGGCAAGAGCCTCTACGACCTCGCCAACCAGCCCAAGACCTTCATGCCCGTGGAGGGGGCCGGCCATCTCAGCCTCGGCTATGTCCTGCCCGAGGTGCGGGCGTGGATCGACGGCGCGATGGCGCGTTGATCGATTGCCTCGCCGGGCCGTGCGAGGCGCAGATGGGCGGGATTGGGGGAGGCGGTGTTGTGAAATATCAGCGAGACTCGAAGATGACGCGCTAGCCTGGGCTCATCGAAGTGCCAGACAGGGGAGAGATTATGGAACTGCGTCATCTGCGCTATTTCATCGCTGTCGCCGAGGAACTCAGCTTCCGGGCCGCCGCCGCTCGGCTTGGCGTTTCCCAGCCCCCTCTGAGCACGCAGATCCAGGACCTGGAATACGAACTCAAGACCCAGCTCTTCCTGCGAAACAAACGGCGTGTCGAATTGACCGCCGCCGGCCTCGCCTTTCGCGATCATGCGACTGCGATCCTTGCCCAGGTGGACGAAGCCGCCGAACAGACGCACGCCATTGGCCGGGGGCAGATCGGGACGCTCGACCTTGCCACCACCGGATCGGTGCTGATGGGGCCGCTGGCGGGTCTGATCGCCCGGTTTCGCCTGCGCGTGCCGGAAGTCCAGGTGCGTATCCGCGAGATGCCGCCGCTCGAGCAGGAGGCCGCCCTTCACGCACGCAAGATCGACATCAGTTTCCTGCGGGGGCCGGTCGGCGATCCCGATCTGGTCACCGAACTGGCGTGGGAGGAAAAAGTCGGTGTGGCCCTGCAGCAGTCGCATCCGCTGGCGGTCAATGAGAGGATCGAACTCTCCGAATTGAGGAACGAGCAGTTCGTTTTTCTGAGGGTGAAGAATTCCCGATTTGCCCGCTATCTCAAGGAATGCTGCATCGAGGCGGGATTTGACCCCAATATCACCCAGCAGGTCGTCGAATCCTATTCGCTGCTCAGCCTGGTTGCTGCAGGTCTCGGTGTCGCTCTCGTGCCGGAGGCCGCGAAGGAAATGCTGCGACCCGGTGTCGTCTACCGGGCGCTGGTTGAGCCGGCGCCGATTGCCGATGTCATCATGCTGTATCGCTCTGATCACTGCGCCGTGGTGAACCGGTTCCTGGATGAGACGCGTGCCTATTTTCTTGTTTCGCCTTAGGCAAGACCGGAATGCCTTTGGGTAATCTTCCGTCGGTGGCGCTACGATACCCGTTTCCATGATATGGAATCGCGCCTCCTGGCGCTGGGATTTTGTGCTCTAAGCGTTGCTGCATACGGCGCCATTGCGATCGGGAGTGTGGCGGACGACGTTTGGGAGAACGCACCGTTACCGGACCCCTTTGGGGAACTGACCGCTCCTTCGGCAAAATCAGAAACAATGACGGCGCCGACCGTGGAGGAAATATATGCTCAGATTCTTCAGATCCCTGTTCGGGCAGGTGGTCATAGCGCTTGTTCTGGGAATAGTGGTCGGCATTCTCTGGCCGGGCTTTGCCAGCCAGTTGAAGCCGCTCGGCGATGCCTTCATCAAGCTGATCAAGATGGTGATTGCGCCCCTGGTTTTCGGCGTCGTCGTCCATGGTGTCGTCGGGGCGGGGGATCTGAAAAAGGTCGGCCGGGTCGGCGTCAAGGCCATCGTCTATTTCGAGGTGGTGACGACGATCGCCCTGTGCCTGGGCCTGCTGATGGCCCATTTCTTCCAGCCGGGCGTCGGCATGAACATCGATCCCAAGACACTCGATGGCAGCGCGCTCGCCAATTACACCGATCATGTGCGCGAAGTCACCGGCGGGGTCGACTTTCTGCTGCGCGTCATTCCGACGACTGTCACGGATGCTTTCGCCAAGGGGGACATTCTCCAGGTCCTGCTGATTGCCATCCTGTTCGGCGCTGGGCTGTCTTTGCTCGGCGAACGTGGCCGGCCCGTGGCCGACTTCATCCACATCGCCACCGACGTTCTCTTCAAGATCATCGGCTTCATCGTCCGGCTCGCTCCGCTGGGCGTGTTCGGCGCCATCGCCTTCACGGTCGGCAAATACGGGGTCGGCTCCCTGCAGCAGCTCGGCTATCTCGTCCTCCTGTTCTATGTCAGCGTGATCTTCTTCGTGCTGGTGGTGCTCGGCATCATCATGCGGATGGCCGGTTTCAGCCTGATCAAGTTCCTGATCTATCTGCGCGAAGAACTGACGATCGTCCTGGGCACCGCCTCGTCCGACAGCGTGCTTCCGCAGATCATGCGCAAGCTTGAGAGGATGGGGATCAAGGATTCCACCGTCGGCCTGGTCATCCCGACGGGTTATTCCTTCAATCTCGATGCCTTCTCCATCTATCTCACCCTGGCTGCGGTGTTCATCGCGCAGGCTACCAATACACCGCTCTCGGAAACCGATCTCCTGGTCGTGCTGGGGGTCGCCCTCCTGACCTCGAAGGGGGCGCATGGCGTACCGGGATCGGCCATCGTCGTTCTCGCCGCTACCCTGTCGGCGCTGCCCGTCATTCCGGTGATCGGCCTGGTCCTGGTGCTGTCGGTCGACTGGTTCATGGGAATGGCGCGGGCGCTCGGCAATCTCATCGGAAACTGCGTCGCCACCGTCGTCATTGCCGTGTGGGAAGGCGATATCGACAGAGCACAGGCCAACCGCGTCCTGAACGGCGAGCGTGCCGGCCCTTACGAGAAGACAGCCCAGGGGACCGCTCTGCCAGGCGAAGAGGCTTCCTCGTCTCGCTAGGGCATGGAAACTGCATCTTAGCTGAATGCGCTCTGTTTCCTCAGCCTCCCTCCGCGTCCTGCAGGGGGAGGTTTTTCTTTGGCGGCGCAGCCGGCAGTGGCAATCCGACCGGTCCAAATGGCCCTCTGCTATCGATCGATTTCGGTGATAATAAATATCTCAATAATATCACCCGATCCGAATGATATATTGGACGTATAAGAGGAACGGCAACATAACGAGGGAGCGTCCGCAAAACAACGGGAGGGAGAACCGGTGTCTGCTTTGGAAGCACTCGATCAACATCTGGGAGGCATCGCCGGCGACACGCAGGGACTGCCATTCGGCAATCCCCGCCAATTTCGCGAGGATCGCGATGGTGCCGTCGGTCATGGTTGCGTGCAGGCTGTGTTGCGAGCCCTGTCGATCCTCAAATGCATTGCCCAGGATCCGCGCGGCATGACGCTTTCGGAAGTCGTTCGCGGCACGAGCCTGGCGCCATCGACGGCGCATCGCCTGCTCACCACGCTGCAGAGCGAAGGCTTCGTGCAATTCGAGACCGGGGCCTTGCGCTGGTTCGTCGGCCCCGGCGCCCATCTGGTGGGGGTCGCCTGCCAGCCACAAAGGCGGCAGGCGCTTTCATAAGGGGGAGACGCGCCGGGGGACCGCCATGCCGCCTGACGGGTCTGGGCACCGGCGCGGGACAGGACGATCAGATCGTCGCTACGCGCTTCGGCAGGACGAGATCGCCGACGGTGTAAGTGTGAAACTCACTCCTGGAAACCTCGTCGAGCTTGCGGAATTTTGTCGCGAATACGGGGTCGGAAAAGAACTCGCCGACATTGCCGGCGCCCTGGATTGCCTCGATGTTGACGACTGTCAGTCCGTCCGTGCTCCTGGCCAGGGTGCTCCACAGGAAGCCTTCCTTGTGCTCGGCGACAAAGTGCACCACGTCCTGGATGACCGCGAAGGCCTCCTCCTGCTTGCCGGGATGGGCGTGAATGACGTTGACGACGAAGGTGGTCGGCACAGGGGCAGCCGAAAAAGCAGCCGGGGATTTGGTGTCCATGAGTGTCTCCGATGAAAACGCGGCGGGCTCGCCGCGGCCCCATCTGGATATCGAGGGCAAAATAGCGGATAAATGGTCCGGTAATCGTATCACATCGGAAATTTATTCCGTAATTGTCACCTATGGACCGGCTCGGAACGCTCAGCATCTTCATCCAGGCCGCCGAAGCCGGAAGCTTCGTGGCCGCGGGGCAGCGCCTCGGCCTGTCGGGGTCGGCCGTCGGCAAGGCGATCGCCCGGCTCGAGGAGGAGATGGGTGTGCGCCTGTTCCATCGTTCGACCCGGAGCATGGCGCTGACCGAGGAGGGAGGCTTCTTCCTCGATACTTGCCGGCGCATCCACTCCGAGTTCGAGGCCGTGAAGGCGCAATTGTCGCGGTCGCAGGCAATTCCGCGCGGGCAGTTGCGCGTGAGCCTGCCGCTCGCCGGTATGCTGCTGATGCCGACGATCGCGGCCTTCATGGCGGCCTATCCTGAGATCGATCTCGATCTCGATTTTACGGACCGGCTGGTGGATGTGATCGAGGAAGGTTTCGATGCGGTAATCCGCACCGGCGAGGTCAGGGACACGCGCCTGATGAGCCGCAAACTCGGGACCTTCAAGCACAGGATCGTTGCCGCGCCTGCCTATCTCGCCGCCAATGGTACGCCGAACGTGCCGGAGGACTTGCTCGGCCATCGCTGCCTGCACCATTGCTATGCCAATTCGGGCAGGCTCGAACCCTGGCCGCTGGTGCGGGACGGGCGCGAGCTCAAGCTCGATTTGCCCCAGACCACGATCGCGAGCACGCTGGAGCCCCTGATCTATCTGGCCGAGCAGGCCTTCGGCATCACCTGCCTGCCGCCCTTTGCGGTCGCTTCGGAACTGGCACGGGGCAGCCTGACGTCTCTGCTGGAAGACCATCTGGCCGAGGCCGGGACCTTCCGCGTGCTGTGGCCGAGCAATCGATATCTCTCCCCGAAAGTACGGGTTTTCGTCGACTATATGGCCACCAGCCTGTTCGCAGCTTGATCCGTGCAGCAGCTGGTGAAGATCAGAGTGAGCCTTCGGCAGATTTTCAGTTATTGCGAGCCCGGTGAAGCAATCCTCAGGCCGCGTATATCCGCCTTGCCGAGACCGGATTGCTTCGACGTCCCTACTATCGGACGAGATTCCGCCTGCCCCTCACTCGATTTTGCTCTGCCAGTTGCGCACGATGTCGCCGAGCACGGCAAGCTGTTTTGCCAGGTCGGGTTTGATTTCGGAAAGCTGCTTGATGTAGTCGGCCAGGGCGCTATCGAAGCCATCGGGATTCTGTCTGCGCAGATTGGCCAGGCGGTTGAGCGTGGAGGCTACCGTAAGCTGAACGTCGTCCTGGAACACATCGCTCTTGGCATAGGTGGTGCCGAGGGACGCCAGGGTGATCGGGTAGGGCACCACGGTCTTGCGGCCCTTGGTGTTCGGCAGGTTCTCCTCGAGGGCAGGCTGATAGTCGTCGGCGCAGGCGACGACCGTGTAGAGGCGGGTTTGAGAGCCGAGCCTGATGTCGAAATTTCCCTGGTCGGACGTGCGTGCGACATCGAGGCGCTTGGCGTCCGCGTTCGCTTCCTTCTGGCAAGCGCCGTCGGGCACGACCTGGACCCCGGTCGCCCAGGCCCGCACTTCGGCACGCAGGGGCTGCATGGTGTCCTGGTCGACGACACGTCCCCGATGAGGGACCTGGCTTTCGTCGCCGATGGCTGACGACACGAGCGCCAGCAATGCCGCTATCGGAAAGATAGCCAAGACAGGAAGACGCCGATAAGCCATATGATCCCTCCCACGATCCAGATCGTTCCGTTTAACGTGCCAACTCCCGCCGTTCGGAGAACCTGGGCATCTGCTGGCGTCACCTGCACCCTTTGGTCGCTGAGCGTGTTTGCTCCACAGTCGACGATGATCGCCTGCGGACGAACCAGGCCCTGGATCTGATAGCTGGGGGCGGGTCCTCCGGCATTGACCTTCAGGCTGGCGGCCCGATCCCAGCCGGCAATGTCATAGGTGCGACAGGTCGCTTTCGGCGGCACTGGGACGGAGGCCTGCACGATGGCATTGGAGCCAAAGATCTCCAGGTGATTGCCGCCGGCGGTAGGGCTTTCGATGATTCGTACGGCGGTCTGGGCGATCACGGCGTGGGCGAAGTAGAAACTTGCTACGCCGGCCAGAACCGCAAGGAGGGCTGCAGCGCCTGTCGAGAGAATGATATTCGGTCTTGGACTGGCCGCTGCCGCAGGTTTTGCCCAGCGACGCAGCAGTTGAACGACCGCTACGATCAGACAGACATCGACGAGCGCGACCAAGACTAGCCGCCACTCCAGGCCCAGGCCGGAAAGCTGGATTACGCTTCCAACGGCTCCAGCTGCCACCAGGGCCAACAGAAGCTTCCAAAAGGACTTCAAAACGTTGGCCATGGTCATGAACGCCCGGCAGCCTGGCGAAAAGATGGTGACGATATTAAAACCTTGGACCCAGCGGTCCGAAAGCGCTTCGAGATCTTGCGAATACGCTGCCTGCCGTGACGCGCGCGTGTATTGCGCAGGTCAATCCAGGTTTTCGGGAAGGCGGGCGATGACCTTGATCTCGAAGTCGAAACCCGCCAGCCAGTTCACGCCGATTGCCGTCCAGTTCGGGTAGGGGAGGCGGTCGAAGATCCGGTTTTTCACCGCCATGATGGTCTCGAACTGGGCTTCGGGATCAGTATGGAAGCTGGTCACGTCGACGATGTCGTCGAAGCCGCAACCCGCCGCCTTCAGCGTTGCCCTCAGATTGTCGAAGGCCAGTTGCACCTGGCGCTCGAAGTCGGGTTCCGGCGTGCCGTCGGGGCGGCTGCCGACCTGGCCCGACACGAACAGGAGGTCGCCCGATCGGATTGCAGCCGAATAGCCGTGCGCCTCGTAGAGCGCATGCCGATCCGCCGGGAAAACTGCCTCACGCTGTGCCATGTCCTCAGTCCTTTTCCATGATTGGGTTACGTGCGGATCTCGCTCGATGCTGCTAGGGCTTCACACAGCCCCACCGCATTTGATATACGTTACGTATCTCGAATTATGGGCATACGTGTCGTATGTCAACCTAGATACGATGCGTATATGAAAGGAACTGCGATGGCTGCCAGACGCCGGGCCGAGACGATGGAGGAGAACCGCGCCAAGTTGATCGCGGCCGCGCGCAGGGCGTTTGCAAGAACCGGCTATGCTGCGGCCTCGATGGATGAGTTGACGGCGGAAGCCGGCCTGACGCGGGGCGCGCTCTATCACAATTTCGGCGACAAGCGCGGGCTTCTGGCCGCCGTGGTCAACCAGATCGACGCCGAGATGGCGGAGCGTGCGCATCAGGCGGCCATCCACGCCCAGGACGAATGGGAAGGTCTGCTGATCGAGGGCGTGGCCTATATCGAGATGGCGCTCGATCCGGAGGTGCAGCGCATCGTTCTGCTGGACGGGCCGGCGGTCCTCGGCGATCCCTCGCTATGGCCGAGCCAGAACAATTGCCTGCAGGTGACGAAGCGAACGGTCGAACGCCTGATCGGGCAAGGCATCATGAAACCGCTGGATGCCGAAGCCGCGGCCCGGCTGTTGAGTGCGGCTGCACTCAATGCAGCCTTGTGGATCGCCGCGAGCGAGAATCCTCAGAAGGTTTTGCCCAAGGCCGTGGAGACTTTTCGCGCCTTGGCGACAGGGCTGCGCCAACCCTAAAGGGTTTTGTGATTTGGCGGCATCGACAAGAATCGCAAGGACGCGCTTTGCTCCAGGCCTGTTTCCCTCGCCTTGGAATGTCGCCGGATTTGTTACTCCCACCTCCTCGGCTGCCAATGGCAGAGTTGAGGTCGCCGGCTGAGACGACGCTCGGCCGAACGGGAGGCTTGTGGCGACGATTCCGGCCGGAAACGAGGGCAGGGGGGGCTGGCTAGGCCTGTCCTCGGCCACAACGCCATGTTTGCGCGCTGCGTATTTTCTGATAGCATTTTGCAACCAGAATAATTTTGCAATCGCATGTCGGATCGTCAGTTGCTCGTGCGTCCTTGAGGTATCGCCGCGACAGGCCTGGAGCAAAGGCGCTCGGACGTGAACGCTCGTTGCTCACACATCCTGTTTCGTCGCGTCCTTGCGCTTCCCGTCCTTCCCGACGAAGCGCGAGATGCGATGCAGCCCGCGGCACAGGAACGGGTGGACCATGATGGACAGGAATTCCTATCGTTGGGTGATCGTCGCCGCAGGCGGCTTGCTCGGATGTGTTGCCATCGGCGCGATGTTCTCGTTGCCGGTGTTCCTCAAACCCATGTCGGCAGCGACCGGTTGGTCGGTGACCGGCATTTCGACCGCCATGACCTTCGGCTTCCTGGCGATGGCGCTAGCCAGCATGGTCTGGGGTAATCTGTCCGACCGCTTCGGCCCGCGTCCGGTGGTGCTGGCCGGCGCCGTCCTGCTTGCCGCCAGCCTGGCCCTGGCCAGCCAGGCCGGATCGCTGGTCGAGTTCCAGCTCGTCTTCGGCGTGCTGGTGGGTGTGGCGGTCGCTGCCATGTTCGCGCCGATGATGGCCTGCGTCACCGGCTGGTTCGATACCCAGCGCAGCCTAGCTGTGTCGCTGGTCTCGGCCGGCATGGGCATGGCGCCGATGACCATGGCGCCGCTCGCCGCCTGGCTGGTCACCATCCATGACTGGCGGACGTCGATGCTGATCATCGCAGCCATCGCTGCTGCCGTCATGATTCCGACCTCTCTGCTGCTGCGCCGGCCGCCTGCCCTGGAGCAGGGCAACGAAGCAGCTCTGGCCAACGAGCCGCAATCGGATATGACGCTGCGCCAGGCGGTGCGTTCGCCGCAGTTCATCGTGCTGATGCTGGCCAATTTCTTCTGCTGCGCCACGCATTCGGGGCCGATCTTCCACACGGTGAGCTATGCCGTGACTTGCGGCATCCCGATGATCGCCGCCGTCACCATCTACAGCGTCGAGGGCCTGGCAGGCATGTTCGGACGCATCGGTTTCGGCGTGATGGGCGACCGCTTCGGTGCCCAGCGCATGTTGGTGATCGGGCTGTTCGCCCAGGCCTTCGGCGTGCTGTTCTATGCCTTTGCCAGCCAGCTCGGCCAGTTCTATGCCGTAGCCGTGGTGGTGGGCTTCATCTATGCCGGCGTGATGCCGCTCTATGCCGTGATCGTGCGCGAGAATTTCCCGCTCAAGATGATGGGCACCATCATCGGCGGCACGGCGATGGCCGGCAGCCTGGGCATGTCACTCGGCCCGTTGCTGGGCGGCATGATCTACGACTACTTCAATACCTATATGTGGCTTTATGTCGGCTCCTGGGGCATGGGCATCGCGGCGACGCTGATCGCTCTGACCTTCCGGCCTTTCGCCAAGCCGCGGGAGCAACTGGCTCCGGCCGCGTGAGAGCCTTCGATACTGCACCGGCGTCGAGGGGAGCTCAGGCCCTTCAACGCCGGTGGCGCGAAAAGGATGTCCTTGATCCGGAGCGAAACAGCGTTACGAATCTGGCTGATTGAGAAAACCAGAACCGGAGGCCATCTTCATGCCGTCACTCAAGCGGTGGAGGACGCCCCTTTTCGCGACGGCAGCCGCGATCGCCTTCCTCGCCTCGTGGATCGCTCTCTCGCCCTACAGATCCTCCTGCACCACTGAGGTCGTGGCGGCGGAACAGGCCATGCGAGCTTCGGATCAAGAGCTGAGGGCCGTCAGTGCGACTGACCAGGCCGCCATCTGCCAAGTCTATCGGTGGCGTGTCGACGTGCTGAAAACGGCGGCTCCAATCATGCGGCGATGCGGGACGGCGCAGCTGAATCCCGATGCCGACTGGTCGGCGAGGGTGACCGAGCTCGGCTTCTATCAGGGGCTGCTCGCGCAGCAATGCGGCTGATCGCGACGGTATTCTCGATCAATATCGTGGGCTTTCGCTAACCCCTCTGCAGGGCGAGATGGACGCCCATGCCGACCAGGATCGCCCCGCCCACGCGGCGCATCAGTCGCTGCACGCCGGAGGAACGCTTGAGCCGGCCGATGATCACGGCGGCCAGCATCACGATCACCACATCGACGAAACCGAACAGGACATTCGCGACCGTGCCCAGGATGGCAAATTGCAGCCAGAGCGGAAACGCGGCGGCTCCGTCGACGAATTGCGGCAGGAAGGCCAGGAAAAACAGCGCGGTCTTCGGGTTGAGCACCTCGACGGTGACGCTTTGCGCGAAGGCCTGGCTGGCCGAGCGAGTGGCGCCGGTCGTCCCGGCATCCGTGCTTTGCCGCGCCCGGAACAGGGTGATGCCAAGCCAGATCAGGTAGAGGGCACCGGCGAGCTTGACGCCGGCATAGACGATGGGCACTGCATGGAACAGCACCGACAGGCCGGCGGCCGCTGCGGCGACATGGACATAGGCGCCCAGATGCAGGCCGAGCGCTGCCATCAGCCCGGCCTGGCGCCCACCCGCCATGGTTCTGGCCGCGGCATAGAGCATGGAGGGGCCCGGCAGTACGGAAAACAGGGCCGTCGTGACGATGAAGGCGAGCAACACGTCAAAGGAGGGCATATCGTCGGCTTCCATCTGCTTCGGGGTTGGGCGGCGACCATAGCACCCGAGATCGACGCTGTCGCAAGTGGCGGCCGGACCGCGACACATTCTCGCCTCTTGGCGGGACCGTTCGTCAGAGCTCCAGTTGCGCCTCGATCGCGGCCTTGTCGATTACAGACCATACCGTGACGATCTTCCCGGCCTTGAAAGTGTAGAACACATTCTCCGTGAACGAGACCCTGCGCCCGTCAAGCTTCAGGCCGAGGAAGCCGGACTTCGGCGTGCAATCGAAGGCGAGCCGGGCTGCCACAAGGGGCGGTTCGCAGACCAGGAGCTCGATGTGGAAGGCCAGGTCGGGAATGTCCTCGAAATCCTTGATGAGCATGCCGCGATAACCTGACAGCCCCAGCCGCCGGCCATTATGCTCGACAGCCTCATCGACATGATGCCCGAGTTCGCTCCAGTCCTGCCGGTTGAGGCAGGCGATGTAGGCCTGGTAGAGGCCTGCGAGAATGGTGGCGTCCATTGGGCTTGCTTCTCGCTTCCTCCGGGTGGCCTCACGCCGCCAGCGTGAGGACGAGGGGACCGGTGCGGGTTGCCACCACCGTATGCTCATATTGCACGGTCGGGGCGCGGGGTTCGCTGAACAATGTCCACGGATCGTCGCCATCCGCAGCCCATTCGGCGCCCAGGGAAAGGAACGGTTCCACCGTGAACACCAGGCCTTCCTGCATCTTCCGGCGTTCGGAGCGATCAGGCCAGGTCGCGAGCTCCTTGGGCTCCTCATGCAGGGATCGGCCGACGCCGTGGCTGGCGAGATTGCGCACCAGCGTATAGCGGTTCTTGCGGGCGAATTCGCCGATGGCGTTGCCGATATTGGCGAGCGGCAGGCCGGCGCCAACCTGGCGGATACCCGTCCACATCGCCCGCTTGCCGTCCCTGAGCAGGCGCTGGGTGGCCTTGGAGACCGGCTCCACCGCGAAGGAGGCGCCGGTATCGGAAAAAAAGCCATCCTTCTCGGCGGAGACGTCGATATTGACGAGGTCGCCGGGCTCGATCCGGCGCTGGCCCGGAATGCCGTGGGCGATCTCCTCGTTGACGCTGATGCAGGTCGCGCCGGGGAAATCGTAGCAAAGTTCGGGTGCGGAGCGGGCTCCCTCCCGTTCGAGCAGCCTGCGGCCGATCGCGTCGAGCTCGGCCGTGGTGATGCCCGGTTCGAGCGCAGCGCCCATCGCCGCCAGCGTGTTGGCGACGATGCGGCCGATCTCCTTGAGCTTGAGCAATTCGTCTTCGTTCGAAATCGTCATGATCGGTCGTGCGTTCTCAAATGAATTGGACAAGGTGGAAGGAGCGTGCCGTCCCAGCTCCCATGTGCCGGAAGGCGGGGCGCGCGGCCGAGGACCCGGCCTTGCTTGCGGGTTTCGCCGCCCGATCCGCCCGCATCGCCAATGCGAGACTTTGCCGCCTTAAATAGGGCACGCCAGGCTTCGGCTGCAAGGCCTTAGGCCGTGGTCAAGCCGATGGCGGCGCCATCTCCGCAAAGAGCCAGTCGCGAAAAGCTTTCACTTTGCGCTGTCGGATGGCGTCGGGGGGATAGACGACATAGAAGCTGGAGAGGGATTTGAGAGCGTGTCCGAAAGGGCGTACCAGCCGACCGGCAGCGAGATCGGCGGCGACCAGCATGGTCCGGCCGAGTACGACGCCTTCGCCCTGCGCCGCGGATTCGACGGCGAAGGAATAGGAATCGAAGGTGAGCCCGCTATGCGGATCCACACCCTCGACCCCGGCACTAGCGAGCCAGCTCGCCCAATTGATCGGAAAACCGTCATGGATCAGGGTGTGGTGCCTGAGATCCTCGGGCCGGCGCAGCGCATGAGCGCCCTCCAGCAGCTTCGGGCTGCAGACGGGAAAGACCTCTTCGCCCATGAGGAATTCCGAGGTGAGGCCCGGATAGGTGCCGCCGCCATAGCGTACGGCGATGTCGATGCCGTCGCCCAGGAAGTTGGTCAGCCTGCCGGTGGTCGAGACCCGCACGTCGATATCGCCGTTTGCGCGATGGAAACGATAGAGGCGTGGCACCAGCCAGCGTCCCGCAAAGCCGTCGGAGGTGCTGACGTTCAGGGTCGAGCTCGACTGGTGGGCCGTCGCCGCAGCGGTAGCGACCCCCAATTGGTCGAGCACGTCGCGAACCGCCCGCGCATAGGGGGCGCCGACGGTAGTCAGGCGCACCGTACGGCTCGTGCGTTCGAACAGGAGGACGCCGAGGCGGTCTTCGAGAGTCTTGATCGCCCGGCTGATGGCGCCATGGGTGACGTTGAGCTCCTGCGCCGCCCGGGAAAAACTCAGATGCCGGGCTGCGGCCTCGAAACTCGGCAGGGCATGAAGGGGTGGAAGTTTACGAGCCATGATATCTGTGAGTTTGAATCACAGGAATATGCCGAATTTTGGTTTGTCTGTCGAGAATCTGCTGCCCACAATGCGCAGGATTTGTGATCAATCCTCACGAGGACAGTATGGCAACGATCCATCCCTTTCTCTGGTTCAACCTGAATGCCCGGGAGGCCCGGGACTTCTATCTGTCGGTCTTCAAGAACGCCAAGGCGCTCGGGGATACCGAGTTCACCGATTGGATCTCCGGGACGAACAGGACGGTTCCGCATGCCACTTTCGACTTCGAACTCGAGGGGCTGCGCCTGACGGCGCTGAACGCCGGGTCGATGCCGCCCTTCAATGAAAGGCTCTCGCTCTATGTCGAGACGTCAGATCAGGCCGAGACCGACTATTACTACCAGGCACTCACGGCCGATGGCGGCTCCGAAAAGCCGTGCGGCTGGCTGACGGACAAATATGGCGTCTATTGGCAGGTCATCCCGGAGGTCATACTGCGGCTGATGGCCGATCCCGACCGCGAGAAGGCGGATCGGGTCAGACAGGCCCTATACAAGATGACCAAGATCATCGTCGCCGATCTCGAGGCGGCCTATGCGGGCCGGGCCTGACCCATCCCTGTGACAGCAGACAATCGGAGGTTTCCCATGGCCGCGTTCACGGGACAGAAGATCATCGTCGTCGGGGGGAGCTCCGGCATCGGCCTTGGCGTCGCCAGGGCGGCCCTGGAGAACGGTGCGGACGTGGTGATCGTCGGCCGCTCACCCGACAAGCTGCGGGCTGCGGAGCAGAGCCTCGATGCGGGCCTGCAGGTGCGATCCGTCGTTGCCGACATGACGGAAGAGGCCGATCTTGCCCGGCTCTTCCAGAATGCCGGCGCCTTCGATCATCTGGTGTCGACGGCCGGAACGCCGCCGCCAGGCGATCCTATCGAACGCACCGACATGGCAATGGTACGGCGCTTCGTCGACAACAAGCTGATCGGCGCCGTCATGCTGGCCAAGCACGCCGCCGCCACCTTGAGGCGGGACGGTTCGATGATCTTCACCTCCGGAATCAACAAGGACCGGCCGCCGGTTCCCGGAGGCGCGGTCGTTTCGGCGATCGCCGGTTCCTTCGGCTTCTTCGCCCGCGCCCTGGCGCTGGAACTGGCGCCGCGGCGCGTGAACATCGTCTCGCCTGGCTGGGTGGATACGCCGATGTGGGACGAGATCGTCGGAGAGGCCAAATCCGGCGTCTTCGCGGGCATGGTGGGCCGCCTGCCGGCGGGCAGGATCGCGACCCCCGCAGATGTCGCCCCTGCCTATCTCTATTTGATGCAGAGTGCCTTCACCACGGGCGAGACCATCCATATCGATGGCGGGCATTGCCTGATCTAGGGAAATCACGGTTTCATCGAGCTGCATTTTTCCAGGCAGCCCGTTTCGTGATATTCTTCCGGCAGGTCGGGCCGCATGGGACGCACTTCTCCTCGCGAGAGGCCGGCGTCAGAATGCGACCATTTCGACCGACAGGCCTGCAGGAAAGCTGCGACTGCGGTCTTCCCACGCGCCGATTGCCTCGATAAGATCGAGCAAATGGCAGGGAACTGGAAATGACGGTGGATATCAGGACGGTCGGGATTGTGGGCGCCGGGCAAATGGGCAGCGGCATCGCGCATGTCGCCGCTCTGGCCGGGTTGAACGTGGTGCTCAACGACGTGTCGGAAGATCGGGTCAACAATGGCCTGGCCACCGTCAACGGCAATCTCAAGCGCCAGGTCTCCAAGGGTTTCATCACGCAGGCCCAGAACGACGAAGCACTCTCCCGCATCAAGGCCGAGCCCAATGTGGAAGGTCTGGGTGCTTGCGATCTGGTGATCGAGGCCGCCACCGAGAACGAGGCCGTCAAGGTCAAGATCTACGGCAATGTCTGCCCGCATCTGAAGCCGGAGGCGATCCTCGCCACCAATACCTCTTCGATCTCGATCACGCGCTTGGCCGCGGCGACCGATAGGCCCGAGCGTTTCATCGGCATTCACTTCATGAATCCGGTGCCGGTGATGCAACTGGTCGAGATCATCCGCGGCATCGCCACGGATGACGGCACGTTTGAATCCGCCAAGGCCTTCATCACCAAGCTCGATCGCCAGGTTGCGGTGGCCGAGGACTTCCCGGCCTTCATCGTCAACCGCATCCTGCTGCCGATGATCA
>NZ_JASGFM010000071.1:0-14834 GCF_047605565.1 Labrys sp. (in: a-proteobacteria)
GCTGGCCGGTCGGGCCAGGGCCGCGAACTTGGCGAGCACGCCGCGGGTATAGCGCGGGGCGGGCTGGCGCCAGGCGGCGCGGCGCTTGGCGAGCTCGGCCTCGTCGACTTCCAGCTGCAAGCTCTGGCGGCGGGCATCGATGGTGATGGTGTCGCCTTCCTGGACCAGGGCGATGGTGCCGCCCTCATAGGCCTCCGGCGTGACATGGCCGACCACCATGCCCCAGGTGCCGCCCGAGAAGCGCCCGTCGGTGATCAGGCCGACGCTGTCGCCGAGGCCGCGGCCGATGATGGCCGAGGTTGGCGCCAGCATTTCCGGCATGCCCGGCCCGCCCTTGGGGCCGAGATAGCGCAGCACCACGACGTCGCCGGGCTTGATCGCGTCCGATAGAATCGCGTCCATCGCCGACTTCTCGTCGTCGAACACGCGGGCCGGGCCGCTGATATAGGGGCTCTTCAGCCCGGTGATCTTGGCGACGGCGCCGCCCTCGGCGAGGTTGCCCTTGAGGATGGCCAGATGCCCTTCGCGATAGATCGCCTTGTCGATCGGGCGGATGACGTCCTGGTCAGCGCGCGGCTCGTCCGGCACCTGCGCCAATTCCTCGGCCAGGGTACGCCCGGTGATGGTGAGACAATCGCCGTGGAGGAGGCCGGCATTGAGCAGGATTTTCAGCACCTGCGGCACGCCGCCGGCCTTGTGCAGGTCGACTGCCATGTATTTGCCGGACGGCTTGAGATCGCAGAACACCGGCACCTTGCGGCGCATGCGCTCGAAATCGTCGAGCGTCCATTCGACCTCGGCGGCATGGGCGATGGCGAGATAATGCAGCACGGCATTGGTCGAGCCGCCGGTCGCCATGATCAGCGCCACCGCGTTCTCGATCGCCTTGCGGGTGACGATGTCGCGCGGCTTGATGCCCTTCTTCACCGCTTCCACCAGCACGCGGCCGGCCTCGGCGGCGCTGTCGATGATCTCCTGGTCGGGATTGGCCATGTTGGCCGAGTTGAGCAGCGCCATGCCGAGCGCCTCGAAGGAGGAGCTCATGGTGTTGGCGGTGTACATGCCGCCGCACGAACCGGTGGTGGGGCAGGCATTGCGCTCGATGCCGTCGAAATCCTCCTGGCTCATGGTGCCGGCCATGAAGGAGCCGACCGCCTCGAAGGCGGAGACGATGGAAAGGTCCTGGCCCTTCCAGCGGCCGGGCTTGATGGTGCCGCCATAGACATAGATCGCCGGGGCATTGGCGCGCAGGATGCCGATCATGCCGCCGGGCATGTTCTTGTCGCAGCCGCCGAGCACCAGCACGCCGTCCATCCATTGCCCCTGCACGGAGGTCTCGACGCAATCGGCGATGACCTCGCGCGAGACCAGCGAATATTTCATGCCTTCGGTGCCCATCGACATGCCGTCCGAGATGGTGGGCGTGCCGAAGAGCTGCGGATTGCCGCCGGCTTGCTTGATGGCGGCCGCAGCCGCGTCGGCCAGCGGCTGCAGGCCGGCATTGCAGGGCGTGATGGTGGAATGGCCGTTGGCGATGCCGATCATCGGCTTGGCGAAATCGGCCTTCTCGTAGCCGAGGGCGTAATACATGGCCCGGTTGGGGGAGCGGGCGACGCCCTCCGTGATGTGCCGGGAGCGTTCGTTGATCGGCATGGGATCCTCCATTGGCGGGCAAGCCGCATTCAAAATCCCGTCCATGCTAGAGCTGTTCCAATCGTTGGTAAAATATATGTTTCTGGCTATATTAGGTCGAAAAACATATTAATGAGCGATGGTACCTCATCGTGGAAGAAGACCATGGATCTGCGGCAGCTGCGCTATTTCCTCACCGTGGCGGAGGAGCTGCATTTCGGTCGAGCCGCCGAGCGGCTGGCGATGACGCAGCCGCCGCTCAGCCAGGCCATCCAGGCGCTGGAGGCCGAACTCGGCGTCAGGCTGTTCGTCCGCACCAAGCGCCATGTTGCGCTCACGCCGGTCGGGCGCGAATGGCAGGCCCATGCCCGGCGGGTGCTGGAGGACGCCAATGCCTTGCCGGAGATTGCCCGCCGCCTCTCGCGCGGGGAGGCGGGCCTGCTGCGGCTCGCCTTCGTCTCGACCGCCGACTACAGCCTGTTGCCTGACATGGTCAGCGCTTTCCGGGAGCGACACCCGGCCGTGCAACTGGCCCTCATGGAAATGACAAGCGACCTCCAGGTCGAGGCGCTGCTGGAAGGGACGATCGATGTCGGCATGGTGATCGCCTCTTCGCGCACGAGCCTGCCCGCGGCGCTCGACTACCGGCCGCTGCTGCGCGAACCGCTGGTCGCGGCCGTGCCCGAGGCCTGGATCGAGCAGAGGCGCGCGGGGTTCGCGGGACAGGCACTGCCGATCGACGCGCTGGTGGCGGCGCCCCTGATCCTGTTTCCGCGGCGCAGCGCGCCGGCTTTCCATGACCTCGTCTCCGGCTATTATGCCGCCCATGGCGCGCTGCTGCCGGTCAGGCAGGAGGCGATCCAGATGCAGACGATCATCAGCCTCGTCTCGGCCGGCATGGGGCTGGCGCTGGTGCCGCAGTCGTTGCGGCGCCTGCAGCGCCAGGGCGTGCGCTATCTGGCCTTGCGCGATGCTGCGCCCGTGATCGAGACCGGGCTGGCCTGGCGTCACGGCGATGGCGCGCCGGCCTTGCGGCGTTTCCTGGACGTCGCGGAAAAGCAAGCAAGCGGGAAGGAAGTCATCTGAATGTCCGTCATCATCCGACGCCTCGGCCCCGCTGATGGCGACGATTATCGAACCATTCGCCTCGCCGCGCTCGCCACGGCGCCGGAGGCGTTCGGCAGCACCTATGCGGCCGAGGTCGTCAGGCCGGCAGCCGCCTTCGCCGAGCGGCTGTCGCAGGCCGTGGTGTTCGGCGCCTATGGGGACGGTCAGATCGTCGGCATGGCCGGCTATCGACGCCATGACGGCCTCAAGGACCAGCACAAGGGCAGCGTCTGGGGCGTTTATGTCGAGCCGCGCTGGCGAGGGCAGGGTGTCGCCGGCGCGCTGATGGAAGCGGTGATCGAGGTCGCCCGCGGCGAGGTGGAGCAACTCCTCCTCGCTGTCGTCCAAGGCAATGATGGCGCTCTGGCGCTCTATCGCCGGCTCGGCTTCGAGGTCTATGGCGTGGAGCCACGGGCACTCAAGGCTGGGAACACCTATCTCGACGAGGCGCTGATGGTGCTTTTTCTTAAGCGCTGAGGGCCGCGCCGATACCCTATCCGGCCGGGAATTTCCTGGTTATAACCGATGTGTGGGCACCGCCTCACCGATTTCAACATGGAAGCGTGGAACCGTTCCGGCACCGCCCGAACAGGGGCTGCACGCTCCAAAGATCGAGGTTGAGCGATGAACGACATCGCCCCACACGGCATCCGCTTCGGGCGGATCGCCGCCATGCTGCCCGTCAAGGACATCCGGCGCGCCCATGATTTCTACGTCGGCGTCCTCGGCTTCGCCAAGACCTTCGAAAACGGCAATCCCGTCGGCTTCATGATACTCAAGCGCGACGATGCGGAACTGCATCTGACGCTGCAGCCGGGCCACAAGGCGCCGCCCTTCAACGTAGCGCATCTGATGGTCGACGACGCCGATGCGCTCCATGCCCTGTGCGAGGCCAATGGGCGGCGGATCATCAAACGCCTGCAGAACAAGGATTACGGCCTGCGAGCCTTCGTTTTCGAGGATCCCGACGGCAACCGCATCGATGTCGGGCAGCGCCTGTAGCCGGGCCGCAGGAATCGGGTTGCCGGCCCGCGGCCGGCAACGCACTCTCGCGCCTTTCGAGGCAGGACGAGCTGGCATGCATGCGTGGAGCGAGGACGAGGACTGGGCCGAGGCGGGCTCGAGGCGCGAACAGGAGGTGCGCGAGGCGCTGATTCGCGCGGTGGAGGAAACCCCACCCCAACTCAAGGGGCGCGACCTCCTCAAGGCTGATTGGATCGACACGCCCATCGGCGCCATGCTTGCAGTCGGCGATCGCCACGCTTTGCATCTCGTCGAGTTCTTCGATCGCAAGGCCCTGCCGGGCGAGTTGGCGCGCCTGCGCAAGGCGGCACGCTCGGCCATCGCCTTCGGGCGATCGGCGGCGATCGACGGCATCGAGGCCGAGCTGGCCGCTTATTTTGCCGGCCGCTCGCCAGTCTTCACCACGCCGCTCGCCATGCATGGCTCGGAGTTCACCAGGCAGGTCTGGCAGGGATTGAGGCGGATTCCGGCCGGCATCTGCCTGTCCTATGCCACCTTGGCCGGAAGCCTGGAGCGCCCGTCCGCCTTCCGCGCCGTGGCCCGGGCCAATGGCGCCAATCCGTTCGCCATCGTCGTGCCCTGCCACCGCCTGGTCGGCTCCGACGGAGCGCTCACCGGCTATGGCGGCGGCATCTGGCGCAAACGCTGGCTGATCGATCACGAAAAGCGCTGGGCTTGATTGCGAAAGGGCTGGGAGCGCCGGTTGAACGTCCATCGGTGTTGGGACGAAGGATTGGGCGAGATGATCGGATGCCGGTGACACTCGACGTGTGTGCCCCCTCGCCCCGTTCTTACGGGGAGAGGATAGAGGTGAGGGGTTACGCAAAGCGCTCAATTCCATGATGTCGCGCCGCCCCTCATCCTCACCTTCTCCCCGTAAGAACGGGGCGAAGGAGGCGGCTGGCGTCGCGTCTTTCGCTTTCTCCACAAAGCAATGGGCGAGCAAGTCCGCCCCAGGGAAGTGGCTTTGCAGGGCCTCGCTTGCTCTGTAAGAGGGGCGGGCCCTTTCCTCCAGAGCGGGATTTGGTGGAAAAGGCAGGAATCGCAAAGGCGCGCTTTGCTTCAGGAGACTCGTCCCCATGGCCCTACTTCTGTGCATCACCCAGTGGGAAGTCGAGCCCTGGCTCGAACGGCTGCGCCGCCTGGCGCCGGACCGCGACATTAGGGCCTGGCCCGATGTCGGCAATCCCGCCGACATCACCTATGCGGCCGTCTGGAAGCAGCCGCCGGGCCTGCTGGCGAGCCTGCCCAACCTGAAGGGCATCATCTCGCTCGGCGCCGGCGTCGACCATGTCCTGTCCGATCCGACCTTGCCCAACGTGCCGCTCGGCCGCGTGGTGGACGACAATCTCACCACCCGCATGAGCGAATGGGTGGTGATGCATGCCCTCATCCATCTGCGCAACCAGGCCGACTACTATCTGCTGCAGCGCCAGAAGCTCTGGCGCGAGGTGATGCCCTCGCCGGCGGCCCACGAGTTGCGGGTGGGGGTGATGGGGCTGGGTGTGCTCGGCGTCGATGCCATCGGCAAACTCAAGACCATGGGCTTCGATGTCGCCGGCTGGAGCCGGACGCCCAAGCAGATCGAGGGCGTGAAGACCTATGCCGGCGACGAGCTCGATGCCTTCCTCGGCCGCACGGATCTCCTGGTCAGCCTGCTGCCGCTGACGCCGGAGACCAGGGGCATCCTCAACCGGGCCTTGTTCGAGAAGCTCGCCCATGACGGCGTGCTCGGTGCGCCCATCCTGATGAATGCCGGCCGCGGTGGCCTGCAGGTGGAGGCCGACATCATCTCGGCGCTTGACGAAGGCGTGCTGCGGGCCGCGACGCTGGACGTGTTCGAGACGGAACCGCTTCCGGTGGATAACCCGCTCTGGGAGCACCCGCGCGTGACGATTACGCCCCACAACTCGGCGATCTCGGACGAAGACGCGGTGGGGCGTTTCGTGCTGCGCCAGATCGAGCGCCATGAGCGCGGGCTGCCCTTCGATGCGCCTGTGGACGCCGCCCGCCACTATTGATGCGAAAATGACCTGCTATTTCCCATAGTATTTTGATTTTGTTTGGGAAATTGAAGCCTGGGGACGTTTCGCGCGGATCGCTCCTTCGGCCTTCGGATGGCGGCGTGAAAATAATGTAACGTTGACGCCGCCGCCATACGGTCTTACCTAATGAGGGGGTGATCGCAGGGTGTGTCGCCAGTCATGGCTTGGGTTTGGCGGAGGCGATTTGGCCTCATCGACGCAAGCCATGACTGACGACACACGCTAAGGGTCACCACCCGGATGCAGGCCCCTTGGCCTGCCGTCTCAAGAAGCGGAGCGAAGCATGACGCTGCGTGTCTCAGGACAAAATCTCGACATTGGCGAAGCCTTGCGGACCCACGTTCAAGCGCGGGTCGCCGATAGCCTGTCGAAGTATTTTGACCAATCCTACACCGGCCAAGTCACCGTAAAGAAGGAGGGCACAGGTTTTCGGACTGATTGCCGCATTCACCTTCCCACCGGGCTCACCCTTCAGACCGAATCGATCGCGCATGACCCGCATGCCAGCGTCGATCTGGCGACGGAACGCCTGACCAAGCGGCTCAAACGCTACAAGCATCGCATCAAGGATTATCATGCCGGTCCGGACAACGCGACCGCGGCCGAGTCCACCGACTACGTCATTACGGCGCCGAGCGATGAGGAAAGCGCCGCCGAGGAGTTCACTCCGGTGATCGTGGCCGAGAACACCACCAAGATGAAGCGCCTGTCGGTGAGCGAGGCCGTTGTCGACCTCGATTTGACCGGTGCCGCGGCCCTCGTCTTCCGTCACGCTGGACATGGCCGCGTGAACGTGGTTTACCGCCGCCCCGACGGCCATATTGGCTGGATCGACCTGCCGCAGACAACGGCAGAGTCGACCTGACAGGCCCACCTGATCAAGCGCCCGCCTCCGAAGAATAGTTCTGAAGGGGCGGGCGCCAAGCTATTGAGCCGGCCCTTTCGCATGGGCTCCCGGCTCGAACCCCCACGAGGAATGCGATGCCTTTGAGTGATCTGCTGCCGCAGGATGCTGTGCTTCCGGCGCTGAGAGTAAACTCGAAAAAGCAGGCTCTGCAGGAAATCGCCGACCGTGCTGCTGCACTGACCGGCCTGGGCGAGCGAGAAATCTTCGATACGCTGCTCCAGAGAGAGCGCCTGGGATCGACCGGCGTCGGCAGCGGCATTGCCATTCCGCATGGCAAGCTGGCCAAGTTCAACCGGATCTTCGGCCTGTTCGCCCGCCTGGAGCGCCCGATCGACTTCGAGGCCCTGGATGGCCAGCCGGTCGACATCATCTTCCTGCTGCTGGCGCCCGAAAGCGCCGGTGCCGATCATCTGCGCGCCTTGTCGCGCATTGCCCGCATGCTGCGCGATCCCGGCATCGTACAGAAGCTGAGGGCCACCAGCGACGCAGCGGGCCTCTATTCGATCCTGTGCGAGGAGCCGGCATCGCACGCGGCTTGATTGATCGGAGCGCGGGCTTCCAGCCCGCTCTTTGAATGCAGATGCATGCAGGGGAGCAAGAGCGGGCAGGATGCCCGCGCTCCGCCCGTTCAGAAGTCTCCAAGCCCGAGCACGTCCGCCATCGAATAATAACCCGGCTTGCGGCCGAAGCCCCAGAGTACGGCCTTGAGGGCGCCCCTGGCGAACATGGTGCGGCTTTCGGCCTTGTGCGAGAATTCGAGCCGTTCGTTCTCGCCGGCGAAGATCACGCTGTGCTCGCCCACCACGGTGCCGCCGCGCAGTGTCGCAAAGCCGATATGACCCTTTTCGCGGGCGCCCGGATGGCCGTCGCGCACCCGGTCGGCATTGGCGTCGAGATCGATGCCGCGCCCTTCGGCGGCGGCCTGGCCCAGCATCAGGGCCGTGCCCGAGGGGGCGTCGACCTTGCGGTTGTGGTGCATTTCCAGGACTTCGATGTCGAAATCGGCATCCAGACTCTTGGCGACGCGCTTGACCACGGCGGCGAGCAGGTTGACGCCCAGGCTCATATTGCCGGACTGCACGATCACCGCGTGACGTGCCGCTGCCTTGAGACGGGCAAAGTCCTCCTTGGACAGGCCGGTGGTGCCGATCACATGCACGATACGCATCTGCGCCGCGAGAGCGGCCAGCTCGACGGTGGCGGCCGGGGCCGTGAAGTCGATGATGCCCTCGGCCGAGGTCAGCAGGCTGAGCGGATCGTCGGTAACGACGACGCCGTTGGCGTCGAGCCCGGCAAGCCGGCCCGCATCCTGGCCGATGGCGGGTGATCCCGTTCGCTCGATGGCGCCGGCGAGCACGACGCCCGGCGTCTCCGCGATCATGCGGATCAGGGTCTGCCCCATGCGCCCGGAGGCGCCTGCTACGACGAGCCGCATATCGGCCATGGTGAACTCCTTGCTTGCCGGGCGCGCGGACGTTCCATCCATAGGCGCTGGGAAAAGTGAAGGGCGCGACGCCAGCCACCCCTTCGCCCCGTTCTTACGGGGGAGATGGTAAGGATGAGGGGCGGCGCGACCGGATAGTCTGGACGCTTTGCGCAGTCCCTCACCCTTACCCTCTCCCCGCTTCGCAGGGCGAGGGAGACCTGACCGTTGCGCTTCTTCGCCGGTCTACCATCTCGCCCGACCGTTGTCCTAGAGCGTTTTTCAGAAAAGTTGATAGACCTTTCGATGAAGAAGGCGCACCAAAACAAGGAGTTAGAGAAAAGGTGCGATTAGCCGCGCGTGCGGGGTCATCTCAATGCCAACTCCATGATGATCGCCGTCGCCGGCGGTCCCTTGGCCCGGGCATAATAGGCTTGCCGCCTTGCGATCTCGTTGAAGCCATGGCGCTGATAAAGGCGGAGTGCCGCGACATTGTCTTCGGCGACCTCCAGGAACACCTTGTGCGCCCCTGCCGCTGCCAGCCGGCCGAGATGATGCTGCAGCAACAGGGTCGCCAGTCCCGCGCGTCGCGAGGATGGCGCGACGGCGACGGTGAGGATCTCGGCCTCGTCCACCACCAGGCGCGACAGGGCAAAGCCCGTCGGCGCTCCCTTGCCGCCCGGGCGGGAGAGATGGGCGATCGTCAGGCGATCGGCCAGCATGCGCTCGAACTCATGCGCATCCCAGCCGCGTTCGAAACCCGAGGCATGGATGGCGGCAAGACCTGCTGCATCGCCGGCCCTGGCATCGGTGACGACGGGAGGCTGTTTGCGGCCGAACCAGCTCATCGCCGTCTCCTCATAGCCGCGCGATCTGGCCGTTCTGCTGCGGCGTCGCGTCGGCCGGCTTGAGGTAGGTTGGCCTGGGCGGCGAGTCCGCGGGGTCGGCGAGCAGGCCGAGCCTGGCCACCCAGTCTATATCCGGCGCCGGGCTGGCATCGACGATCTGGCCGGCCGTACCGGCGGCCTTGGCTTCCTCGAACAGCAGCGGGGCAGCCGGCCCGGCCATCTTCACCGTCGCGGGGCCGAGCACGCGGGCCGCCTCGCGCAAGGGGATGCAGCCGGCCTCGACGATGCTGCGGCCGCGATTGGAGAAGAGTTCGAAATAGACATGGCCATGGCGCGCATCGATGGCGACGGCGACATGCTGGCCGTCATTCTCGTCGATATGGGGCGCGGCGATCGCCGCCAGGGTGGAGATGCCGACACAGGGCACGCGCAGCGACAAGGCGAAGGCCCGCGCCGCCGAGATGGCGACGCGCAGCCCGGTGAAGGAACCCGGCCCGACCGTGGTGGCGACCCGGTCGATCAGGGCAAACCCGCCCGAACGCTCGACGACATCGCGCACCAGTGGAATCAGCGCCTCGGCCTGGCCGCGCGCCATCGGCAATGTCTGCGAGACGATGGCGCCGTCGTCGGAATCGAACACGCTGGCCGAGCAGGCTTCGAGGGCTGTGTCGATGGCCAGGATACGCATGGAAAACACCTATGGCGCTTTACGATTTGGTGGATACCGGCAATCGCAACGACGCGTTCGAACGAGGAGCGAGAGCAAAAGAGCGCTTCCGTTTAAACGCGCTTTGCTCCAGGGGAGGGCCGGACCGTCCGGCAGCCGCCAAATTCCAGCGATATCGCAGGAGTTGGTGCCTGTGCAACGCTTTCCTGGGAATGCAGGCATCACAGGGGGCTCTCTCCCGGCAGTGCCCTCTCCCAGGTATTTCATTCTCCAAATGCGACGCGCCCTAAAGCGTTTTGCGATTTGATGGAATCACTTCGAATCGCAAAGACGCGTCTGAACAAAGAGTTAGAGAAAATAAGCGTTTATACTTGAACGCGTTTTGCCCTAAGGCACCAGCAGGTAGATCGGCAGATAGCCCTGATTCTGCAGCAGTTCGACCAGTTCGGCTACCGGAAAGGCGGCCAGGAACAGGCAGGCGTCGAGGAAGGTGCGCGTCACCAGCGAGGTCTGGATCTCCAGCGTCGGCACCGAGCGCCAGAGCGCGAAATTCGGCACGAAGCGGGGGACGCGGGCGCAATAGGCGTCATAGACCGCGCCGAACTTGTCGTGGAGGAACTGTTCCTCCTTGTGCGTCACGATGGTGAAGATCACCACCGTGATGGTGAAGACCAATGCCGCGGTGGTGACGGTGCCGAACTGGGCCCCTGCGCCGGCGGCACCGATGAAGGAGAAGAGGTAGAGCGGATTGCGGCAGATCGAATAGGGACCGTCCTCGACGATCAGCTGCTTCTTGCGTCCGCCGATATAGAGGGAGCACCAGGTGCGTCCGACGATGGCCACCACGATCAGCACCAGCCCGATGCTTTCGATGGTCTCGTGGAAACCGTGGCCGGCCTCGTCCTGCCAGAGGGAGTCGGTGAACAGCAGCACCACGAAGCCGAGTACGCCCAGGAGGCCGAGCACGATCCGGCGTATGGTCTGCACGGCATTGATGTCGACGGGAGTGCCGACATTGCCGCTGTCCTTGATATTGTTCATGAATCTGCTCGATTGGGGTTCCGGTCGCGCGACCAGCTCCCCAGCGTCACGCCAATGCCATCGTCCCGACACGGGACCGTCACGACTCTAGAGCAAAGCGCGTCTGGACGAAACGCCGTTTTGCTCCAACTCTTTGCTTCCAAGCCAATCCTTTCGGATTGGCTGAAACGTCTTTGCGATTCCTGGCGATTCCGCCAAATCGCACTTTGCTCTAGCGCGCCGCGTCGCGATCGTCCCTGCCGGCGCGCTGCCGCTGCTTCAAGCCGGGCGGTCGGGAATGGTGATCCGGAACGTCGCGCCGCCTCGGTCCGCCGTCTGCTCGAGCAGAGAGAGCGTGCCGCCATGGGCGCGCACGAGCTCGGCGGCGATCGCGAGGCCGAGGCCGGAGCCACCGGGGCGTGTGGAGCCCGAAAAGGCCTCGAACAGCTTCTGGCCGGCCTTCACCGAGACACCCGGACCATTGTCTGCCACGTCGATGGTCACGACGGCACCGTTCCGCCGCCCGCCGATCTCGATCCGGTTCGGCGAGGCGTCGGGTGCGACATGGCCGTCCAGGGCCTGCACGGCATTGCGGCACAGATTGAGCAGGACGCGTGAGAGCTGATCGGCGTCGGCATCGATCTGCAGGTCGGGCTCGAGCGTCTCCACCCAGATCAGCCGATCGTTCGCCTCGCCGAGGCCGAGCAACTGGCGTGTATCGGCGACGATGGGGGCGAGGGCGATCCGCCGTCGCGTGGGCAGTGGTTCGGAGGCGAGCCCATAGGACAGCGTCGACTGGCAGAAGGCGATAGCCCGGCCGATGGTCTGGATCAGTTTCGGCGCCAGCCGCTGCACGATGGGATCGTCGGTCTCGGTCAGGCGGTCGGAAAAGAGCTGCGCGGCCGCCAGCATGTTGCGCAGGTCGTGATTGATCTTGGAAACGGCGAGGCCGAGCGCCGCCAGGCGGCTCTTTTGCTGCAACATGCCGTGGAGCTGGCGCTGCATGGCGGCGAATTCGCGTTCCGCCACGCCGATTTCGTCGCTGCGGCCGGAAGCACGGATCACGCCTGCCTCATCCTCGGGGTCGGCGGCAAAACGCATCATGGCGCCGGTGAGCCGGCGCATCGGGCGCACGATGAACAAGCTGAGGGTGAGATAGATCAGGCCGGCGGTGATGGTGGAAATGGCGAGCGTGATCACCAGCCAGCGCCGGGCGAAGTCGTACATGCCCTGCTGGAGCGGCGTCTCGTCGACGACGATCTCGACATATTGCCCGTGCATGGGCGCATCGCCGACGACGCGGATGAAGCGACCCCTGGGCGCCAGCAGCGTGTCGAGCGCGTCGCCGATCGCCTCCATCGCCGTGAGGCTGCGCAGATCGGTGGCGATGGCCACGGTGGGAGGCATGTCGGAGGAAGCGAGCAATCGCTTGCTGTCGTCGGTCTTCAACGCCACCATCTTGGCACCCACCGAGGCAAGGATCTGCCGGGCGAGATCATCGGAAACCATGCCGTCGGGCGCCGCTTCCAGCACCAGCGCGGCGGTGATGGCGGAAGCGATGCGGTTGGAAAGCCAGTTGCGCCGATAGTTCGCCACCACCGGCAGGTAGACCAGCACCTCGGCCAGCAGGCCGAACAGGATGGTGAGCACGAGCAGGCGGGCCGACAGTCCGAAGCGGCCGGGCCTGTTGCCGGGCGGGGGGCTGGTGGTGGTGGAACGGGGCACGTCTTTGCCTTAAAGGAATTTAGGGAGGCTCGCCAGTGGGCTTGATGCGGTACACTTGCGTGTCTTCGAGTTGGCACAACCTTTGTCATTGCCGGGCTTGACCCGGCAATCCAGCCTCTTGCTCGATTGCGTCGGGGGACTGGATAGCCGGGTCAAGCCCGGCAATGACAAATCGGAGCGGTGTCTCCTCAAGCGAACGGCGTTCCACCCGCGCTTGCTTTTTTCTGGCTTTTTGGCCGCGCTTCGACTATAGGGCCGCATCCCGGCGCTGATGCGCTGGTTTTTGCCCGCCCCCGCCGACCCCGCTGGACGACATCCCGGCCGGGCCTTGGTGGACGGCGATCCTGGCCAGACGGCCCTTTCGTCGCAAGACGGTATCAGCAATCGCGCGCTCCGCGCCGCGATGCTTCATGAAAGGACGACCCGATGTCGATCAGCCAAGAGCGTAAGACCGCGCTCATCAAGGAATATGGCGCCAAGGCCGGTGACACCGGTTCTTCGGAAGTCCAGATCGCGATTCTCACCGAGCGCATCGTCAATCTGACCGGCCATTTCAAGTCGCATGTGAAGGACAACCACTCCCGTCGTGGCCTTCTCAAGATGGTGGCTCTGCGCCGCTCGCTGCTCGACTATCTCAAGTCGCGCGACGAAGCCCGCTACAAGTCGATCATCGAGCGTCTCGGCATCCGCCGCTAAGACTGATCAAGCCCGGAAGGCTCCATGCCTTTCGGGCTGTTCCATTTCAAGACCGGGACGCGGCGGCATGGGGCCGGCGCGAAAGCCCACGAGACCGGATAGGCAGCAGGCCATGGCAGGATCGCAGGAAGCAACCCTCGGACGTTGAACGCCAGGATGCTTCCCGCCATCTTGCGATGGCTGCTTTTGTTTCAGGCGCCATTGGTTGACGCCCTGCCTCATCCGGTCGATCCACAAGAGTAGGATTGATCCTTAATGTTCACAATTTATCGCGAAGAGCTGGAATGGGCCGGCCGCAAGCTGACCCTCGAAACCGGCAAGATCGCCCGTCAGGCCGACGGCGCCGTGCTTGCCACCTATGGCGACACCACGGTACTGGCCACTGTCGTCTCGGCCAAGGAGCCGAAGGCCGGCGTCGATTTCTTCCCGCTGACCGTCAACTACCAGGAAAAGGCCTTCGCGGCCGGCCGCATCCCCGGCGGCTATTTCAAGCGTGAAGGCCGCCCCTCCGAGCGCGAGACCCTGATCTCCCGCCTGATCGACCGCCCGATCCGCCCGCTCTTCGTCGACGGCTATCGCAACGACACCCAGGTCATCGTCACTGTCCTGTCGCATGACCTGATCAACGACACCGACGTCGTCTCGATGGTCGCCGCCTCGGCGGCCCTCACGCTGTCCGGCGTGCCCTTCATGGGCCCGGTCGGCGCTGCCAGCGTCGGTTTCATCGACGGCGCCCTCAAGCTCAACCCGACCATCGACGAGATGAAGGAATCCTCGCTCGAGCTCGTGGTCGCCGGCACCGCCGACGCCGTGCTGATGGTCGAGTCGGAAGCCAAGGAACTCTCCGAGCAGATCATGCTTGAGGCCGTGATGCTCGGCCACAAGGGCTTCCAGCCGGTGATCGAGGCGATCATCCGCCTGGCCGAGAAGGCCGCCAAGGAGCCGCGCGACTTCCAGCCTGCCGATCGTTCCGAGCTGGAGAAGGCCATGCTCGGCGTGGTCGAGGCCGATCTGCGCGCCGCCTATGCGATCACCGCCAAGCAGCAGCGCTATGCCGCCGTCGACGCCGCCAAGGCCAAGGTCGTCGCCCACTTCCTGCCGGAAGGCGTCGAGAATCCTGCCTATACCAAGCAGGAAATCGCCGAGGTGTTCAAGGAGCTGCAGGCCAAGGTCGTGCGCTGGAACATCCTCGACACCGGTACCCGCATCGACGGCCGCGACGTGAAGACGGTGCGCGCCATCGTCGCCGAAGCCGGCATCCTGCCGCGTACCCATGGTTCGGCCCTGTTCACCCGCGGCGAGACCCAGGCCCTGGCCGTCGCCACGCTGGGCACCGGCGATGACGAGCAGTTCGTCGACAGCCTGGAAGGCACCTACAAGCAGCGCTTCATGCTGCATTACAACTTCCCGCCCTATTCGGTCGGCGAGACCGGCCGCATGGGTTCGCCCGGCCGCCGCGAGATCGGCCACGGCAAGCTCGCCTGGCGCGCCATCCGTCCGATGCTGCCGGGCGTCGAGCAGTTCCCCTACACGCTGCGCGTCGTCTCCGAGATCACCGAATCGAACGGCTCGTCCTCGATGGCGACCGTCTGCGGCACCTCGCTCGCGCTGATGGACGCCGGCGTTCCGCTGGCCAAGCCCGTCGCCGGCATCGCCATGGGCCTCATCCTCGAAGGCGAGCGCTTCGCGGTTCTCTCCGACATTCTCGGTGACGAAGACCACCTCGGCGACATGGACTTCA
>NZ_JASGFM010000072.1:0-14478 GCF_047605565.1 Labrys sp. (in: a-proteobacteria)
GCAGATCCTGATAGGGCACGCCTTCGGCGATCGCATCCTTGAGGATGCGGACGGGATAGCCGCCCATGTCCATGGGATACACCGGGTTGCTCAGGACATGGCCCGAGCCGATCCAGATGACCGGACGCAGTTCATCCTTGCCGTCGATGGAAACGAAGACTTCGTCGCCGACCTGGATATTCTCGATCGCGACTTCACCAACGGCCGTGCGGATCATCGTGCCGGCGAGGAAGCAGACGATAGCCTGGTCGGTGACGGTAAGGGTTGTTCCGCTCGACCCGATCGTCAACGGGCCGTTCTGACCAACAGTATAGTTGCCAGCCGTGAGGCTCGAGTCGTTCAGCTTGACGGTAGCAATAACATTTCCACCGGCATCACGGATTTCTACGGTTTGCGGCCCTCCGGCGGGGCCTGTGACCGTGTAAGCCGCAGCAGGAGCCGAGGTGTTCTGGAACTCCAGGTGGTTCAGGCCATTGTTCTGGTCGAAACCGTTTATGGAAGTGCTGGAAAGATCGATCAGTGTGTTACCGCCGTTGACGGTAAAGGTGCCGCCGCCGGAACCATAATTGATGGTCGTGCCGGTCAACACGTTGGCGAGGTTATTGCCATTGGAGAACGAGCCACCATCCGTCAAATTCACGGTCGAGCTGCTCAGTGCATTTGCCAAGATACCGTCAGCAAGACTGGCTGAACCGCCGGTAACGTTGATCTGAGTGCCGCTAAGAAGAGCAAGCGCACTATTGATAGTGGTCGTGCCACCCACATAAATTGTCTGCGGGCCAACAGCGGCAAGAATATTTATGTTGCTACTGGTTACGCCAGGCGCAACAACATAAGTACTTCCAAGACTTACAAGGTTCGCAGCGGAGCCGCCAGTCGCCGTGATGATGTTGCCTTCAGGAACATTAGTAAGCGTATTAGTTCCGTTTGTGCCGCCGGAAATCACGACCTGGTCTAGAAAACCAGTTATTGCGTTTCCGCCAGTACGGGTAATGTCATACTGAACGCCACCGGCGTTGGGTCCAAAAACAGCCATTCATTCCTCCTGCATCCCTCGGAATTCCGGCCTGTCCCCCACGGCCACCCGTACTTCCGATTAGGTATCGCGTACGCCTTTTGAAATAGCATCATTGTTTAAATGAAGCAAACATAAAAATTCTGGTGAATTGTGCCATTCACGAGGATAAATTAGCGAGCGATCCGTTCGATATTAGGCCTCGTGGACAAAGCTTGACGGCAAGGCTCGGGATTGATTCAAGGCTGCTTTTTGGAGGCAGCTTTGGGCGAACGGATCGGTCTTTCAGATGAAGAATGGGAATTGATCGGCCCGCTGCTGCCGTCGGAGCGGGGGCGCGGTTGCCGACCAGCGGGTGACAACCGCCCCTTCTTCGAGGGCATGATGTGGATGGCGCGCACCGGTTCGCAGTGGCGTCACCTGCCGGACGAATATGGCAAGTGGAACAGCGTTTTCCGCCGCTATCGGCGTTGGGTCGAGACGGGGGTATTCGACGCCATGCTCGAAACTCTGGCCGAAATGGCGGGTCGGGAGCGGTCCGCCGACATGATCGATAGCACCATCGTCCGGGCGCACCACTGCGCTGTCGGCATAAAAAAGGGACTCAAGCGGCCGAGGCGCTTGGCCGATCGCGCGGCGGGTTCACCACGAAACTCCACGCCTCCTGTGACGGAAAAGGCCGTCCGCTCGGCTTCGTCCTGACGCCGGGCGAAGCCCACGATGTGAAGGGCTTCGGCCCGCTGTTCGGGATGATCGCCGATAAGGCCAAGGCGCTGCTCGCCGATCGTGGCTATGACTCCGACGCCATTCGCGAGGAGATCGCGTTCCACGGTGTCCGAGCCGTGATCCCGGCCAAGCGTGGTCGTCGCAATCCGGCCCTCCATGATCGCGACAAATACCGCCAGCGCAGCCGCGTCGAACAACTCTTCAACAAGCTCAAGAACTGGCGTCGCATCGCCACCCGCTATGACAAAACCAGAGAGTCATATCTCGGCTTCGTCAGCCTCGCATCAGCATTGCTGTGGCTGCCCTTTGTCCACGAAGCCTAGTTCGCCACCAGATGCAGGGCTCTCTGGCGTATTCATCCTGTCGCAAAGCTCAGCCTCGTTTCGCTATCCCAGGCGCCCCTGCTTCGAGCGGCTGACCTCAGGGCAAGGCGTTGAGTTCGAGCAGCGAACGGGTCTGTTCATGGACTGTGGTATTGGGATCGACACCAGCATCTACCGCGATCAATGGCGGGGCGTCGCACCCTTGTGCGAGATCGTCACCATGGAATTCGCCGAGTGGCGGGAACGTCGCCAGGCGCGAATTTTGGCTGATAGACACGGACAGCTTGTCTTGCTTTAGGCAGAGAGCTCGCTCTTTGGGGGCAGGCGAATGTAATTCGGATGTTCTCTGGCTGCCGGCAATTGTCCTGATTAAGACAGGGCAAACCGATGGTCGAGGAAAAATCCACAAATCATCGGAACAGTGCTGCTGAGATTGCGGCCTTTTTTGAACATGGTGTTTACAGGCACCCGAATTTGCCTGAGAATCCGAGTCAGCGTAGCGATCGGGTCCACAAAGCTGCGCATATAAAGAAAAATGTCACTCACTTCGACATCAACGCAAAAAAGAAAGTGACTGAACATGCTCGAAGAAGACACAAGTCTGGTCGACCTGACGGTCGACATCGTCTCGGCCTATGTTGCCAACAACCAGGTCGCCACCGCTTCCCTCGCGGATTTGATCCGTACAGTGCATGGAAGCTTGACCGGTCTGAATAATCCCAAGCCGGTCGAGGCGGATATTCCTCTCAAACCCGCCGTTCCGATCAAAAAATCGATCACGCCCGATTACATCATCTGCCTGGAAGACGGCCTCAAATTCAAATCGCTGACTCGGCATCTGCGAACCGCCTATGGTCTGACGCCGGCGCAGTATCGGGAAAAATGGAGCTTGCCCAGCGATTACCCCATGGTCGCGCCGAACTATTCAGCCACACGCTCACGTCTGGCCAAGGAATTGGGACTAGGCCAGATGAATCGAAAGGCCGTTAGCGCTCCGCCACCGCCGCCCCCTCCCGCATCCAGCAAGGGCAGAAAGAAAAAGGCAGCGTAGCGGTTTCGACGCCAGACATGTCGATTTGTGAAGGGCTGGATGATCGAGATCAAGGTTCTCCAGCCCCGTTTCCGGCAGGTCTGGCGTATGAGGCAAAACGGTAATGCGCAAGTCATTGCACGCCATGGCCCTACGCCATGAACTTCGTGCTTTTCTTCGTTCATCGGAGGCATCTGATGGCAGGTCGATCCATTCTTGGGAGCGACCTGATGGCAGAAGAGACAAAGACAGGGCCGACACCTTCGGCCCCGTCCAATGACAATTCCAGTCTCGCCGGCTCTAATCGTGCCGGCGAGGATAGCGGTCCCGCAAAGCTGGATCGGATCGTGCTCGATATCGCACGGGTGGTCGGTCGGCAGCTGGCCCGGGAAGCGTTCGAGAAGCACCAGGCGGCCAATGATAATCGGCCGGGCCGCCGAAAGGAAAAGGGCAGGGGGAAGAAGGATGATCCCCCATTATGAAAGAGAGAGGTTGATCCGCCATGACCCGTGTCGCGCTCTATGCCCGCTATTCCTCCGACAGCCAGCGGGACGCCTCGATCGAGGATCAGTTCCGGCTGTGCAGAGAGCAGGCAGTGCGCGAAGGCTGGAGCGTGACGGGTACCTATCAGGATGCGGCCATCTCCGGCGCCAGTACCATCTTGCGGCATGGCATCCAGCAATTGGTGCGTGACGCCCAGCGCGGCCAGTTCGAGATCGTGCTCGCCGAGGCGCTCGACCGCATCAGCCGCGACCAGGCCGATGTCGCCACCTTGTTCAAGCATCTCAAATTTCCTGGCGTCACCATCGTCACTCTGGCGGAGGGCGAGATCAGCGAGCTTCATGTCGGTCTCAAGGGCACCATGAATGCCCTGTTCCTCAAAGACCTGGCCTTGAAAACCCATCGCGGCCTGCGGGGCAGGGTGGAGAAGGGCAAGGCCGGAGGAGGGTTGTGCTATGGCTACCGGGTGATGAAGAAGCTCGATGCCGAAGGCGAGCCCATCCGCGGTGATCGCGAGATCGTGCCCGAGGAAGCCAAGATCATCCGCCGCATCTTCAAAGAATTCGCCACCGGCAAGAGCCCGAAGGCGATTGCCGTCGACCTCAACAAGGACGGCATTCCCGGTCCGCTCGGCAGGCATTGGGGTGACACCAGTGTCAGGGGCCACGTGACCCGAGGCACCGGCATCATCAACAATGAACTCTATACCGGCGTGCTGGTCTGGAACCGCCTGCGCTTCATCAAGGATCCGACTAGCGGCAAGCGCGTGTCGCGGATCAATCCACCAAGCAAATGGATCCGCACCGAGGTGCCGCATCTGAGGATCGTCGACGACGAGCTCTGGCAGGCCGTGAAGGAAAGACAGAAGGCCATCGCCAGCAAGTTCGAAGCGATCACCATCGGTATCCGCGATGCCAGGGCCAAGAGGCTGCACACCATGAAGCGGCCGGCCTCCCTTCTTTCCAGCCTGCTCACCTGCGGCTGCTGCGGCGGACGCTACGGCCTGTTCACGAAAGAGCGTTTTGGCTGTCTCAACCACCAGCGCCGCGGCACATGCGACAACGGCCGCACCATCACCCGCGAGAAGATCGAGCAGCGTGTTCTCTCAGGCTTGAAGGAAAGGCTGGTCTCGGCCGATGCCGTGGCGGAGGCGGTGAAGGCCTATGCCCAGGAGACCAACCGGCTCAACCAGGAGCGCCGCGCCCAGAGCGAGCAGGATCGCAAGGCGCTGTACAAGATAGAGCGCGGTATCGCCGGCATCATGGCCGCGATCGAGGATGGACTCTATCAGCCTTCCATGAAGGCAAGGATGGAGGATCTGGAACGCCAGAAAGCCGAGATCACCGCACGCCTGGCGCTGGCACCCGCCGACGTGCCCGACCTGCATCCCAACATCGCCAATCTCTACCGCAAGCGGCTGGAGCACTTCACGCAGACCCTTGCCGACGACGAGGGCGGACGTCAGGCGGCGGAGGCTCTCCGCTCGCTGATCGGCCAGATCGTGCTCACGCCGGGCGAGAAGCGCGGCGAGATCCATGCCGAGCTCCGCGGAGAGCTGTTTGGTATTCTCGAATTTGTCAATCCTGAACGAAATCAAGGGGTTGGCGATGTTGTGATGAAAGCCGTTGCGGGCCCCCGCAACCAAATATAACCGAATACACAACAAGCCCCGCGTGTGCCTCGCTCCGCGGGGTCTTTGCTTGTAAAACACAAAACACGACCGCCGCAGCCCGGTGGCCTGAATAGTGGCTGCCACGGGAGAGGGCCTTCCATGCTGCACGCGCGAGCAAGCGCACACAATGGCGTTCTTGGGCTTGAAACATGGCATCCCCGTCCGGTATTGACTGCTACGGAGCTGAATTGGGGGTGCAATGAGTGTTGGCCTGATCGCCCTTCTCGACGATGTCGCGGCCTTGGCAAAAGTTGCCGCCGCCTCGCTGGACGACATCGCAGGCCAGGCGGCCAAGGCAGGTGCCAAGGCAGCCGGCGTCGTGATTGACGATGCGGCCGTCACGCCGCGCTACGTCACCGGCTTTGCGGCCAAGCGCGAGTTGCCGATCATCGGCAAGATCGCCGCCGGCTCGCTCAAGAACAAGCTTCTGATCCTGTTGCCGGCCTCGCTTGCGCTCAGCCTGTTTGCGCCGCAGGCGATCACGCCCCTGCTGATGATTGGCGGAGTCTATCTTTGCTATGAGGGCGTGGAGAAGATCTACGAACTTGTCGTGCCGCACGCAGCCCATCAGCATGAAGCGGAGCTCGCTTCGATCAATCCCAATGCGCAATCCTTCGAGGACCAGAAAGTCGCGAGCGCGATCAAGACGGATTTCATCCTGTCCGCCGAAATCATGGCCATCACGCTCGGCTCCGTTCCCGACAGTAGCTTCGTGGCGCAGGCCGTCATCCTGGCCGTGGTCGGTATCGGGATCACGGCCGCGGTTTATGGCGTGGTTGCCCTTATCGTGAAGGCCGATGATCTCGGTGTGGCGATGGCGAAGGCGACTTCTCCTTCGCCAATGGGCCGGCTGCTGCGCGGAATGGGTCGCGCTCTCGTCGTCGGCATGCCCCATTTCCTCAAGGTGCTGGGCCTGATCGGCATCGCGGCGATGATCTGGGTCGGTGGCGGCATCATCCTGCATGGCTTCGAGGCTTATGGCTTGGGTGCTGTCAGCCACTTCCTCCACGAGACCGCCGAAGCGGCGGCACACAGCCTGCCGGCGGCCGGCGGAGTGGTATCATGGCTGGTCCAGGCGGCGGGCTCCGGACTGGCAGGCATTGGCGTGGGATTGGTGACCATTCCGGTGATCAGCTATGTCGTCACGCCGATCTGGCGCCGGCTTAAGCCAAAGCCCCGCAGCGCCTGATCTCGAGGGTACATCCCGTCCACGCGACCTTTCAGATCTTTCCGATATTGTCCTGCCGGAGGGCGTTACAGGTGCTCGTCGATCGCCGGGGGGGCATAGAGCCCGTTCTTATGCAGGCGGGTGGCATTGCCCGAAAGGTCGTGATAGGTGAACGCGCCCTGCGCGAAGTAATGGCAGACCATTGCCTTGCGGGAAAGCTTGAGATCCTTGCGAGGCGAGCCGCCATGCAGCAGGTCGGCATGCCAGAACAAGACGTCCCCGGCCTTGGCGAGGAAGTATTTCGGCTCGAGGCCCAACATATCGATGTAGTGGCGGATGGTCGGTTCGTAGCGTGAGCTGTAGACGCCCATATTTTCCTTGAAGGCTCGGGGCGGGATGCCGAGTTCCCCGCTGAGCAGGGGAGGTACGAGCTTGTGGCTGCGCGGATAATATTCCAGAGGCCCGCAATCGGTGCCGACATCCTCGAATGCTATCCAGCTGGCCAGCATATAGCCGAGCGGATAGGTCGTCATGTGGATGGTGTCGGAATGTGGGCTCTGCCAGCTGCCCTTATGTCCCATGATGGTCTGGAACGGCAGGGTCTTGCGCCCGAACAGCACGTCGGAAATTCTCAATATCCCGGGGTGTTGCTGCAGCTCGCGCAGGATTGGCACCGGGATGTGAGGGTCAAGCGTACGGCCGGGATGGATATCCTCGGGGCCTCGGCTTTCGGCAGGGGCGGTTATCGTCCCCTCGGCGATCGCTTTTTCATAGGCCGTCCAGACGCGATCGAGGAGTTCCGCTTCGATCAGGCCGGGCGCGACGTAGTAACCCTCGAATATCCATTGCTTGCACATCGCGGCTTCGTCATCGCTGAGCTCGCCGGCGGCATGGCGACGTTCGACCTCCAGCAGCGCGTTGGGCCGGTCGAGCCAGCAGGCCGGACCGCTGATGGGGAAAGCATCGCCGCGAAACTCCTCGACGGCTTCGAGATCGACCGGCCTTTCCGCGATATAGGCTTCCCGGAATTTTCGCTCGAGCACCAGGGGACTTTCCTTTTGGCGCTCGTTCTTCTTCGCCTTGGTCTTGATGCCCCGACGGATGAAATTCGCTAGCCCCAACACGTTGTCTTACCTTTCAGCCTGCTGAACCGTTCGCCGGGCGAAGACGGAAAATGACGGACCGTTGACGTGCTGGGGATCGTCATGGGCAATGCGCAGGTCGTCGAACCCCAGAGCCCCGAGAACTACAAGAAGGTCTTCCTTCTCCATCCAGTAATGTCGATTGACCGGGCCGCCGCAATATGCCGATTTCTTCCAGGCGCCATAATAACTGCGCTCGTGCAATTTGACATTCCTGCCGTGAAACGCGACTTCGTGGCAAAGCTCTTTATAGGGGGGCTTCTGCGACTTGAACGGGACGCGCCTGAGATCTTCGGGTGGCATGGCTGTTTCGTCGAAATAATGCGTCCAGAAATATATCGCGTCGGTCCTTGCCGCCAGCAGTTCGAGCAATCGCAGCGGCTCTTCCATATGATAGAGGACGCCGCAGGCCACGATGAGGTCGTAGGGCGGGTCCTTTCGCTCCAGCCATTTGACGAAGTCGCCAAGGTGAAAACGGGCGCGTTGCAGACCGAAGATCTCCTTGGCGATCAGGCAGCGCAAGAACGCTTTCTTATTGGCTTCCACCGCGTCGAGGACCTCCGGCCCGTGCCTGTCCAGCATCATCGAATGGGACCCTTCCAGGGGACCCAATTCGAGAATGCGCCGGCCTGCGACGGGCCCGAATTGCTCAATGGCCCAATGGATCCTGCCGTCCTCATGCATATGGGCCGGCCCCGCCTGGATGCCCAATTCCGACGGGAAGGCGTGATTCCATCCCGGGATCAAGTCGACTGCATTCTGCGGCGAAGGCTCGGAGAAAACATATCCATCGGTCAAATGGAATTCTTCGATATCTTCTTTCGATTTTGCCGCTCGTACACGGCGAAAAATCTGCTGAAGTGGATTGGCCATTTCTTCCTACGCTATAGAAGCATTCCTTCCCAAGTTGTCCGTTTGGGTCTGGCTGTCAATCATATCCGCAGTAAATTTTACGTCGCTTATCCAGTCGGTTCAGTGAGTTATGCGGTTTCGCCAACTTGCATGGCCGAGAAAGCGATCTGTCCGTTGTATTTCAGGACACATCGGCATGGCGTGCCCATTTGTGCAGATGATCGACCAGCGCCCGCAGCTTCGCCGGCTGGCGCTGGCGTCGTGGGTAATAGAGATAGAAGCCGGCAAAGGGTGGCCCGAACGTTTCGAGCAGCGGCATCAGTTCGCCGCGATCGAGATAGCTGCGAAAAGTGTCGTAGACGCCGAAGGTGATGCCGGCACCGGCGCGGGCCAGCCGGATCATGGTGGCCATGTCGTTGGTCGTCACCTTGGGCTCGACGGCGATCTCGAAGTCACGGCCGTTCTCGGTGAATTCCCAGCGATAGGGGGCGAGGTCGGGTCGGGCGCGCCAGCCGATGCAGTCATGGGCCAGGAGGTCGCGCGGATGCTGCGGGGTGCCGCAGCGGGCAAGATAGTCGGGCGAGGCCACAGCCAATTGGCGCTGTTCGCCCGAAACGGGGATGGCGATCATATCCTGTTCGATCACCTCGCCCAGCCGCACCCCGGCATCGAAACCGGCCTGCACGATGTCGTCTTCCTCGTCCGTCACCGTGAGGTCGAGACGGATGCCGGGATGGGCCTGCAGGAACCCCGTCAGGGCGGCGCCGGACAGGAAGGTCTCGGCGATCGAGGAGACACTGATCCGGAGCGTGCCGGTTGGGCGTCCACGTTCGTCTTGAACTGCCCGCAGCGCCGTCTTCACCTCTGACAATGCCGGACTGACGGTCCGATAGAACTGTTCGCCCGCCTCGGTCAGGCGCACGCTGCGCGTGGTGCGCTGCACGAGCGCGACGCCGAGGCGATCCTCCAGGCGCTGCAGGCCCTGGCTGACGGCGGAGCGGGTGACGCCCAGTCGCTCGGCGGCGAGGCGGAAACTGCCGGCCTCCGCCACGGCGGCAAAGGTGGACATGCCTTCGAACACATCGGTCATTGGTTAGATAATCTAACCAAGTCATTTCAGATTGGCAACTCGATCGCGCCAATTCGTCGGTCTAGGGTGCGTTCCAGCGGGGCCGATGGTCGGCCCCGTGCGAAATGGGAACCGGACGCGAGGAGGATGGCCATGGTGCATTGCAATGTCGCCACGCAGATCGCGGCCCATGCGGTGGTCGTGACCCTGCTGACGGGAGCGAACCCGGCGCTGGCCTCGAATGCGCCGTCTCCCGGCCAGGATCAGATCATGACAAATGAGGCGAACATGGCTGAACACCCCTATGTGGGGATGTGGGTCACGGAAGACGGCCATATCCGGCAGGAATTGCTGGCGAACGGGCGCTATGACGAAGCGCGCGGCAGCCGCAGGAGTGCCTATCGCGGCCGCTACGAGGTCCGCGGCGCGCACATCGATTATTGGGACGACACCGGCTTCACCGCAGATGGCGAATTCGTCGACCGCGACACGCTGCATCACGGCGGCATGGTGTTTCGGCGCCGCTAAGCGGCTGCCGGGTTGGAACTCTGCGCTCCGGCCGAAAGAGAGGATACCGACATGACAAAGCAAACACCGGTCTGGTTCATCACGGGGGCCTCCTCAGGCCTCGGCCAGGCATTGGCACAGGCCGTTCTCGCCAGAGGATGGCGGGCGGTCCTGGCAGCGCGGCGGCTGGAAGCGCTGGCCGAACCTGCCGCCGCGCATGGCGAGCGCGCTCTCGCCGTCAAACTCGACGTGACGGATCCCGGCGCGGTGGAGAAGGCCGTGGCGGCGGCCGAGGCTCGCTTCGGGCGCATCGACGTCGCCGTCAACAATGCCGGCTATGGCTATCTGGCGGCGATCGAGGAGGGCGAGGACGCGGCAATCCGGGCCCAGTTCGAAACCAATGTCTTCGGGCTGATCGGCGTCACCAAGCGGATCTTGCCCGGCATGCGGGCGCGCCGGAGCGGGCATATCGTCAATATCTCGTCCCTGGGCGGCCTCGTGGCCTTTGCGGCGACCGGCTATTACCACGCCACCAAATTCGCGGTGGAAGCCCTGTCGGAATCGCTTGCCCAGGAGGTCGCGCCGCTCGGCATCAAGGTGACGATCGTCGAGCCCGGGGCCTTCCGCACCGATTGGGCTGGCCGCTCCATGGTGGAGGCGCCCACCGTCATCGCCGATTATGCCGAGACCGCCGGCAGGCGCCGCGGGCAGACCCGCGCCGTTTCCGGGCGGCAGCCCGGCGATCCCGCCCGCGCCGCGCTTGCCATCATCAAGGCGGTCGAAGCGCCGGAACCGCCGCTGCGCCTGCTGCTCGGGGCGCCGGCCTTGCGCATCGCCCGCCAAAGGCTGGAGGCGCTGAGCCTCAATTTCGAGACCTGGGCCGAGACCACGCTGAGCGCCGATTTTCCCGAGCCGGCGGAGGCCTGATGCCGCGCCTCGGCGCGAACACCTCAACAAGGAACATATGAGATGAGTGCAATTGCAGGAAAAGTCGTGGCCATCACCGGCGCGAGCAGCGGCATCGGCGAAGCCAGCGCCAGGGTGCTGGCGGTGGCGGGTGCCCGCGTGGTGATCGGCGCGCGCCGTACCGACAGGCTGGAGAGCCTCGCTGCGGCGATCACGGCCGCAGGCGGCGAGGTGAGGGTGCGCCCGCTCGACGTGACGTCGCAGGCCGAGGTCGCCGCCTTTGCCGGCTTCGCGCGCCAGGCTTTCGGACGGCTCGACGTGATGGTCAACAATGCCGGGGTGATGCCGCTCTCCCCGCTGGCGGCACTGCGCGTGGCGGAATGGGACCGCATGATCGACGTCAACATCAAGGGCGTGCTGTACGGTATCGCTGCGGCGCTGCCGATCATGGAGGAGCAGGGCAACGGGCAGATCGTCAATGTCTCCTCGATCGGTGGCCATCGCGTCTCGCCCACCGCCGCGGTCTATTGTGCCACCAAATTTGCCGTGCGCGCCATTTCGGACGGGCTGCGCCAGGAGACGGATCGCATCCGTGTCACGGTGATCTCGCCGGGCACCACCACCTCCGAGCTTGCCGACTCGATCGGCGATCCCACCGCGCGGGAGGCGATGAAGGCGTTCCGGGCCGTTACCATCAGCCCGGAGGCCGTGGCCGCTGCGCTGGCCTATGCCATCGGCCAGCCCGATGACGTCGATGTCAGCGAGATCGTGGTACGGCCGACGGCGAGCCCGCATTGAAGAAGTTTTTCATTTGCCGGCTATTGAACCTGGCTATTTTGCAGTCTTCACATAGCGCCGCAACTGCTCCAGGCTGAGTGCGCCGAAATAGACGTCATGGCCGATCACGAAGCCGGGCGTGCCCTGGAGTTGGAACAGGCGGGCGGCGACATCGTTTCTGGCCAGCATGGCGGCGATCTCGGGACCTCGCGCGGCAAGATCCTTGTCGAGCCTGATGAGATCGACGCCGGCCTTGCCGGCCGCCTCGCGCACGGCGTCCTTGTCCATGGTGCGCGGCAGGGCGAAGAGGGCGGCATGCACTGCGCCATATTTGCCCTGCCAATTGGCGGCGAGCGCCACCCTGGCGGCATAGACCGAGGCTTCCCCGAAGATCGGCCATTCCTTGATCACCAGCCGGATGTCCTTGTTTTCGCGCAGGAGGACGTCGAGACGCGACTGCATCACCCGGCAATAGGGACAGCGATAATCGGTGAACTCGATGATGGTGACCTTGCCCTTGGGATTGCCGAGCACGGGGGAAGAAGGATCGGTGATGATGTCGTTCACGTCGATATCGGCAGAGGCCGCGCGGGCGCCGCCCGGCGACGGAGCGAGGCTGAGGAGGCCGATGACGAGGAAGAGGAAGGCCGCGAGAAGCGGGGGCGAGATACGCCGAGATGCCATGATAAGTCCTTGCGATCGCAACGCGCGTCCATACGCGCCTTGCCTTGGCGGGCGCCATGCCCGGGCAGTCCGATTCGACGGACTGCCGGTACTGTCCATGCCACCAACCTCGCACGCAAATCACAGTTTCTAGTGGGGGAATCGCATTCGCGTGACAGCGGCTCTGTGCAAGATCCCCTTGGCACTGTGAACGGGCGGAGGACGCGCTATTCGAACCAAAGCTTGTGCATGGCCTGCAGGAACTCCCGGTCATTGACAGGGTAGCCGGATGCGGAGCCGATGAGGGAGTCGATGCCGCAGTAAGGGCAGAGCGCCGTTCCCTCCTCGTCGTCGATCCATTCCTCGATCTTGGCAACCGTGAAGGTTTGGCAGCAATAGAAACAGCCACAACTCGCGCTCTTTTCCAGCTCTTGCCGATGATTGGTTGTCTGACGGTGAGCTCGCTCGAGCATTTCTCTTGAATATGCCATCTTGGCATCTTCGTGGCGCAAGCCGTGATTGGCAACCTCTCCCCTCGATGAAACCGGCTGTACGGCCCATGCCACCAGCGTCGTGCGCAAATCACAAATGCACCAATGGGAATGGCATTTGCGTGAACCGGTGCCCACCTATGCTTCCCCGATCATGAAGCGCGACAATGCGGCAAAATCGTCCTCACCCCGGCCGGCCGCGAGCGCCCGCCGGAACAGGCTGTCCTGGCCGAGGACGACGCCGAGGTCGATCTTACGGGCCTGCATCACCACCAGCAAATGTTCGAAGGCGTGGTGATGGGTGGCGATCGAGGCGAAGCTCTGCTCGTCGCTGGCCAGGCGCCCGGTCTCATTGCGCTTGATCAGGTCGGCGACCTGGCCGTCGATCACCGGCACCAAGGTCTGCCAGAGCCGGCCCAGCATGCCGAGCGCCACCCCCTCGGCCTGGCACACGGCAATGGCGTTCAGCGTGCCGAACAGCGCACCCCACATCAGGCCGAGCAGGGCGCTGTCGAGTGCATTGGCGAGGCCGGCATCCTCCCCGACATGCTGGACATTGCCGCCGAGGGCGAGGAATACCGGCTTGTTCGCCTCGAAGGCCTGGCCGGAGCCGGCGAACAGGATGGTGCCGGCCTCGGTGCCGATGAAATCGGGCGTCGCCATGATGGCGCCGTCGAGATAGGCGGCGCCCTGCGCGGCGGCCCAGCCTCCCGCCTCGCGTGCGCCCTGGGGCGTGCCGGAGGTGAGTTCGACCACGAGCTTGCCGTCGAGGGCCCGGGCGACGCTTGCCTCGCGCAGCAGCGCGGCGGTGGCGTCATAATCGCTGACATTCACGATGACGACCGCCCCCGCCGCCACGGCTTCGGCCACGGAGGGCGCGACGACCGCACCGAGGGCGGCAAGCGGCCCGGTCTTGGCCGGGGTGCGGTTCCACACCGTCACCTCGTGGCCGGCGCCCAGCAGGGCGCGCGCCAATGCCGATCCCATGCGTCCCGTTCCCAGCACCGCGATTGCAAGCTTCATGTCGACACTCCATATCCACCGGCGCGGGCTGACGAATGCCTGCCGCGCCTCTCGTCGTCCTCGGGCAGATGGAGCTGGCGTGGCGGCGCTCAATACGCACGCCCACGTAAGTGGTTACGGGGTGGTAAGGGCTGGCGAAGGAGAGGGGCATGACGGATACGGCGAATGATTGCGGCTTTGCGGCGGCGATCCGCATGCTCGAAGGCAAATGGAAGCTCGACATCCTGTGCGAGCTCCACACCGGCGCCCGCCGCTTCGGCCGGCTGCGCCGGGCCATTCCGACGATCAGCGAGAAGATGCTGGCCCAAAAGCTGCGCGAATTGGAGGCCGACAGCCTCATCCACCGCAAGGTCTATGAGCAGATGCCGGCCAAGGTCGTCTATTCCCTGAGCGAGCGCGGCGCCGGCCTCATCGCCAGCAGCGCTGCCCTTTGCCGCTGGGGCGAGCAGCTTGGCCTCAGCGAGCCGGTGCCGGCTGCCTGCGCCGTGCCGTCGCTGCGAGCCTGATCCTTCGATTGGCCAGGCTCGCGATGACGAGCCTGGCTTTCTATCCTGAAAGCCTAGAGCATGTCCTGCGATCGATGAATCGATTGTGATGTGACAGGTGGCTTGTG
>NZ_JASGFM010000073.1:0-14052 GCF_047605565.1 Labrys sp. (in: a-proteobacteria)
GAGCCCCTTCTCCCCTTGCGGGAGAAGGTCCCGGCAGGGGGATGAGGGGTGAAACGCCTGCTTGCCCATCCATCCGCTCTTAACGCGCTCACTGCGTCCGTGCTAGCGTCCCGCCACAATGATAAGACAATTGGGAGCGCAGGGATGGCCGGGTCGAGCGTCTATGTGGCGGGTACCTTCGATACCAAGGGAACCGAGCTCAATTTCGTGGCAGACCGCATCCGTGCCCATGGCCTCGATGTTATCAGGGTCGACCTTTCCACCGGCGGCACCGCCAGCGAGGTCGAGGTCCCGCCCGCAACCGTCGCGGCCAGCCATCCCGGCGGGGCGGAGGCCGTGTTCACCGGCGACCGCGGTTCGGCCGTCAGCGCCATGGCGCTCGCCTTTGCCCGCTTCATCGCAACCAGGGACGATGTCGCCGGCCTGATCGGCCTCGGCGGCTCGGGCGGCACCGCCCTCGTTGCCCCCGCCATGCGCGAATTGCCGGTCGGCACGCCCAAGCTGATGGTGTCCACCGTCGCTTCGGGCAATGTCGCCGCCTATGTCGGCCCGACCGACATCACCATGATGCATTCGGTGACGGATGTGGCCGGGCTCAACCGCATCTCCCGCGTGGTGATGACCAATGCCGCCAATGCCATTGCCGGCATGGCACGGGGGCGGGCCGAGGCGGCCGCCGAGGTCGACGACAAGCCGGCCGTCGGCCTCACCATGTTCGGGGTGACGACGCCCTGCGTGAACCAGCTGGTGGCCGACCTTTCGGCCGACTATGACTGCCTCGTCTTCCACGCCACCGGCATCGGCGGCCAGTCGATGGAGAAGCTGGTCGATTCCGGCCTGATCGCCGGCGTGCTCGACGTCACCACCACCGAGGTCTGCGACCTCCTGTTCGGCGGCGTGCTGGCGGCGACCGAGGACCGCTTCGGCGCCATCGCCCGCACCAAGGTGCCTTATGTCGGCTCCTGCGGCGCGCTCGACATGGTCAATTTCGGGTCGCTCGACAGCGTGCCGGAGCGCTATCGCGGCCGCAACCTCTATGTCCACAACCCGCAGGTCACGCTGATGCGCACCACGGCGGCGGAGAATGCCGAAATGGGCCGCTGGATCGGCAACAAGCTCAACCAGTGCGAGGGCGAGGTGCGCTTCCTCATTCCCGAGGGCGGGGTTTCGCTCCTCGATGCGCCCGACATGCCCTTCCATGACCCGCAGGCCAATGCAGCCCTGTTCGCGGCGCTGGAAGCGACGATCCAGCAGACACCCCGGCGCCAGCTCATCCGCGTGCCCGCCGGGGTGAACGATCCGGCCTTCGTGCAGGCGCTGCTGGCGAATTTCAAGAGTATTATCGGAGAGCATTGATATGGCTGGAAGCGAGCGCGAGAGGATCCTGGCAAGGTTCCGCGGCATGATCGCCGAGGGACGGCCGATCATCGGCGGCGGCGCCGGCACCGGCCTTTCGGCCAAATGCGAGGAAGCCGGCGGCATCGACCTGATCGTCATCTACAATTCCGGCCGCTACCGCATGGCCGGCCGTGGCTCGCTGGCAGGCCTGCTCGCTTATGGCAACGCCAACGAGATCGTGGTCGACATGGCGCGCGAAGTGCTGCCGGTGGTCAAGCACACGCCGGTGCTTGCCGGCGTCAACGGCACCGACCCCTTCTGCCAGTTCGGCCCCTTCCTCGATGGGCTCAAGGCGATGGGCTTTGCCGGCATCCAGAATTTCCCGACCGTGGGGCTGATCGACGGCAAGTTCCGGGCCAATCTGGAGGAGACCGGCATGGGCTATGGCCTGGAGGTCGACCTCGTCCGCCTGGCGCGCGAGAAGGACCTGCTCACCACGCCCTATGTCTTCAATCCGGACGATGCGCGTGCCATGGCCCGGGCCGGGGCCGACATCATCGTCGCCCATATGGGCCTGACCACGGGCGGCTCGATCGGCGCGGACACCGCGCTCACCCTGGAAGGCTGCGTGGCTGAGATCAACGCCATCGCCGCCGCCGCGCGCGAGGTCTCGCCCGGGATCATCGTGCTCTGCCATGGCGGGCCGATCGCCGAACCGGAGGATGCCCGCTTCATCCTGGCGAACTGCCCGGGCTGCCACGGCTTCTACGGCGCCTCCAGCATGGAGCGCCTGCCGGTGGAAAAAGCCCTGGTCGCCCAGACGCAGGCGTTCAAGAACCTCAACATCAGTAAATAGGGGGAGACCATGGCCAAGGCCTATGCAAGCGCGGTGATCGACGCGCCGATCGAAACCGTGTGGAAGACCGTGCGCGACTTCAACGCCCTGCCGGACTGGCATCCCGCCATCGCCTCGAGCGAGATCGAGGATGGCCGCAGCGCCGATGCCGTCGGTTCCGTCCGCTCCTTCCACCTCAAAGATGGCGCCCATGTGCGCGAGCGCCTGCTGGCGCTCGACGATGCCGGGCACACGCTCAGCTATAATTTCGTCAAGCCGGCCTTCCCGGTGGAGAACTACGTGGCCGTCATCCGCCTGATCCCCATCACCGACGGCAATCGCACCTTCGCCGAATGGAGTGCAACCTTCGACGAGGCACCCGCCGATGCCGGCAAATATGTCGAGATCGTCTCGACCCATGTGTTTGCTGCCGGCTGGAAGGCATTGCAGGAGAAATTGAAGGGATGAGGGGAGAATAGCGCCCCCTACTGCCCGACCACGCCCTCCGGCGCGGCCGCCATGGCGAAGGCGGCGGCGAACAGCGCCTTGGTATAGTCCTCGCGCGGGCGCTCGAAGATCTCGCTGGCCGGGCCGTGCTCGACGATCTTGCCGGCCTGCATCACCATCACCTCGTTGGCGAGGGCCCGCACCACCTTCAGATCGTGGCTGATGAAGAGATAGGCCAGTCTGTGACGCTGCTGCAGCTCGCGCAGCAGGTCGACGATCTGGGCCTGCACCGACATGTCGAGCGCCGAGGTCGGTTCGTCCAGCACCAGGAATTTCGGCTGCAGCACCATGGCGCGCGCAATGGCGATGCGCTGGCGCTGCCCGCCGGAGAATTCATGCGGATAGCGGTCCATCGCCTTGGCATCAAGGCCGACATCGGCAAGCGCCCGGGCGACCGCTTGCCGCCTCTTGGCCGGGTCCATGCCCCAGCCGAGCCGGCGCAGCCCCTCCTCGACCAATTCGATGGCCGTTTCGCCCAGGCCGAGCTGGCGCAATGCCTCGTCCAGGCTGGCGCGCCGGCCGAGCCTGGTCAGCATCGTCTCGATCCGATCGGCCAGGGCAGGGTCGAGCCCCAGCGCGGCCAGCAGCCGCTCGATGGCGGCGCGCTGCTCGGCGGGACCGAGCCGCCGCCCCAGGACCAGCAGCCCCTCCTCGACGATCTCGGCCACCGACAGGCGCGGCGAGAGCGAGCCATAGGGATCCTGGAAGACGATCTGCATCTCCTTGCGCAGCGGGATCATCGCCCGCCGGTCGAGGCCCTGGATCGGCTTGCCGAGATAGGCGATCGGCCCGGTCGAGGAGATCAGCCGTAACAGGGCGAGGCCAAGCGTGGTCTTGCCCGAGCCGGATTCGCCGACGACGCCGAGGGTCTGACCTTCCTTCACGGCGAGGCTGACGCCATCCACCGCCTTGACGTGACCGACCGTGCTGCGCATCAGCCCGGCCCTGATCGGAAACCAGACCTTGAGATCGTCGGCAGAGACGATGGTGCGGGCCTCGGGATCGAAGGGCGTCGCCTTGCCCTTGGGCTCGGCCGCCAGCAGCCGCCTGGTATAGTCGCTGGTCGGATTGGCGAAGACCTGCCCCGTCGGGCCGGCATCGACAATGCGTCCCTTCAGCATCACGCAGACCCGGTCGGCGAGCTTGCGCACGATCGACAAATCATGGGTGATGAACAGCATGGCCATGCCGGTCCTGGCCTGCATCTCCTTCAGAAGCGCGAGGATCTGGGCCTGGACGGTGACATCGAGCGCCGTGGTGGGCTCGTCCGCGATCAGCAGGTCGGGATCGTTGGCGAGCGCCATGGCGATCATCACACGCTGGCGCTGGCCGCCGGAGAGCTGGTGAGGATAGGCATCGAGGCGCTTTTCCGGCTCGCGGATGCCGACCTGGGTCAGGAGTTCCAGCGACCGCGCGCGCGCCTCCTTCTTCGACAGGCCGCGATGCACGCTGAGGATCTCGCCGACCTGCCGCTCGATGGTGTGGAGCGGGTTGAGCGAGGTCATCGGCTCCTGGAACACCATGGTGATGTCGGCGCCTCGCACGCGCTGCAGCGTCCTTTCCGGGGCGCCAACCAGGTTTTCACCGCGAAACAGCACTTCGCCCGAGGGGTGGGAGGCGGCGGGATAGTTGAGCAGCTGCACGATCGACAGGGCCGTGACCGACTTGCCCGAGCCCGATTCGCCCACCAGCGCCAGGGTCTCGCCCTTGTCGAGGCTGAAGGAGACCTTGTCGACCGCCAGTTCCGGCTGTCCCTCCGTCCGGAAAGCCACGGAAAGGTCGCGAACCTGAAGAAGCGGTGCCGAAGAAGCCATCGCCAAGGCCTAGCGCAGAATCGGGGCGGATTGAATCGGATTTTGTGCCGGCGCCTTCCTGCGCCGGCATTGCGGCTGCACCGGCAATCCCGATCAGGGGTCGGCGAGATGCGCGAGATCGCGCCATCCATAGGCATCCTCGACGAGAACGAAGCGCCCCCGCCTATCTTCTTTCTCGGCGACCCATTCGTCCCCTTGGCGCTCATAGAACGAGCGGGCCGTGATATTCCCGCGCAGAACCCACAACGAGACGGCCCGGAGGCCATAGGCGTGCAGCGCCCGCGCCATTTCACGCATCAAGGCGCGGCCGATACCGCCGCGTTGATGCGACCGCAGGATGTAGATGGCGCCGATTTCCGCGTCGAAACCCCGATCCCCGAGGTCCTGGTCACGCTGCCAGCCACATGAGCCCAGGCCGACGATATCGCCACCGTCCTCAGCCACATAGACGGCGACATTGCCGACGGCAGGCGGATCAGCGAGGATCCTGGTCCACATCGCCGAACGCGCCCTCACCGACAGCTTCGCAAGCATGGCATCGGGCATCAGACCGGCATAGGTCTCCCGCCACGAAGCGACATGCAAGGCGCCGAGCTTGGCAGCATCCTGCGGATTGGCCCTACGCAGGGTCGTCATGCGGTGCCCCCTATTCGCCCTTCAATCATGCCGCTTATCGCATGAAGACAGCTCGTCAGTCCGCCTTGCCATCCTTGGCGAGGGCGTAGGCCACCAGGGCATTGGCGTGGCCATGGCCGAGCTTGAACTCGTCCTTGAGCCAGTTGACGATTTCCATATGCTTGGTGCCGCGCTTGCCCTCGATCAACGCCAGCCAATGCGCGATCGGCCGGCCGTATGTCTTCTCGATGGAGGGGAAATAGGAGGCGGGGCCTTTGACTGGCGGCTGGTCGGGTGCTTCGAGGCTCACAGTCGGTCTCCACGAATAGACGGGCCTGTGAAGGTGATCCGACCCGCTGTCCATTGCAAGACCGAGAGGCGGGCTCGTCCTCAGCCCTGCGCCGCCTGCCCGAGCCGCGAGCGGGCGCGCCGGGCCATCGCCTCGGAGATGATCAGCGCGCCGAAGGCCATGATCACCGAGACCAGGGTCAGGCGGATCACGGTGCCCTCGCCATAGGGATCCTGCAGCGCCGTATAGATCGCGGCCGACAGGGTCTGCGTCTCGCCGGGAATGTTGGAGACAAAGGTGATGGTGGCGCCGAACTCACCCAGCGCCTTGGCGAAGGCCAGCACCATGCCGGCGATGATGCCGGGAATGGCGAGGGGCAGAGTCACCGTGACGAAGGAAAAGAAGGGATTGGCCCCGAGCGTGCCGGCCGCCGATTCGAGCCGGGGATCCACCGCCTCAATGGCGAGGCGGATGGCGCGCACCATCAAGGGAAAGCCCATCACGGCGCAGGCGATGGCGGCCCCGGTCCAGCGGAAGGCGAAGACGATGCCGAGATGCGAAGCGAGGAAGGAGCCGACCAGGCCGTTGCGTCCCAGCATCACCAGCAGGACATAGCCGGTGACCACCGGCGGCAGCACCAGCGGCAGATGGACGAGGGCGTCGAACAGCGCCTTGCCGGGAAAACGCCGGCGGGCGAGAATCCAGGCGGCGGCGACCGCGAAGGGCAGCGAGATCACGGTGGCAAGACCGGCAATCTCGAGGCTGAGCCACAGGGCCGTCCATTCTTCAGGCGAAAGCACGCCCCGCTCCTTCACCTATGCCCGACTACGCTATATTCTCCTGAATAGGGCGCTTCGCCTGCAATCGCAATCACACCCTCTGCCCTTGGAGCAAAACGCGTTGAGGTGTGAAGGCTGAATTGCTCCAATTCTTTGTTTCGACGCGCCTTTGCGATTCCGTGACTCCGTCGTAATTACGCAGGGATGAGCCGCCCCTCACCCTTACCCTCTCCCCGCAAGAGGCGGGGACAGGGTGACTTCGACCGGCCGTCTCATGCTGGAAACGCGCCATCTCGCCCGACCGTGGGGCGAGATGAAAGGCTGGAGGAGCATTCGCGACGACTGCGCCCCCTCGCCCCGCCTCTTGCGGGGAGAGGGTAAGGGTGAGGGGCTACGTGACCTCAAAGGCAAGGGGGAGCAATTACACTCCGCCAAATCGAAAAACGCTCTCAGGAGACCGATCATGTCCGGCCCGCCCGTCATCCGCCTCAAGATCGCCTTCGACGAGAACGCCCGGCTCGGCCCGGGCAAGATGGACCTGCTGGAGGCGGTGAAACGGGCCGGCTCGATCTCGGCGGCGGGCCGCGAACTCGGCATGTCCTATCGTCGGGCCTGGCTGTTGCTCGACGCGGTCAACACCATGTTCGGCCAGCCCGCCATCGAGACCTCGGCCGGCGGCAGCCATGGCGGCGGCGCGCGCCTCACCGCCTTCGGCGAAGACCTGCTGGCCGCCTATCGCTCGGTGGAGGCCGAGACCGCCAGGCTGGCCGAACGGGCCTTTGCCGACCTGGTGCCAGCCAGGAAGGAACAGGCCCGCGCCTGATCGACGTGTCTTGCCGCGAGCCTCAGCGCGCTGCGGCAACCCCGGCCGGCAGTACCGTCAGCTTCCAGACGCTGCCGGGCTTGAAATAGGTCTGGGCAAAGGCGCGGATATCCTCGGGGCCGACCTTGTCGTAGCCGTCCTGGCCGGCGCGGATCAGATCCAGGCGCCGCGGATCGGTCTGGCTGCCGCTCAACTTGCCGAGCCAATAGTCGTTTTCCTGCCGCCGGCGTCGGATCGTCTCGATCTTCGGGGCCCGGGCGCGGGCAAGTTCGTCGGCGGAGACGGGCTTGTCCGCCAGATCCGCGGCGATCTTGTCCACCAGCGCATAGAAGGAAGCGACCTTGGCCGGCGTGGTCTCGACCATGGCATAGACATAGCCGAAGCCCGGCAGGGAAGAAGACAGGTCGACCGAGCCCTGGGGAGAGTAGGTCGCTCCCTCGGCAATGCGGAACTCGTCGATCAGGCGATTGACCAGGATCGAGCTGGCGAGGTCGGCCGTGAAGCTGCGCGGGATGTCCGACAGCATGTCGCCGACCGGTATGGCCACCAGCACGGCGGCATTGTCCGGACGCCCGGAATGGGTATGAACGACCGGTTCGGCCGTGACGGCGGGAAAGGCTCCGGCCTTGTCGGCGACCGGTGCCTGCGGCGCCGGACGGGACGGCAGGGCACCGAAGGTCGCCGCGACTTCACGGATGGCATCATCCACGCCGACATCGCCGACAATGGTGATGTCGAGGGCGCCCCCGGCAAAGACCGGTGCGAACAGGTTCTGGAAATCCTCGGGTTTGGCCGCCAGCAATTGCGGACGGTCGGGGAAGATCCAGCGCGGATCGCCGGAATGGATCAGCCCCTGGAAATCCCGGCTGACCACCACGCCGGCCGTCGCCTCATATTGCGGCAGATTGGCGAGATAGAGCTGGCGGATCCGCTCGAAGACCTCCGGCCGCCAGGCAGGATCGGAGGCGTAGGCGGCGAAGATCTGCAGCTGGGTGGCAAGGTCGGCCGGGCGGGTCGTGCCCTCGAACTTGAAGGCATTGTCCTCCAGCGAGAAGCCGATGCTGGCGATCTTGGGCGCCAGCACCTTCTGCATGTCGTCATAGTCGATCGCCTTCAGGCCGGAGAGTTCGACCGCCTGGGCGGTCCAGGTCGGGATCGGCCGGTCATGCGGCAGATCGAGCCGGCCGCGGCCGATATCGAGGCGGACCTGGATCTCGTCGGCCCGGAATTTGGTGGGCTTTACGGTAAGGCGGGCGCCATTGGCGAAACGCACCATGGTCGCGCCGATATCCTCGACGGTACGGCGCTCGACGATGGTGCCCGGGTTGCCAAAATTCGTGTAGGGCCAGGCCACTGCCGCGGCATCGGCCGGCGCGGTCACGGCAACGGACTGCGACTGCGCATAGGCCTTCTCGACCGCGGCCGGTTCCGGCGGCTCGGCGCCCTGCAGCACCAGGCGCGGACCGCTGCCGGAGAACAAGGCCTGGACAGCCTTGTCGACCTCGGCGGCGGTCAATCCCTTCACCATGCGCTCAAACAGAGCGAGATCGTCGGCCGGCGAGGTGAAGACCTTGCTTTCATCGACACTGTTGGCGAGCATCGCGGCAAGATCCGGGCTGGTGCGGGTCGCCGCACCATCGGCCAGCGATTGCAGGGCGGAACGATATTCCGCCACCTCGCGGTCAACCTCGGCCTGTTGCGCGCCGAACTGCACGAGACGGCGCTGTTCCTGGTCGAGCGCGGCCAGGCCCTTGTCCCAGGCCCCGGCCTCGACATCGGCGGACAGCAGGCTGGCGCGGGCCGATTCATAGAGGTCCTGCAAGCCGACATCGGCGGCGATGAAGGGCGGACTGGCCTTGCGCGACAGGGCCTGGAGGCGACGCTTGAGCACGGACAGGCCGACATATTCGATCGCGGTCTGCCGCCGCTTGGCATAGCTGTCGGGCGCGGCGTCGAAGGGACGGATCCAGCTGAGATAGATCTTGGTGTTGGCGCCCGGAACCTTGACGACATCGGCGCCGACGCCGCGCTTGAGCGGCTGGCCTAGATCCGGCTCGGCCACGGCAGGTCCGACCGGCTTCCAGTCCTCGAAGCGCCGGCGGATCTCCGCCTCCATGGCGGCGGGATCGATGTCGCCGACCACCAGCAAGGTCGCGCGGTCCGGGCGGTAATTGGCCTGGTAATAGGCACGCAGCCGCTCGATGGGAGCGGTGCGGATGATCTCGGTCTTGCCGATCGGGGCGCGTTCCGGCACGCGCTGTCCGGCGAGCAGGACGTTGAACAGGCCCATGACGCTGCGATAGCCGGGCGTGTCGCGCAGGCGCTCCTCGGAGAGGACGACGCCGCGCTCGCGATCGAGGGCGGAGGCACTGAGCGTCAACTCGCTCGCCGTCTCGCGCATCAGCATCAAGCCGGTGGAGACGGTATCGGCATCGACCTCCGGCAGGTCGAGCGCATAGACAGTCTCGTCATAGCTGGTGTGGGCGTTGGTGTCGGCCCCGAAGGCCAGCCCCTTGCGCTGCAGGATGCGTATCATCTCCCCTTCCGGCACCCGTGTGGAGCCCTTGAAGGCCATGTGCTCGAGCATATGGGCGAGGCCTTGCTGGTCGTCGGCCTCCTGCAGCGAGCCGGATCCGATGCGCAGCCGGATGGCGGCCTGCCCCGCCGGCGTGGTGTTGCGCATCACCGCAAAGCGCATGCCGTTGCCGAGCACGCCGAAGCGGATGCCGGCTTCCGGCTTGAGGTCGCTGTCGGCCTGCGGCCAGGCGGTGACCTTGGTCGCGGTTTCAGCTTGGGCGGAAAAGGGAGCGACGGACAGGCAAAGCAGGACCGCCGCGATCAGGCGATGGGCAAGCCGCAGGCGCAAGATGGAATGGGACAAGCAGGATCTCTATGGGAGAGGAACAGATTTTGCTCGCGCACCATAGAGCAAAACGCGTTTGGACGGAAATGCTTGTTTGCTCTAACTCCTTGTTTCGACGCGTCTTTGCGATTCTTGGCGTAACCGCCAAATCGCAAAACGCTTTAGCATCATTCCCCAAGGTTGCGGCAACTCGCCGGCCCGGAGCGACAGATCCGTCGATGCTACTGCCGGCGAGGCGGATATTTCGTCAGACAGACATGCTTGGCGATCTTGTTCCGGGGTATGACCACCGCCGGCGTGGTGCCGGAGGGTTCGCCTTCGTCGGCATCCAGGGCATCCTTGAAGAAGCCGCTGTCATAACGCGTGGTGCATTCGTCATATTTATTGCAGACGGCGAGCTTGGTGCAGACGATCGCCCCGCCCTGCTCGTAGATGTAGTAGGTGGCGCTGGAATAAGGCGGGCGGGCATAGCGCTCGGTGCGAATGGTGATGTCGCCTCCGCCCTTGATGTAGTCCTGCGCCAAGGCGCCCGGCATGGCGCCGACGAGGCAAGGCAGGACAATCAGGACAAAGCCCATCAGTTTGCGCATGGGATCAACCGCCTCGCGTTTCGACCGTCTCCACCCCTATGCGGCCTCGGCGGACAGCCGTCAACGGACCGGTACACCGGCATGAAAGCCCCAAAAGTGCCGTCGGCTTCGCCATTGCGGCCATGCCCGGGACAAGTCCAGGCATGGCAAAGCAGCGCTTCAATCGAGCCCGGTCAGACCGAGACCGGCCGCACCGGGCCCTTGCCGCGCTTTGAATCCAGCGGGATCGGATCGTTGGTGCCGCGGCTCGTCGGCTTGGTCGGCGCCAGATTGGAGCGAATGAAGTCGGAAATGCGCGGCGCGATCTCGGCCCGGAAGCGCGAGCCGTTGAAGACGCCGTAATGGCCGACGCCCAGCTGGGTATAGTGGGCCCGCTTGTCGGCCGGCAGGTTCACGCACAAGCCATGGGCCGCATGAGTCTGGCCGTGGCCGGTGATGTCGTCGTTCTCGCCCTCGATGGTGAAGAGCGCGGTGTTGCGGATGGCGCCCGGATCGACAGGCTTGCCGCGATGGGTCATCTCGCCCTTGGCGAGGGCGTATTTGACGAACACGGTGTCGACCGTCTGCAGGTAGAATTCTGCCGTCAGGTCCATCACCGAGAGATATTCGTCATAGAATTCGCGATGCTTCTGGGCACTGTCGCCATCGCCGCGCACCAGATCGAAATAGAGCGTCTTATGGGCGTCGAAATGGCGGCTCAGATTCATCGTCATGAAGCCGGTCAACTGCAGGAAACCGGGATAGACGTCACGCATGAAGCCGGGATTGGGGAACGGCACCTTGGTGATGACGTTCGACCGGAACCAGTCGACACCCTTCTCGACGGCGACGTCGTTGACCTTGGTCGGCGAGAGGCGGGTATCGATCGGGCCGCCCATCAGCGTCATGGTCAGCGGTGCATAGGGGTCGTTTTCCGCTTCCATGCGGGAAACAGCCGCCATCACCGGCACCGAAGGCTGGCAGACGCCGATCACATGGGTATCGGGGCCGAGCACATGCAGCATCGAGATGATGTAGTCGATATAGTCGTCGAGATCGAAGCGTCCTTCCGATACCGGCACCAGGCGGGCGTCGGTCCAGTCGGTGATGTAGACTTCATGATTGGGCAGGAAGGCCTCGACCGTGCCGCGCAGCAGCGTGGCGTAATGCCCCGACATCGGCGCCACGATCAGAAGCTTCGGGTCCGGACGGTGATTGCCGCGAATGGCGCGGGAAAAACGCAGGAGATTGCAGAAGGGCCGGCGCCAGACGACCTCCTCGTGCACGGCGACACGCTCGCCGCCGACCAGCACGTCCTTGATGCCGAATTCAGGCTTGCCGTAACGGCGTGTAACGCGCTCGAAGACCTCGCAGGCCGCCGCAACCGACTTGCCCCAGGTGGTCATAGAAAAAGGATTGCCGGGATTTTCAAAAAACGCCCGAGTCGCATCGGAAAAGGCTCTAGTCGGGCCAAGCGCCGCATGAGTCGCTTCGTAGATGGTGTAGACGGGCGCGGAAATCGCGCCCAACCCCATCATGCCCTTAAGTTCTTCAAACATAGCACCACCAAACTACAGATTGCAGGTCCGTCGCTGAATGCTCGTCACGGATTTGTCATAGCAGGATTATTGCGACGCAACAAATATTCCGGAGTGTAGAAGCGATATCGTCAACAATCTGATACCGGCAGCGGGCAGGAAGCCTATGCTGCTCCGACACGACCAAGGGAGTTCGAAATGCCCACCCAACCCGCTCTCGGCCTGACTTCGCGCGAGGGCCAGCCGGATCTGTCCGACCTCGCCGCCAGGCTCGATGAGGTTGCCGATCTCGGCCTCGCCTTTGTCGAACTACCCGCTTACCACTACGATCTCGTGCTCGCCGGGCGCCCGATGGCCTCGCGCGTCGCCGAATTCGAAGCCATATGCCGGGACCGCCCCTTCGGCTTCACCGTGCATGGCCCGCTGCCGATCAATTTCATGGCCCCGCCGGCGCTGCTGCCGCGCTTCCTGGAAACCACCGAGGCCTTCATCGAAATCGCGGCCCGCATCGGGGCGCCTCACCTCGTCATCCATGCCGGCATGATGCAGGCCGACGAGCGCCACGACGCCGAGAATGCGGCCGCCCGCCAGCGCGACTATCTCCGCCGGGCCGGCGATGTCGCGGCCGCGCATAATGTCGTTCTCTGCGTCGAGAACCTGTTCGATTTCGGCCCCTATGCAGCGACGCCGAGCATTGCGCGCCTGGCCGAGGAACTCGCTCTGATCGACCACCCGCAGGTCCGGGCCACGTTCGACTTCAGCCACGGCCTCATCCACGCCAGCCAGTATGGCTATGACTTCCTGGAGGAGGCCAAGGCGCTGGCGCCCTTCGCCAAGCACCTGCATCTGCACGATTCCTTCGGCCAGCCCGACCTGCCCTGGGTCTATGACAGCGCCGAGGCCAATGCCTTCGGCCTCGGCGACCTGCATCTGCCGCTGGGTTGGGGCAGCCTGCCCTGGGACGCCCTGGCCGAGCACTGTGCCTTTCCTGCCGAAATCATCGCCATCCACGAACTCAACGAGCGTTTCTGGCGGGACCGGCAGGAGGCGCTCGACAATGCCAGGGGCTTTGTAGAACGCCTGCGGACGGCGGACTGAGAAGGCGGACATCTCGTCCATAAGCGCTAACTTAAGGGTTGGGCGAGATGATCGAGCTGAAGGTACGGCTCCCCATGTGAGCCCCCTCGCCCCGTTCTTACGGGGAGAGGATACAGGTGAGGGGCTACGCAATACTTGGTTTTTCGAGGTCCGTGCTGCCCCTCATCCTTACCTTCTCCCCGTAAGAACGGGGCGAAGGGATGGCCGGCGTCGCGCCTCTCGCCTGAAGTTAGCGCCTATGGACGTCTCGTCCGCCCCTTGGAACCACCACATAAGCCGTCAAAGCGCCCCTGTCGCATTCTGCACCATGCCTGTCGCGACAGGTCACGTGCGTAAACGGGGCTGGCCTAACATCGCCTCTCCAGGGAGGAAGCACCGTGAATACCGACGTCATCATATCCTGCGCGATCACCGGAGCCGGCGACACCGTCGGCAAGCACCCGGCCATCCCGGTCACGCCCAAGCAGATTGCCGATTCCGCCATCGAGGCGGCCAAGGCGGGCGCCGCCATCGCCCATCTGCATGTCCGCGATGTCGACACCGGTAAGGCCGGGCGCAAGCTCGAACATTATCGCGAGGCCGTCGAGCGCATCCGCGATTCGGGTGTTGACGTGGTGATCAACCTCACCGCCGGCATGGGCGGCGACTTCTTCTTCGATCCGGCCAATCCGCGCACCGGCGGCGCCGGCACCGACATCGCCAATGCGGCCGAGCGCGTCGCCCATGTCGAGGAACTCAGGCCCGAGATCTGCACGCTGGATTGCGGCTCGGTGAATTTCGGCGACGGCCTGTTCATGGCCACCGGCGAGACGCTGCGCGAAATGGCCGAGCGCATCCAGGCCGTCGGCGTGAAGCCCGAGATCGAGTGCTTCGAGCTCGGCCATATCTGGCAGGCCAAGGACCTGATCAAGCGTGGCCTGATCGATGCGCCGCCGATGTTCCAGCTCTGCCTCGGCATTCCCTGGGGCGCGGAGGCGACCACCG
>NZ_JASGFM010000074.1:0-13744 GCF_047605565.1 Labrys sp. (in: a-proteobacteria)
CCAGCAGGCCGATGCCGGCGCCGGCGGCGAAGGCGCCACCACGGCCATAGCGGGCCTCGGCGGTGCCGGTGGTGGCGATTGCGGTGCCGGCCAGCGTGGCGGCGACCAGGGCTCCGGTCAGGATCTTCTTGAACATCGTCTCGTTCCCGTTCTTGTCTTGCGCGGTGCTGCGCTTGATCTGATGGGATGACAATGCCACTGCCGCCCCGGCCTCTCCGTGCGATTCGTCACGGGATGCAACCGAGGCGTGTCCGGGATCAAGACGATCAGGCGGGCGCCGATTGCCCTTCACCGGCCATGGCGACATAGTAGCCGCATGAGCAGAGAATCGAACTTACGGACGCCGCGATCTTCCATCCCCGATCGGAAGGCCGCGCCATGATCGACAAGCTCGAATTCCTGATCGCCCTCTCGCGCGAGCGCCATTTTGGCCGGGCCGCCGAGATCTGCGGGGTGACCCAGCCCACCCTATCGGCCGGCATCAAGCAGCTCGAAGGCGAACTCGGCGTGTTGCTGGTGGCGCGCGGCTCGCGTTTCCAGGGCTTCACGCCGGAGGGCGACCGGGTGCTCGAATGGGCCCGGCGCATCGTCGGCGACAGCCGCGCCATGCGCCAGGAGGTGGAGTCGCTCAAGCGCGGCCTCAATGGGCACCTCACCATCTCGGTGATCCCGACGGCGCTCTCCATGGTCGCCTCGATCACCACGCCCTTTCGGGCCCGCCACCCCAACGTGACGTTCTCCATCCTCTCGCGCCCCTCGACCACGGTGCTGCAGGAACTGGAGGACTTGGCCATCGATGCCGGCATCACCTATCTCGACAACGAGCCCTTGGGGAAGGTCTCGACGGTGGAGCTCTATCGCGAGACCTATTGCCTGCTGACCGACGTCAACGGCGAGTTTGCCGGCCGTAGCACGGTGAGCTGGGAGGAGCTCGGCCATGTGCCGCTCTGCCTGCTCACGCCCGACATGCAGAACCGGCGCATCGTCGACCATCTCCTGCGCAATGCCGAGACGCCGGTGGCCCCGACCCTGGTCTCCAACTCGATGCAGGTGCTGCTCTCGCATGTGCGCACGGGGCGCTGGTCCAGCGTGATGCCGTCGATCCTGATCGAGATGCTGGGCGCGGGCGACCATGTGCGCTCGATCCCCATCGTCGAGCCGCAGGCGCACCACAAGGTCGGCCTGATCACGCCCAAGCGCGAAACCCAGACACCCCTGGTCGCCGCCCTGATCGCCGAGGCGAAACGCTACGCCATGCAGATGGGGTGAGGCGATGCGCCTCACGGCGTTGTTGTCACATGTCCGCCCGCTCCCGTGCTGCAACGCTAAAATCCGCAGGTCGGCTCATTACCCCCGTGTTCAGTGTCTTTCATCAAGCCGCCATTGCCCTTTTCGCCGCCGAGGCCAAGAATCCAGAGCGGGTCAGGCCATGGCTTTCGGCGTAGCTATCAATTTGGCTCAAGACATCGGCCTGGAAGGTCACACTGACGCGCACGCTCTTAACTTCCTCCGCGACGGGAACCAGTATCGCAACACCATCCCGGTTCTCGGGATCCGCCATGATCGCCTCAAGGGACGAAGGCTCAGGCACAGCTTCGCCGTCCTCCGCCATTCCCTGCAGGTGAAGCGCAAGAGCCTCGGCCGCCATATCGCGCGCCTCGTCCAAGGTAGCGCCGGCAGATACGCACCCTGGAAGATCGGGAAACGATACGCCATAGAGGCTATCAGGGTCCTTATGGATCAATCCGATATAGTGGCGCATTTCCGTTACCTCAATCTCAGTCCAGATTGCTTTTCGATGCTCTTCACGGTGCCGAGAGGAAGATCCCGCTTAGGGTGCGGAACCGTCACCCGCCCTGGTTTCGTCGGATGTCTGAGCTGAACGTGGCTGCCCTTCTGGGTCACCTCAGCCCAACCATCGGCTTTCAGAACGGAAATTATATCTCGGCTGTTCATGCATATAAATATATATCCCCGCACCGTGAGAGCAAGCGAGTTATGCATACTTATGCATATAAAATTGCACATCATGAACCCTGGATGCTGAATTCCCCAGGGACGTTCTTTTGATGCTACGCGGATAGTGCACTTTGTTGATGGTTGGGCGGTATCAGCTTTGAAGCACAGCACCAGCTAAGCAGGCTGAAATCCCGCCTGAACTGCCGTACCGGCAAGGTTCGGGGATCCAGCGGCACACTCACATTCACAGTCAACCGGGATTTCTTTGCATCTTGGCGCCCGACGCGCTATCGGCATGGCCAAATCGATTGGACTAGGCTGCCCGCAATGAAGTTCACGCTTTCCTGGCTCAAGGATCACCTCGAGACCGACGCCACGCTCGACGAGATCGTCGACACCCTCACCCGCATCGGCCTGGAGGTCGAAGGGGTGGAGGATCCCGCCAAGAAGCTCTCGGGCTTTTCGATCGCCTATGTCGTCTCGGCCGAACAGCATCCCAATGCCGACAAGCTCAGGGTCTGCATGGTCGACACCGGCAAGGGCGAGCCCGTGCAGGTGGTCTGCGGCGCGCCCAATGCGCGGACCGGTATGAAATCGGTGTTCTCGCCGCCCGGCACCTATATCCCGGCCAAGAACATCACGCTCGCCATCGCCCCCGTGCGCGGGGTCGAGAGCCGCGGCATGCTTTGCTCGGAATTCGAGCTCGAGATCTCCAACGAGCATGACGGCATCATCGACCTGCCGGCCGACGCCCCTGTGGGCATGTCCTTTGCGGAGTATGCCGGCCTCAACGACCCGGTCATCGACGTGAACCTCACGCCGAACCGGCCCGACTGCACCGGCGTCGCCGGCATTGCCCGCGACCTCGCCGCCGCCGGTCTCGGCCGGCTGAAGACGCCCGCCGTGCCCTCCGTCGCCGGCGAAGGCCCCTGCCCGGTCACGGTGACGCTCGATTTCGGTGACACGCCCTCGCTCTGCCCGGGTTTCGCGCTTCGCCTGGTGCGTGGCGTCAAGAACGGTCCCTCGCCCGCCTGGATGCAGCGCCGCCTCAGCGCCATCGGGCTGCGCCCGATCAATGCGCTGGTCGACATCACCAATTACGTCACCTTCGATCGCGGCCGGCCGTTGCATGTCTTCGACGCCGCCAAGATCGTGGGCAATCTCACCGTCCGGCGCGCCCGCGAGGGCGAGAGCATCGTGGCGCTCGACGGCAAGACCTATGCGCTCAACGACAGCATCTGCGTGATCGCAGACGGCAAGGGCCTGGAATCGATCGCCGGCATCATGGGCGGCGAGCATTCGGGCTGTGACGACGATACCACCGACGTGCTGATCGAATCGGCGCTGTGGGAGCCGCTGAACATTGCCCGCACCGGACGTGCGCTCGGCATCAACACCGATGCCCGCTACCGGTTCGAGCGCGGCGTCGATCCCGCCTTCATGGTGCCGGGCGTCGACCTCGCCACCCAGCTGGTGACGGAACTGTGCGGCGGCAAGCCCACGGAAACCCTCGTGGTGGGCGGCATCACCGCCGCGCCCGAGGTCCTGGACCTGCCGGCCCACGAGGTTGCGCGCCTGACGGGCCTGTCGACCAGCCTCTCCGAAAGCGCCGACATCCTCGAGCGCCTCGGCTTCGGGGTCATCCGCAAACCCGATTCGCTGGCGGTGACGGCGCCGAGCTGGCGCCCCGATATCGAGGGCAAGGCCGATCTCGTCGAGGAAGTGATGCGCATCGTCGGCGTCGACGCCATCCCGGTGACGCCGCTGCCACGCGAGGCCCATGTGCCGCTGCCGGTACTCACCGTGCTGCAGAAGCGCACCCGCCTGGCCAAGCGCAGCCTCGCCGCCCGCGGCCTGATGGAAGCGGTGACCTGGTCCTTCATCGCCAAGGGTGAGGCCGAGCGCTTCGGCGGCGGCCAGCCGACGCTGTCGCTCGCCAATCCGATCGCCGCCGATCTTTCCGACATGCGCCCGAGCCTGCTGCCGGGGCTGATCGCGGCCGGCCAGCGCAATGCCGATCGCGGCACCGGCGACGTCGCCCTGTTCGAGGTCGGCCAGATCTTCCGCGGCGACCGGCCCGAGGACCAGAAGATCGCCGCCAGCGGCATCCGCCGCGGCCAGGCGCGTCCCGGCGGCTTCGGCCGTCATTGGTCGGAGCCGGCAAGTGCGGTTGACGTGTTCGACGCCAAGGAGGATGCCCTCACTTTGCTGGCCGCCCTCGGCGCGCCGGTCGCCAGCTTCCAGATCGTTTCCGGAGCGCCGTCCTGGTATCACCCCGGCCGCTCCGGCACGATCCAGCTCGGCCCGCAGAACATCATCGGCTGGTTCGGCGAACTGCATCCCCTGGCCCTGGAAGCGCTGGATGCCGGTGGACCGGTGGTCGGCTTCGAGATCATCCTCGACGCCATCCCGGTGCCCAAGCCCAAGGCAACCAAGACGCGCGGCGTGCTGGCCCTCTCGCCCTTCCAGCCTGTTACTCGCGACTTCGCCTTCCTGGTCGCGCGCAAGGTCAGGGCCGCCGACATCATCAAGGCCGCGCAGGGCGTCGATAAGAAGCTGATCTCGGGCGTGTCGATCTTCGACATCTATGAAGGCAAGGGCATCGGCGAAGATCAGAAATCGGTCGCCGTCGAAGTGGTGCTGCAGCCGCAGGACCGCACGCTGACCGACGTCGAAATCGATGCCGTTGCCGCTAAGATCGTCGCCGAAGTCGGCAAGAAGACCGGAGCGACGCTGCGCGGATAAGACAGGCCGCCGCCCTTGGCGCGCGCCTGTGCTGTCGGGAAGAAAGAGGCGGACCGGACCCTAATGCGGTTCACTTAAGCGTTTCGGGGGGCTCGACCTTTGTCATTGCCGGACTTGACCCGGCAATCCGGCTCCCCGACGGTTCGTCCGTGCGGCTTCTGGGTAGCCGGGTCAAGCCCGGCTATGACAAATTCGGAGCGGTCCCTGCTTAAACGAACCGTATTACGGTCCCGGCCCGCCTTTTATTCGAACGGCATGACAAGGCGCTCCGGACTAGGGCGCGTTGCAGCCATCAAGGCTTGCGCCGGCGGTGCCCCTCGCCGCTCAGGCCTTGCCGCCGGCATGGAGGACCGCCTGCAGCAGCAGTGACATCTGCAGGGCGATGAAGGTGTCGACGAGTTCGAACAAGCTCGCATGGATCTCGATCGCCCGTCCCCCCGGAGCATGCAGGGTGACATAGCCCTCTTCGGCCGCGTCCTCGAGCAAACGGCGGACATGGACACGCGAAACGCCGAAGCAATCGGCGACGGCGCCATAGTGAAAATGGACGGTACGATCCTTCAGGATTTCGCCCGGCATTTCCGTTGCAATCAGCCTGAGCAGGATCTCGAAACCGGCATCGCGCGCCATGAAAAGGCGCATCTCGGGCACCAGGTCGACCAGGGTGCCGTGCATCAGGAAGTAATTGCTGCAATAACGCGCCAGCGTGCCGAGAAAGGCATCGTCGATCTCCACCCGCCGAACGGCGTAGTCGACATGCTGCAATTGCGCCAGCGCCTGCAGATAGGGCGTGATGACCTGCTTGGCGATGGTGATGCCGGCGCGCGTCGCCTCCAAGCGTTTGATGCGCTTGTCGCGCAGATCCTTGATCTGGCGCAGATAGCCGGCCTGGCGCAGCAGGTTCAACATGGCCCCGATGCGGTTGTGCCCGGCCAGGGCATGCACGGTACAGAAGGTCTGAACATCCGCCACCGTGACACCGGCCGGCGGATCATGGGGCGAGGCCGCGAAATGACGGCTCAGCACATAGGCGCCCACGATCAAGCGGATCTCATCCGTCGCCATATGGATCAGCGGCAGATGGGTCTTGAGAATGGCGACATAACGGCGCGCGAAGAGGGTCCGCGCAGCTTTGAAGCCGCTATGAGCTCTCAGGGCCTGGGCTTGTGCAATCACAGCTGACTGGTAATTCGGCAACGGAACGTTGAGCGGGTTCTGCAAACCGAAATGGTCGGTCGTATGAATCTTGGCGCACTCCGATAGAGACCCTGCGCTTCTCCAAGACAACTCGGTCAATCACCGCCTCTTTTTGCATGGGCTTGTGGTGTAACAACTGAGGACAAGTAAGAAGACGGCCCGGATCGGCCGGGCGTTCACTCCCACTGCAACAACATCATTGCAGCTCCACAGTTCCTATCATGTCGGTGAAAATTTAAAAGAAAATTTTACCCTACGATATCGATTACAATACCTAATGAATTTTCATTGCCACCTACACCTAACTAAGTGGTAAATATACTACTTAAGTACTAAATTTGACGTAAGCCGAAAACGAACTCCGGAATCGGAAATCTTTCTTCCAGAGCGCCCCGCCCCTACCAAGACAAAATAATGTCTAAATAAAATTTACTTGGACAAAATCATATCCAAACATAGGATTATATCCGACCTAATCTATTACTTTGCAACATTTCCGCGCTCTTCCTAATTCATTCCCAAACGGCATGCCGACGTCATTCTCTCGAAATGCCTGCCGCGAGAGCCTTGGCGAGGTTGGGACGCATGAGAATAACGGCATCCCCCTGACTTAGACGCTGCGAAGGTCACGACCGCATCGCGAACCGCCCTCTTCTCGTCGCAGGGATGCCCGCGCCGCTGCGTCATGGTTACTGTTTGGTTATAACTCGCGCCTAGAATCACCGCGATTCCGGCTTCCGCCTCGCACCAGCGAGGCGCGGGCCGCTCCCATCATCCGCACGGGCGACCTGTGGCCGCATCGGCGCCCGATTCTCGCGAAGGCATCACATGACCCTGGCCAATATTCTGGAAGCGATCATCCTAGGCGTGGTCGAAGGCCTGACCGAATTCATTCCGGTCTCCTCGACCGGCCATCTCCTGCTTGCGGCGCGTTACCTGAAATTCGAGGGCGACGATTCTTTCGTGATCCTCATCCAGCTCGGCGCGATCCTGGCCTTGCTCGCCGTCTATGCCGAGAGGCTGTGGCGCATCGCCACCGCCCTGCCCAAGGACCGGGAGGCCCAGCATTTCGTCCTCGGCGTGCTGGTTGCCTTCCTGCCGGCCGTCGTCCTCGGCGTGCTGCTCGAGCACAAGATGAAGCAATATCTCTTCAATGTGCCGGTGGTCTGCTACGCCCTGATCGCCGGCGGCCTGGTCCTGCTTGCCATCGAACAGTTCAAGATCGAGAAGCGCTTCTCCAATTGCTATGTGCTGCCCCTGCCGGTCTATCTGAAGATCGGCCTGTTCCAGTGCCTGTCGATGATCCCCGGTGTTTCGCGCTCGGGCTCCACCATCGTCGGCGGCATGCTGCTCGGCCTCGACAAGCGCTCGGCGGCGGAATTCTCCTTCTTCCTGGCGATGCCGACCATGGTCGGCGCCTTCGTCTATGAATTCGCCAAATCCTACAAGACGATGACGACCGACAATCTCGGCCTGACCGCCATCGGCTTCGTCACGGCCTTCATCTCGGGCTGGTTCGTGGTGAAGACTTTGCTGGATTTCGTATCCAAGCGCGGTCTCGCCCTGTTCGGATGGTGGCGCATCGTGGTCGGCGTCCTCGGCCTCGCAGCCTACTACACGATGGGCTGAAGACGAGCTCCAATGCAAAGGGCCGGTCCATGGACCGGCCCTTTTCCGTTCCGACTGCCGTTTCCGGTCGTCAGGCCACCTTGTTCTCGAACTGGCCAGCCTTGCGAAAGCGCCACAGATAGCTCGGCGCGATCGCTTCCACCGTCGCCGGCTGGATGCCCAGTCCTTCCAGCGTCAGGCCGGCCTTGCTGGCGTCCTCCGTCACGACATTGTCGTGGCGCAGCAGCGTGACCTGATCGCGCGTCAAGGGCGGCGTGAACAGGCCGAGCGACAAGGTCCCCAGCAGCTCGAACACGGTCGCCTGCACATTGGCGATGGCGAAAGGCATCGGCGCCAGCAGGCGCTTGCGGTTGGTGGTCTTGAGCACATATTCGAAGATCTGGCGCAGGGTCAGCACTTCCTGGCCGCCGAGTTCGTAGGTCGCGCCCGGCTTCAGGGCCCCCTCGGCGCCGCGGGCCAGCACTTCGGCGACATCGCCGACGAAAACCGGCTGGAACTTGGTCTCGCCACCGCCGATCAAGGGCAGCACCGGCGACATCCGCGCCAGACCGGCAAACTTGTTGAAGAAATCATCATCCGGCCCGAACATCACCGAAGGCCTGAGGATGATGGTGTCCTCGAAAGCGGTACGGGCCGCTTCCTCGCCCTTGAGCTTGCTCTTGGCATAGAGCGAATCGGAGCCCGCATGCAGGCCGAGGGCCGAGACATGCACGAAGCGCTGCACACCGGCGGCCTTGGCAGCGCGAGCGATCGCGCCGGGGCCGAAAGCCTGCACCGCGTCGAAACTGTTGGCGCCGTGCTCATGCATGACGCCGACCAGATTGACCACCGCTTCGGCACCCTCGACGGCGGCGGCAACCGACGCCGGATAACGCAGGTTCGCCTGCACGCCGTGGATCTGGCCGACGGCGCCCGCGGTCATCAGATATTGGGCGAGATCCGGGCGGCGCACGGCCACGCGCACGCGAAAGCCGCGCTTGGCGAGCGAGCGCACGAGATTGCGGCCCACAAATCCCGATCCACCGAAAACCGTGACCAAGCGATCGCTGACTGGCGCCATTTGCTAGAAACCTTCGAGAATGGACGATTGGGTTTTCCTTAGCGCGGCAGGCCGGGACTGTATAGAGCAATAAGCGCCCCCTGGGTTGCCTCCCGCCACGCAGACGAAACATCGGGCAACGCAGAGTGGGCCGGAAGCATCCGCTTTACTTTTAATCCGCCGCATCTCACAATTTCTCGCATACTTTATCCATGGAGACGCCCAATGGATATCGCGCAGTCGGTTGGAAGCGGCGGAACCAACGCGAAATGTGACGTCTTTTGCGTGCAACTGCTGCTCAATGTCTGGCGCACGAGCAGGGAGCTGAGAGAGATCCGCGAAGATGGGATCGTCGGTCCCGAGACAATCGCAGCAATCGAGAAGTTCCAACACGATGTCACGAAATGGGTCGATGGGCGCGTTGACCCAGGCGGCAGGGCACATCGGGCCTTGAGAGAGTTCGCCGCACCCTATGTCAACGAGGCGCTTGGTTTCATTTCCCTCGGCATCCCGACAACCGTTATTCCGCTGGAATATGAGAACCTCGTTCTGCCAACGAGCGAGCTGAACATCGTGCGGATCGACCGACTTCGCCAGAACCGCGATATATCCAGATGACGGAAGTGCCGATCGTCGATTTCATGAAGCTGTTCGACAGCATCAGCGCGCTGCTCAATCAGCTTGCGCGAGGCCAGTTTTTGCGCGGAACCTTCGAGGCGGCATTGGTTGAAGCCCAAGGAGCGACTTGGGTCGGCGGCTCTACGGGAAATCACCTGAAGGAACTGACCGACGCGCGCGCGATGCTGGTGAACACCGAGCAAGGCATTCGTAAGATCGTGGACATCATAGGATTTCAAAGTCCGCAGGTCTCGGCCCGTCTTAGCAGGATTCTCGACGACAACTTGTTCAACAGGACGGGCCAGCTGCGTGCTGCCATTACCGAGACCGAGACGCTGGCCGCCGAACTCAAGGTGAGCAACGGGACGCGCTTTCAGGGCGTGCAATTTTTCGAGGGCGGCCCCGGCGGCAATGTGGCGCGCACCCTATCGTCGTTGCCGTCGGAACAATTGAAGACTCCAGCGCTTCAATCCCAACTCAGGCAGGGCGTGGATGCGACGCTGCTGCCACGGGCACACCCACTGGCTCAGCGCACCATGGAAGCGCTTCGCCAGATGCCTGTGACGTTCGAAGACATCAAACAGAACGTCGGCAAGATAACAACCAGTCTCATAGGCGCCATCCGCCTGTGGATGAGCCAATTCATGCAACAGGCCGGAGCGGCTGCGCGCCTAGCGATGGTGGCACTCGAACAGGCACTGGTCTCTTTCGGCAGCCGCCTCACCACGCCTCTCATTTTGATCGGGCGGCCATGGGGCGAACCACCTCCCGAGGCTTGAACCTTTAGCAGCGACGCCCGCAGGCCCTAAGGGAGGCTTGCTCCGAAGCCGGCTCTCGCAGAAGATCGGCTGGAATCAGGGAGGAGCTGGCATTGCGGCGCAACCCTGAAGGATGACTTCGCCGTTTCATCCGCCCACCAAAGAGCATTCCGTTGAGCGACCCGTGAGCAGATGACCGCCTCTGTGATGCCCCATGACGGCCTCGGCCTGGATACGCTGCGCCTGGAAACCCTGATCCGGCTGCGCTGGATGGCGATCGCCGGCCAGCTGGTCGCGGTTCTCGGCGTACGCTACGGTCTCGGCTTCCCCGTGCCCCTGCAGGCCTGCCTGCCGCTGATCGGCGTCTCCATCCTGGTCAATGTCGCCTTGCGGCTGCGCTATCCGGCGACCGAGCGCGTCGACCCGGCCCGCGCCGCTACCCTGCTCGGATTCGATATCGTGCAGCTTGCGGCACTGCTCTTCCTCACCGGCGGCCTGCAGAACCCCTTCTCCTTCCTGTTCCTTGCGCCGGTGATGATCTCGGCGACCTCGCTGCCGCCCCTGATGACCCTCGCGCTCGGACTCCTGGCCATCGGCTGTGCCTCCCTGCTCACGGCCTGGCACCTGCCCCTGCCCTGGTTCGAGGGGAAAGAGTTCGACATGCCGATGCTCTATGTCATCGGCATGTGGTTCTCGGTGCTGCTGGGCCTGGCTTTCATCGGCGTCTATGCCTGGCGGGTGGCCGAGGAAGCCCGCCTGCTCTCCAATGCCCTGGCCGCCACCGAACTGGTGCTGGCGCGCGAGCAGCATCTGTCCCAGCTCGACGGCATGGCCGCCGCCGCCGCGCATGAACTGGGTACGCCGCTCGCCACCATCGCGCTGGTGGCCAAGGAGCTGGAGGTTGCCGCCCCGCCGGAAGGCGATTTCGTCGACGACATCCGCCTGCTGCGCAGCCAGGTCGAGCGCTGCCGCGAGATTCTGGGCAAGCTCGCCTCGCTGGGCGACGATGGCGGCACGCCCTTCGCCCGCCTGCCCCTGCCGCTGCTGATCGAGGAAGTGTCCGCGCCGCATCGCGATTTCGGCATTGCCATCTCGGCCGAATTCCAAGGCCTGGAGGAGGATGCTCCCTCCGCCCCTCGCAATCCCGGCATGCTCTACGGTCTCGGCAATATCGTCGAGAACGCTGTCGATTTCGCCAAATCCAAGGTGAGCATCACCGCCAGCTGGGACGCCAAGACGGTGACCCTGATCGTCGGTGACGACGGCCCCGGCTTTCCTTCCGAAATCATGGGACGCCTCGGCGATCCCTATGTCACCCAGCGTCGCCCGCGCCTGCCGGGCCAGCCGGGCGGCGGCCTCGGCCTCGGCTTCTTCATCGCCAAGACGCTGCTCGAGCGTTCCGGCGCCGCGATCGCCCTGGCGAACCGCTCCTGGCCGGACAGCGGCGCCGTCGTCAGGCTGGAATGGCCGCGCGACGTCTTCGAGCGCTAAGGGCTCGCAGGGCTTCGCTCGGACATGGACAAATCGCCTCCGATACCCCTAAGCGATTACATTCTCCAGATTATTTGTAAGACCTTTCATTCAAGAAAATGCATCAAAACAAAGACTTAAGGAAAATTTGCGCTACAATGCCTCCAAGAACTGCTCGTCGAGCCGCGAGAAAAAACTGGTGGAGGCCGCGATCAACCAAGCGGGAACAGCGAGTACTGCCAGGACTTGTGCCGGTCTTCTCGGTGCCGTGCGGCGGCAAGGATATGCAGCTGGTATGCAGGTCGCGCCCGACAGCAACGCGCGGGCTTCGCTGCTCGAATTCTTTCCGCAGGCCCTGATCGCATGCATCGTTACCCCGGCCACGCCCCATAATAATCTCTGGGGATTGCAATCGGCGCATAACCGAATAAACGATAGCTGGCTGTCGCCAGTGAAATTTCTTCACTTTGCCGCTATAGTCCCCACTGTGGCGAACTGTCGCGCCAAAGGAGGCGATCGGGGTCTTCGATCACTTGACCATATCGTCAGCAACGGGTCGGTCTGCGATGCGTTGCCGACGATAAGGTCCGGAGGGAGCGGGGGTCTCGCGCTGAATTGGCGAGATGCTTTCCCTTCACGCGAAACGGAGCCCCTTCGCTCGAACCAAGGATAGGTGAGTCCGCATTATGGTTGCCCCTGAATTTCCCGATCGTTCACTCCTTCTCGTCGATGACGACAAGGCGTTCCTGCAGCGTTTGGGCCGAGCCATGGAAGCCAGGGGCTACACCGTCACCACGGCCGACACGGTCGCCGAGGGACTGGCGCAGGTGGAAGGCTCGCCGCCTGCCTTCGCCGTGATCGACATGAAACTCACCGACGGCTCCGGCCTCGACGTGATCTCGCGCCTGAAGGTGAAGCGCCCCGATGCGCGCGGCATCATCCTCACCGGTTACGGCAACATTGCCACCGCCGTCACGGCGGTGAAGCTGGGTGCATTCGACTATATCGCCAAACCGGCCGATGCCGACGACATCCATGCGGCGCTGATGGCCGATCCCAGCCACAAGCCGGAGCTGCCCGAGAACCCGATGTCCGCCGACAGGGTGCGCTGGGAGCACATCCAGCGTGTCTATGAGCTCTGCGGCCGCAACGTCTCCGAGACCGCGCGACGCCTGGCCATGCACCGGCGCACCCTGCAGCGCATCCTGGCCAAGCGCGCGCCACGATAGTTTGGCGTACTTTCACCGGCCATAAGACACTTCTAAGCCGCGAGGGAAACATCGCACTCCCGCGATGCTTGCGCTTCATGCCGCATCCGGCTAGCCCTTTGGCGAATTCCGGAGCAGGACGCATTCAAGCAAGAATGCTCATCTGCTCCGGCTCTTAGGTTCGGCGCGTCTTTGCGGATCTTGCCGATCCCGGCACATCGCAAAACGCTTGAGGGAGTGAATCATGAAGACGAGAGCGGCTGTGGCATGGAAGGCGGGAGCGCCCCTGACGGTCGAGACCATCGAGATCGGCGGCCCCAAGGCGGGCGAGGTGCTGGTCGAGATCATGGCCACGGGCGTGTGCCATACCGATGCCTACACGCTGTCCGGTGCCGATCCGGAAGGCCTGTTCCCTGCCATTCTGGGCCATGAGGGTGCGGGCATCGTGCGCGAGGTGGGTGCCGGCGTCACCAGCCTGAAGCCGGGCGACCATGTCATTCCGCTCTACACACCCGAATGCCGCCAGTGCAAAACCTGCCTGTCGCAGCGTTCGAACCTGTGCACCGCCATCCGCAGCACCCAGGGCAAGGGCGTGATGCCCGACGGCACCAGCCGCTTCGCCTGTGACGGCGGCGAGGTCTTCCACTATATGGGCTGCTCGACCTTCTCGAACTTCACGGTGCTGCCGGAGATCGCGCTGGCCAAGGTGCGCGAGGACGCTCCCTTCGACAAGATCTGCTACATCGGCTGCGGTGTCACCACCGGCATCGGCGCGGTGATCAATACGGGCAAGGTCTGGCCCGGCGCCAATGTCGTGGTGTTCGGCCTCGGCGGCATCGGCCTCAACGTGATCCAGGGCGCCCGCATGGTGGGTGCCGACAAGATCATCGGCGTCGATCTCAACCCGGCCAAGGTCGAGATGGCCAAGAAGTTCGGCATGACCCATTTCGTCAATCCGGCGGAAGTCGGCCATGACAAGGTGGTTGAGGCCATCGTCGATCTCACCGGCGGCGGCGCCGATTTCTCCTTCGAATGCATCGGCCTGCCGGTGACCATGCGCCAGGCCCTGGAATGCTGCCATCGCGGCTGGGGCGAATCGATCATCATCGGCGTGGCGGCCT
>NZ_JASGFM010000075.1:0-12520 GCF_047605565.1 Labrys sp. (in: a-proteobacteria)
CCCGCAAGGGGAGAAGGGGCTCGATTGGTTAGGCAGAACACAAGGGCGTCCTCGAAAACACGGCAGCGCCGACTGAAAAAATCCCTTCTCCCCTTGCGGGAGAAGGTCCCGGCAGGGGGATGAGGGGTCTCTCCGTCATCTATCGCCTGTTTCCATCAACTACCAAAAAGAAGAGGACGCCATGGCCGTGCTGCGCATCGTCGCCAATCTCGCCGTCTCAGACCCACAGGCGGCCCGTGCCTTCTACCAGGACCTGCTCGGGTTGGAGGTGGTGATGGACCATGGCTGGATCCTTACTTTTGCCGGCCAGGGCCAGCAGACACCCCAGCTCAGCCTCGCCAGCGAGGGCGGCAACGGCACGCCGGTGCCCGATCTTTCGATCGAGGTCGATGATGTCGACGCGGTCCATGCCCGCGCCCGGGCTGCCGGCCACGTGATTGTCTACGGCCCGGCCGACGAGCCCTGGGGCGTCCGTCGCTTCTTCGTGCGCGATCCGCTCGGCCGCCTCCTCAACATCCTCTCGCATGCCGGGTGAGGCAGAGACGGGATTGCGACGCGATGGATTGGAGAACGCGACGCCGGCCAACCCTTCTCCCCGTCCTTACGGGGAGAAGGTGAGGATGAGGGGCAGCACATTGTTTGCAGAACAGGGCGTTGCTTAGCCCCTCACCTTTATCCTCTCCCCGTAAGGACGGGGCGAGGAGGCACCTGCGTCGAGCTTGTTCGGCATCGGATCATCTCGCCCAATCTTTCCCAACCTATGAAAAGCCGTCATGGCCTCAATAGACCTCGGCGTAGCGGCGGCAGATTTCGGCATCCGACCAGGCCGACGTCATCTCGATCTCGGCGCGCTTCATCGCCAGGAAGCCCTGGATGATCTCGGGATGGAACCAGTCTTGCACGATTGAATCGTGCATGAAGGCGTCCAATGCGTCGGGCAAGCTCTCGGGAAGGCGGCGCAGGCCGAGGCGCTCGCGTTCGGAGGGCGGCAGCGTGTCGGGATCGTTGGCGATCAAAGGCGGCTGTGCCAGCCCTTCGCGGATGCCCGCCAGCCCGGCGTGGATCATCACGCCCAGGGCCCAATAGGGGCTGGCCGTATTGTCGGCCGCGCGATATTCGAGATTGAAGGCCTTGGCGATGTTGGCGCCGGGCGTTTCCGCTGTCGGGCAGATGCGTACCGAGGCTTCGCGATTGAGGGCACCGAAAGCCGTGTAGGCCGCGCTCCAGTGATGGGGACGCAGGCGGAAATAGGACACCACGCTCGGTGCCGTCAGCGCCACCAAAGCGGGCATATGCCGGACCAGTCCCGCGACGAACTGGCCGGTGGCTTCCGAGACGCGCCCCGGCCGCGCCGGATCGAAGCTGGCGGGGGTCCCGTCCGCGCTCCGGAAGGAGAAATGGATGTGGAGGCCGTTGCCGACTCCGTCCGGCGTGGATTTGGGCACGAAGGTCGAGCGCAGGCCGCAGCAGCGGGCGACCTCGCGCGTCACTTCCCGGATCACCACGGCCCGATCAGCAGCGGCAACGGCGTCGGCCGGGCCGCAGACGATTTCGAACTGGTCCCGGCCATATTCGGCGAGCACCATTTCGGGCTCCGCATCGGCTTCGCGCAGGGCAGCCATCAGCAGGGGGCCGAAGGGATCGGCCCGGCGCATCGAGGCCAGCGAGAAGGAGGGCGCATGCTCCCAGGCCGCGCCCTCGATCTGGAATTCCATTTCGAAGGCGGCCGTGACCTTGAGGCCGGTTTCCGCCTCGAAATCGGCAAGCGCCGCCTTCAGGAAGGAGCGCCCGCAGCCATGCCAGGGCGTGCCGTCGAGCGTGGTGATGTCGCACAGGACGCCATTGAGAGGCGTCTTGCCCGGCAGGCCCGAGACCCGGAAGCGGCTGGCCTCGTCCGGCATCAGGCGCAGATCGCCCGCCGATCCCCAGGGATTGTCCGCCGGGATGCTGTCGAACGGCGTCAGGGCCAGGTTCGCCGGCACCCAGCCGCAGCCCTTGCGCATGGCCGCTTCTCCCGCCGCCGCCGGAATCCAGCGCCCGCGCGTCAGGCCGATCATGTCGGTGGTGAGGAGGGCGACGAGTTCGTCGCCGGATAGGTTCTGGTCCTGGCTCATGCCGACAATCCGTTCAGGCGCCGGACCACCTCGTCGGTATCGCTGACCCAGCAATAGCCGCCCATGGCCGAGAGGGCAGCCCGGTGCCTTTCTTCCGAATAGGTGCTGCAGGCATCCTGAACCAGTGTGACGAGATAGCCCCGGTCGGCGCCGTCGCGCACCGCCATGTCGACGCACTGGTCGGTGAGCTGGCCGGCGATCACCAGATTATGCGTATCCAAGTTCCTCAGCACATAGTCGATATTGGTGGAATTGAAGACGCCCGAGGAGGATTTGGGCAGTACGATCTCGTTGTCGATCGGCTGCAACTCGTCGATGACGTCGCCATTGGGATCGTCGACCGCGATGTGGATCGGCGTCAGCTTGTGGTCGAGCGAGCGGTCGCGGCCGTCCTTGGTCAGGCTGCGGATGATGGTGTGCAGCACATTGGCGCCGCCGGCGCGGGCGGCGGCGAGCAGGCGCTGCTGGTTGGGCACGACGAGCTCGCGGTTGCGCTTGTAGAAATAGCTGTCCGGATCGGCGTCGGGATGGGCTGGGTCTCGGCCCGGGATGGTCCAGATCTTCTGCACATCGACGAACAGGATCGAGGTCCTGCCCGGAAGGAAGGCGGAATCCCGGCTGGCGGACGTCGGCATGGGTGGCTCCTCTCAATCGGCCTGTCTTTGTAACGGAAGCCGGAGCGCGCGGATGCGCCCCGGCTGAATTGGCGTCAGCTCTTGCTGGGTGCTCCCAGTTCGCCGGCGAGGCGGTTGCCGATGCTGCGCACCATGCTCGGCGCGCAGAGCGTGACCAGCAATCCCAGGACGCACCAGCCGAGCGCCAGCACCGGCGCCGCGAAGGGATCGAACGGTCCGACGAGGTTGAAGTAGAGCGCGGTCACGATCACGGCCATGCCCAGGACGGGAATGACGAGTTCCCATTTGGGAATGGCGACCTGGCCGCTGAGGATCAGCCTGGTAACGCCGACCTCGACCATCAGATAGACCACCATCAGGCAGACCGAGCCGATGATGGCGAAGTGGAAATAGGCATCGATGGCGAGGTCCCCCGTGCCGATATTCGGGCGGCCGGTGAGATAGGCGATGAGATCGACGATGGCCGTCACCGCCAGCACCACCCATACGGCGTTGCGTGGCTGGCCGTGCCGGCTGTCGAGCGCGCCGAGGATTCGGGGGCCGAAGCCGTCCCGGGACAGGGCGAACAACAGGCGGCTGGCGGTGGCGACGGAGGAAAGATGCGAGCCGAAGGCGGCTAGGACGGCCGAGAAGATCAGAATCAACGCTACCGGCCGGCCGAGATAGGTCTCGGCCAGGGCGCCGAGCGTGTTGCCGGAGCCCTTGAAGGCCGCCAGGCCCGCCGCATCCGTGCCGAAGCCGATGGTCTGGGCGAACATCACGATGACGAACAAGGCACCCGTCAGCACGACCGAGCCGAGCAAGGCGAGGGGGATGTTGCGCTTGGGATCGTCGGTTTCCTCGCCCAGCGTCGCGCAGCCCTCGAAGCCGGCCCAGGACAGGAAGGCGGCCACCACCGCGGCAGCGACGGCCTGGAAGCCGACGCCATCAAGGCTGAAGCTGGAGAAATCGACATGGGTCGTCGGCGCGCCGCCCTTGGCGAAGATTGTTGCGGTAAGGATGATCATGAAGACGATGCCGATGCCTTCGACCAGCAGCAGGACCTTGGAGATGGTTCGGGTGTCGCGCGTGCTGAAATAGACCGAAAGCAAAGCCCCGGCGAGGGCCGGCACGATCCAGGGCAGCTGATAGGGCTTGTCCGCGCCATGCTGCAGGGCAGCCAGGAGGGCGTTCGCGAAGGCGCCCAGCGCCGCCAGCGTGCAGATCGAGAAGAAGACATAGGTGCCGAGCAGGGCAAAACCGGAAAAGAAGCCGGCGCGGGCCCCCACGGTCGCGCCGACCAGGGCATAGGCACTGCCGGCATGGTTGTAGTAGCGGGTCAGCCGGATGAAGCCATAGGCGATCAGCGCCACGCCGGCCAGGCCGAAGACGAAGACGAGGGGGATGGCCTTGCCGACGGAATCGATCAGCCCCTGACCGTTGCCGCCCATCGCCAGGGTCGGTCCCATCAATCCCAGGGAGAGCGCCAGGGCCTCCCACAGTTTCAGCTTGCGTGATGTCTTCCCGTCATTCCCGCTCATGCTACCCCACAGTTTCAGGACACGCGGCGCGCCGGCATGGCGTGCGACGAGGCCATGATGTTTTCGGATGGACGACAGCCGTCATTGTTTGCGCGCGGCATGACTGCCGAAGCCACGCGCATTGTGCGGACAGAATTCGTGGAACGCGGAAACGGCAGGCCGGGGATCAGGATCCCCGCGTATCGCTTGCTTTTTCGCACGAGCTGCTTGCTGAAAGCGAAGAAAGCATCGCAGGCCATGCCTGTCAATGTTTTTTCATATTTGACGGGCAATCGATATTTATGTCAAAACTCTAACATAACGAGGGCCGCCGATCATGCCTCTGAAAGACCTGCTGACGCAGAGCGGACTCAACCTCACGCCGGCCGAGGGCAAGATCGTGCAGGCCCTGCTGGCCGACTATCCGACCTCAGGCCTGGGGACGGCCTCCAACCTCGCCAAGCGGGCCGGCGTCAGCGATCCGACCGTGGCGCGGCTATCCGCCAAGCTGGGCTTCGAGAGCTTCGCCGATTTGCAGGCCATGCTGATCACCGAAATCGAGGCGAGGCTGCAATCGCCCTTGCTGATGTTCGAAACCAAGCGGACGGCCGGCGACGGCCCGGCCACGGTACAGACCTATCTTCAGTCGGTCGCCCATCGCGTTGCCGAGACCGAAACGGCGGTGCCGGCGCAGAACTACGACCAGGCCGTGGATCTCATCATGGCGGCGAAGGGGCGGGTGCTGCTGCTCGGCGGCCGTTTCAGCCGGCATCTGGCCGGCATCCTCGCGGGCTATCTCGGCCAGTTCCGGGGGCAGGTGACGGACCTCGCGCGCTTTTCGGCCGAAAGCTTCGACCTCCTGCTGGAACTTGGCAACCGCGACGTGCTGATCGTCTTCGACTACCGCCGCTACCAGACCGACATCGTCCGCTTTGCCACCCAGGCGGCCGAGCGCGGTGTCAGGCTGATCCTGTTCACCGATCAATGGCTGTCGCCGGTGGCTGAAAAGGCCGAGGTTGTCTTCATCGCGCCGAGCGAGGTGAATTCGCCTTATGACACGCTGGTGCCGGCCCTCGCCCAGCTCGAAGCCCTGTCCCTGCACGCCGTCATGCGCAGCGGCGATGCCGTCAAGCGGCGCATCCAGGCGCTCGAGGACATTCGCAGCAGCGTTGGCGTCACGGTCAGCGAAAAGGGCGCGCAACAACCTATCCCCAATGATGTCCAGGACCATTGAATGCCGAATTCCCGGATGCAGCACGAGCCCGCCCTCGACAATGCCGATTGGCCGCCTGCCCTCGAGATCGTCAACCAAGCAGGGCGTTCGCCGATCGTGCTGATCTGCGAGCATGCCTCCAACCATATGCCGGCCGAGTATGGCGGGCTGGGCCTGGGGCCGGTGGATCTGGGCCGGCATATCGCCTGGGATGTCGGCGCGGCAGAGGTCACACGCCATCTGGCGCGCCTGCTCGACGCGCCCGCTTTCCTGGCCGGCTATTCGCGCCTGCTGATCGATTTGAACCGGCCGCTCGGCGCTGCGAGCAGCATCCCGTTGGTGTCGGAGGCGACACCGATTCCCGGCAATCACGACCTTGCTCCCGCCGAGCGGGAGCGGCGTGAGGCCGTGATGTTCCAACCCTTCCATCGGGGCGTGGCGCACTTTCTCGATGCCCGGCAGGCGCGCGGGGAGGGGAGTGTGATCGTGGCGATCCACTCCTATACCCCGGTCTTCCATGGGAAACAGCGCCCCTGGCATGCCGGGGTGCTGTTCGCGCAGGCGGCCTCGATGGGCCAAAAGGTGATCGAGGCGCTGCGAGCCGCGGCACCCGGGCTGCTGGTCGAGGCCAATGTGCCCTATGTCATCGACGGCAACGACTACGCCATCCCTGTTCATGGCGACCAGCGCGGCCATCCGGCCATCCTGATCGAGATCCGCAACGACCTGATCGCCACACCCGATGGGGCGGAGCGCTGGGCCGGCTATCTGGCGGGCGCGCTGTCGGCCTGAACGGTGCCATCCGCCAGGAAGCGGTCGACCACGCGCTGCAACAGCGGGGCATAGTCGCCGAAGCGGCGGGTCTGCAGGCCGGCGACCTTGCCGGCTTCGTCCCAGAGCCGGACCCGCACGGCCTCCTTGTAGAAGGGACTGGAGCGGAATTGCGCAATCTCGGTCGCGCTCATCGGGCCGCCCTGCAGCTGTAACGTATGGCGCGAGGCGGGAGAGAGCTTGGCATCATAGCTCGGATCGGTGGCGCACAGATAGCGCTTGGCCGCCACGTGCAGCCGCACGCATTCGGTGACGACCTTGGGGAAGAAGGGCGCCAGCACCTCGGCGCCGGCATCGTCATGATGCTTGTCCTCGGTGTCGTCGGGCGAATAGGCGCCGAACTCGCTGGTGAAATGGCCGACATCATGCAGCAAAGCGGCGGCGACCAGTTCGTCGCTGGCACCTTCCTGCTCGGCGAACCAGGCGCCCTGCAGCATGTGCTCGGCCATGGTCACGGGCTCGCCGAGATATTCCTCGGCGCCCCGCCGCTCGAAGATGTCGGCGAGGAAGGGCACGATGGTGGCGGCGTCGAGAGTTGGCGTGGTCATTCGGCGGCCTCCCGGCGGGTTTCGGCCCGGATGGCCGCGAGGGTGGAGAGCAGGCCGTCCTTGTCGGCATAGCAGCCCTGGAGCCAGCGCTTGCCGCTGCCCGAGAAAGCCTTGCGGGCATGCATGACGCGGGTGTTGTCGACGATGAAGAGTTCGCCCGGCCTGAGCTTGAAGCTCACTTCCATGGCGGGATCTTCCAGGATCTCGGCAAAGAGCCGATAGGCGGCATAGAAGGCGGCCATTTCCTCATAGGGTACGTCGGTGAAGGCGGCGGCCGAGCGGTTGTTGAAGCGGATGGCGATCATCTCGCCATCGGGGCCGAGTTCGATGAAGGGACGCTTGGAGCGCAGGCACACGCCCGAGGAGCCGGCATATTCGAAGCGCACGGCATGGCGGCTCAGCAAGTCGAAAGCCTTGGGATCCTCGGCCTGCAGGCGCCTGGCCACGGCGAAGCCGTCGACCACGATGGAATCGCCGCCCTCGACGGAGTTTTCCAGGCAGGCCAGCAATTGCAGCGTCGGCACCGGGTCGCGATAGGGATTGTCGGTATGGGCCTGCAGGCCGAGATTGGTGTAAGCGAGGTTGGTCGGGTTGACCTCGGCCCGCACCTCGAACCAGCGGCCATAATTGGTCTCGCGCACATAGCCGAACAGGTCGGCGACCTCGCACAATCCGCCCGAATGGGTCGGCATATCAGTCACCACGGCAAAGCCGAAACGCTGCACCGCGCCGAGCCAGGCGCCGAGCGCGGCCCGGTCCTGGCGCAGACGGTCATAGGAGGCGGTGGGAACCTGGCCCTGCAGGCCGGCGTCCCAGGGCTCGATCTCAGGGCCGAGCCAGCCATTCCCGGCGGGAGCCGGCTTGTCGTAGCCGTGCTCGCGCAGCCAGAAGGCGGGAAACACGGCCTGGTGCTGCTCGGGGGCGAAGGTGATGGCGATATCGCCCCCGGCGGTGAGTTCGGCCGAGGCGATCACTGTATCGGCCGGAATGTCGAGCACCGTGATCAGGCGCTGGCCATTGGCGCTGCTGCGGGTGCGGGGATCGAGGGCATTGTCGCGCAGCCAGATCGCGTGGAAGCGAGCGCTTTCGCCATCGCTCCAGCGCACACGCAGGGCACGCCCTTTGTCCAGGATTTCAACTGTTTCCGCCTTCATCGCATGGCCTCCCGTCTGGATCGCAGCCATTGTGCGGAAGCCTCTGTCATCGTACAAACAATGAAAAATGTGCAGATGACATCATTTCCATTATGGCAGAATCATCCCGCCTTCCGCCGCTCGCCTGGCTGCGCACCTTCGAAGCCTGCGCCCGCCACCTCAATTTCACGGCGGCCGGCGAGGAACTCGGCCTGACCCAGGCCGCCGTCAGCCAGCATATCCGCAACCTGGAGGCCGAACTCGGTGCCGCGCTGTTCACGCGCCAGCGGAGGGGCGTGGAACTGACGCCGGAGGCCGGCGCCTATCTGCCCCATATCCAGGGGGTGTTCAGGGCGCTTGCGCGCAGCACCACAGAATTGTTCGGTCGGCGCGGCGGCCAGACGGTCGACCTGCGCTGCCCGATCTCCTTTGCCCTGCTCTGGCTGGCGCCGCGTGTCCCGGCCTTTGCTGCCGCCTTTCCGCAGATCCGCCTGGCGCTATCGACCGTGCATGTCCCGGCCGACTATGCCGATGATCGCGAAGGCTTCGACATCCGTTTCGGTATGGGGGCGTTCGAAGGACGTGACAGCCATCGCCTGACCTGGGAACGCCTGGTGCCGGCGGCGGCGCCTGCACTGCTGGGAGGTCTGCCGGATCTCCGGCACTGGACACGCCTGCCCCTGCTCTCGGTCGCCGGCGGCCGGGAGATGTGGCCGGACTGGTTCGCCCGGGCCGGCATCGGGGCGCCGGGCCGGCCAGCCTTGGTCTTCGACAGTTTCGTGGTGGCGCTGGAAGCAGCCAAGGCCGGAGCGGGGGTGGTACTGGCCTCGCGGCCCCTGGCGGATGCGACCCTGGCGGAAGGCCTGCTCCGGTCGCTGTCGGACATCGAGCTTGCCGGCGAGCGCGGCCATTTCGTCACCAGCCCGGCCGGGCGGGCGCTCGCACCGCATGAGCAGGCCGTACTGGACTGGATCCTGCACGAGGCAAGGCCCCGGGCCTGAGCGCGTCAGGAAAGGGCGGTCCGCAGGCCCCTGTTGTCTTCGCGAGCTTCCCAGGACGGTCCGGTCGGCCCGCCAGAGCGAGACGTGCCGCCGGGAGGCTTCGTATCCAGATTGCCGGGCACTTTCGTGGAGGCGAACGGGTCGCCCGACCGGCCATTGCCGACCCAGTCGGTGAATTGCAGGAGCTGGGCGAGGCTGGCAGGGCCTGGACCTGCCGGCAGCCAGCGGCGCAATTCATAGGGATTGACCGTCATGTAGCGGACCGTGAAACCTTGCGCCTTGCCCGCCTCGCGCCAATCGGCCACCAGACGCAGCCAATCCGCATAAGGTATATGCAGAGACAATAATTCTTCGAGGAACGGGTAATGTGTTCTCGTAACTCGGGGAAGAAACAGGAAATGCATAGTATTCCCCCGTAGATTTGAGAGACGATTCGAACTTATCTGTCGGGCAGCATACCCCGTAATTTCCTACCTCTGAAAGTTGCCCAGACGGATTAGAGAATTAAACCGTTCGCTTAATACTTGTTGGTTATAGTGGTGTGGCGCTTTGCGGCGCCATGATAGTCAACGGTATTAAGTTGCGAGGAGATACGCGACCTGGAGTTGTGCCCAGGCGGCGCGGCAGGGCCCGCCGGCCCGAATCACGGCCCTGGCGCCGGAGCTCGCAGGCCGGATGGTTGCGACAGTAACGACCATGAAAAGACGATCATCGCGCTGGCGCGAACGCTTTCTCTACTGAGCATGGATCTGTTCCAATGCTTTGTTTCGATGTGTTTTGGTGAGGCCTGCCGAACGCGATGAACCCCGGAGCAAAACGCGTTCAAGTGCGGGCGCTCGCTTGCTCTAACTCTCTGGTTCGACGCGTCTTTGCGGCTGTTGATGATTCCATCAAATCGCAAAACGTTCCGGGGGGCTTTAGGCGGACTGTGCGGGCATGCTATCGGGAGAGCCGCCCGCTGCCCACCCAGGAGGCTTCCGTTGCCGATCGATCTCAATGGACTTGGAAACCTGTTCATCCTCTATGGCATCAACTGCCTGGGGGCCCTCGTGATCATGCTGGTCGGCTGGTGGGCCGCCGGCATGCTGGAGCGTCTGACGACCAGGGCCCTCACCGCGACATCGCGCATGGATCCGATCGTCACCGCCTTCCTGTCGAGCCTGGTGCGCTATGGCGTGCTGGTGCTGATCTTCATCCTGATCCTGCAGGTGATCGGCATCCAGGCCACCAGCCTCGTCGCCGTGCTGGGTGCCGCTTCGCTGGCCATCGGCCTGGCTTTGCAGGGCACGCTTTCCAATATGGCGGCCGGCGTGATGCTGCTGCTGTTCCGGCCTTTCCAGCTCGGCGACAGCATCGAGGTGGCCGGTAAGGCCGGCACGGTCAAGAACCTCAACCTGTTCATGACCGAACTCGCCAGCGGCGACAATGTGCAGGTTCTGATTCCGAACGGGCAGGTCTGGGGCTCTCCGATCACCAATGTCTCGGCCTATCCCACCCGCAGCGTCAATGTGAAGGTGCCCGTGCCCTATGGCGGCAATGCCGAGGCGGTGTCGGGAGCGATCCGCGATTTCCTCAGCCGCGACGGCCGGGTGCTGCCGCTGCCGGCAGCCTCGATCGTGTTGTCCGGCTTCACCGAAAAGGGCGTCGACATCGCCGTCCAGGCCTGGGCCAAGGCCGGCGATGCCAATGACCTCAAGGCCGAGATCCTGCAGCGGGCCTCGACGGCCCTGGAGGCCGCCGCATCCGCGGCCTGATCGCTCGCTCCGCGATCACTTCTGCGCAGCGCGCCGTTCGGCGACGCGCGAGAGCGCGGCCCAGTCGAGATGGCCTTCGCCATGGGCGAGGGCGTCGAGATGGTTGTCGCGCAGCACGCCGGCGAAGGGCAGGGGCACGTTGACAGCATCGGCCGCCTCGAGAGCGAGGCGCACATCCTTAAGGCCGAGCGAGAGCTTGAAGCCGGCGGGCTCGAAGCGCTCCTCCGCGATGGCGGCGCCATAGCCCTTATAGGGCGGCGCGGCGAAGATGGTGGAGGTCAGCATCTCCAGGAAAGCGGCCTTGGCGACGCCGTGGCCCGCTGCCAGCGTCGACGCCTCGGCCATGGTCTCGATGGCGCTGGCGATCATGAAATTGGCGGCGAGCTTCACGGCAGCCGCCTGCTCGGGCCGGTCGCCGAAGCGCCAGGTCTTCTGGCCCAGCACGTCGAACAGCGGCTGCACGCGGTCGAGTTGGGCGACATCGCCGGCCGCCAGGATGTTGAGCTGGCCGGCCTCCGCCACATTCACGCGCCCGAGCACCGGGGCGGCGACATAGGAGAGGCTGCGGGCCGCATGCTCGGCGGCGATGTCGCGGGTGAAGGCGACCGAGACGGTCGCCATATTCACGACGACGGCGCCCTTGGCGAGGGCGTCCAAGGTGCCCTGGGCAAGCAGGACATCCCGGCTCGCCGCGTCATCGGCCAGCATGGCGATCAGCACCTCGGCGCCATCGGCCGCATCGGCCGGCGCGGCGGCCGGCTCGGCCCCCAGTGCCGCGAGGCGGGCAACCGGCTCCTGCGAGCGATTCCAGGCCCGCACGCGGTGGCCCGCCTTGACCAGATTGGCGGCCATGGGAAAACCCATGGTGCCCAGACCGAGAAAACCCACTTGCATGATCGAGAGCTCCTTATTTGGAAATGATCGTTTCCGAATTGGTCAAAAAAAATCAGTCGAGCACTTTCAGCGCGAGATCCGTGATATCGGCCATGTCGTCATGCCGGCGGCCGGTCTTGCCGATCACGCGCATGCCGAGCAGGACGCACAGGAGGGTGCGCGCCGCCTGATGGGCCCCGAGATGCGGATTGACGGAGCCGTCTGCCTGCCCCTGGCGGATCAACTCGATCAACAGCGCCTCGTTGCGGCGCAGGGCCAGCGAGACCAGTTCGGAGAGGTCCTCGTCGAAGGTCACCAATTCGACGGCGCTGCCGACGACCAGGCAACCGCGGCGGCCTTCGAGATCATGGGCGGAATCGACATAGAAATCGAGCACGGCGCGCAGCCTTTCGCGGCCGGTGGCCAGGCCTTGGATGCGGCCGCGCAGGCCGGTATTGCGCAGCGAGGTATAGCGCTCGAGCGCTGCCACGAAGATGGCGCGCTTGTCCTTGAAGGCCTTGTAGAGGCTGCCTGCGGTCAGATCCATCGCCTTGGCGAGATCGGCGATCGAGGCGGCATGATAGCCGCGCTCGCGAAAGGCGAGGATGGCCTTGTCGAGCGCGGCGTCGAGATCGAACTCCCGGGGGCGGCCAGCCTGGCGCGGGGAATCGGTGAGGGAAATGGACATGCAGCGAGATTAGGAAATGATCGTTTCCTAATCAAGCGCCCCAATGAAGTGAAGAGGCGGACAGGATGTCCGCGGTCCCAGCCATATCGTTTCCGACACGACACTGACAAGGCTCGCACGTGAACGGCCGCGGCTGGGACCGCGGACGCCTCGTCCGCCTCTTGCCGCTTCAGCCCGTGACGGCCCCTTCGCTGGCCGGGCGGGCCAGCGCCGCGAACTTGGCGAGCACGC
>NZ_JASGFM010000076.1:0-12345 GCF_047605565.1 Labrys sp. (in: a-proteobacteria)
CCCTTGCCGCGCCCGCCCGCATGGATCTGCGACTTCACCACGTAAAGCGGACCGGGGAGCTCCTTCGCCCCCTTCACCGCTTCCTCGACGGTTCGCGCCGCGGCGCCGGGAGAGATCGGCAGGCCGAAACTCTGCAGCACGGCCTTGGCCTGATATTCATGGATGTTCATTCTTCTTGGACCTCGTCGCTGTCATGGGATGGTGCCACCCGGTCATGGAGCATGCTTCCGCCATCCCCGCGATCCAGGTGAGGGAGCGCAGGCAGGACGGGCTGTGTGATTGAAGGAGAGGAGGGGAACGACGCCGGCTTGATGTGGCCGGCGTCGTCAGCTAGGCCTGCCCTCAGAGCAACCCGGCGCCGCGGGCCCATTTATATTTGGCGCCCAGTACTTCCACCGGCAGCTCGGTGGAATAGGCATAGGCCGGTACACCATGGGCGTAGAGATATTCTGAGGCTTCCTCGACCTGCACGTCGCCGGCGAGGGAGGCGACGATCGGCTTTTCGATGCCTCTCGCCTTCATCTCTTCCTTGGCCTCGATCACCAGCTTGGCGAAGGTCATCGGCGGCGTGATGATGGTGTGCCAATAGCCCAGGATGATCGAGTGGATGCGGTCGTCCTCCAGGCCCAGCTTGATGGTGTTCTTGTAGGTCGAGGGCGGTTCGCCGCCTGTGATGTCGACCGGATTGCCGGCCGCGCCGAAGGGCGGGATGAACTTGCGGAAGGCCGCATCGAGATCATCCGGCATCGACATCAGCGACAGGCCGTTGTCGACGCAGGCATCCGACAACAAGACGCCCGAGCCGCCGGCCCCTGTGATGATCACCACGTTCTCGCCCTTGGGCGTCGGCATGATCGGCACGCCGCGGGCGAATTCCAGCAATTGCCGCAGCGAGCGGGCGCGGATGACGCCGACTTGCTTGAAGACGTCTTCATAGATGCGGTCATTGCCGGCGAGCGCGCCGGTATGCGAGCTTGCCGCCTTGGCGCCTGCCGAGGTGCGGCCGGCCTTCAGCACGATCACCGGCTTCTTCTTGGAGACGCGTTTGGCGACTTCGGCGAAGGCGCGGCCGTCCTTGAGGTCCTCGCAATGCTGGGCGATGATCTTGGTGTTGTCGTCCTGCTCGAAGAAAGTGAGCAGGTCGTCCTCGTCGATATCGGACTTGTTGCCGAGGCCGACAATCGCCGAGACGCCCATCTTGGCCGAGCGCGAGAAGCCGATGATGGCCATGCCGATGCCGCCCGACTGGGAGGAAAGGGCGGCCGAGCCCTTGACGTCATAGGCGGTGCAGAAGGTCGCGCAGAGATTGGACGGGGTGTAGTAGAAGCCGTAGATGTTCGGCCCCATCAGGCGGATATTGTATTTGCGCCCGATCTCCTGGATCTCGCGCTGGCCTTCCTCATTGCCGGTTTCGGCAAAGCCCGAGGGAATGAGCACGGCACCCGGAATGCCCTTCTCGCCGCATTCGACCAGGGCACCAGCCACGAATTTGGCAGGAATGGCGAAGACGGCGGTATCGATGGCGCCGGGCACATCCTTGACGCTCTTATAGGCCTTGTAGCCGAGGATCTCGTCGGCCTTGGGGTGGATCGGGTAGATCTGACCCTTGTAGCCGCCATTGATCAGGTTCTTCATCACCGAATTGCCGATCTTGCCATCCTCGGAGGAGGCGCCGATCACGGCAACGGCTTCCGGACGCATGATGCGGTTCATCGCGGTGACGATGGCATCCTGCGAGGGCCTGAAACGGGCCGGCTTGGCCTCGAAGTCCACCACGATGCGCACGTCCGCGGCGGTGGCGCCGTCCTTGGTGGCGAAGACGGGGTTGAGATCGAGTTCGGTGATCTCCGGGAAATCGGTGACGAGCTGGGAGACCCTCGCCAGCGTGTCGGCGAGGGCATCGCGGTTGACCGGGTCACCGCCGCGCACGCCCTTGAGCATCTCGGCGGCCTGGATGCCGTCGAGCATGGAGAGGGCCTCGTCGCGGTTGATCGGCGCCAGGCGGAAGGTGATGTCCTTCAAGACTTCGACCAGCACGCCGCCAAGGCCGAAGGCGACGAGCTTGCCGAAGCTGTCGTCGGTCACGGCGCCGATGATGACTTCCTGCCCGCCTTTCAGCATTTGCTGGACCTGGATGCCTTCGATGCGGGCATCGGCCTTGTAGGCCTTGGCATTGGCGAGGATCTTGTCGTGGGCGGCTTCGGCCTCGGCGGCGGAAGCCACGCCGACGATCACGCCGCCGGCTTCGGTCTTGTGCAGGATGTCGGGGGAGACGATCTTCATCACCACCGGAAAGCCCATGTCGCCGGCAAGCTTGGCAGCCTCGGCGCTGGAGCGTGCCAGGCCCTCCTTCGGCACGGGAATGCCATAGGCGTCGCAGACGAGCTTGCCCTCGGGGGCGGTGAGGCTGGTGCGGCCCGATGCCTTGACGGCATCGAGAATGGCCCGGACATCGGCCTGGATGGATTGCGCGGGTCTTGCCTGGATGTTCATGGTGTTTTCTCCCTGGTCGTTGCCGGATCGAAGCTTCGTCCTGTCGGTGGGAACCTAACTTCTGGTATCTGGTATGCCAGATTTGAATTTGTCAAGCGCGACTTTCGCTATCGACCGGGGTAGAACGCGTCGAAGCGAAAACCGCGCCTCTTTTCTATTTCTGTGTCGATGTGGCTTTGCGTTTCCCGGCGATTTCGCCTGACCGCAAAACGCTTTAGCTCTAAAGAACCAGATTTTGGTTCATTTTCGCGTGTCGCGTGGAGCCAAAGGCTCGAGCTTTGGCTGTATCCTATAGCGCTTTGCGATTCCATGGAGTTACTAGGAATCACAAAGACGCATCCAAACAAAGAGTTAGAGGAAATAAGCGTTCACACTTGAACGCGTTTTGCTCTAGAAGATATTGTTCTTATTCAATGGATTAGGCGGTTTCTGGCCCCGGCTATGTCTGCACTGCCGGGACCTGGCATAGGATGCGGCGATACTGAATGAGATATCGCCGCGGGATCCTATGGTGATCTTCCTGGCCGGTGCCTGTCAGGGCACCGGCTTTTGCGATGTGACGTGGCGGGCTGATGCTCGCCACGCGAGAGCTATGCCGCGGCCGTGTTGGCCGGCTGCTGTAACTCGTGCTTGCGCACCACGCCCGCACGCCAGGGTTTGAGGACGCCGATGGCGAGGATGGCTGCCAGGATATTGGCGCCCGCCGCGATGATGAACACCACGTCCCAGGTTCCGGTCTGCTGCTGCAGTACGTTGGCGAAGGGAACGAGCAGGGCCGCCGTTCCCTTGGCCGTGTAGAGGAGGCCGGCATTGGTCGCGGCATATTTGGAGCCGAACGTGTCCGTGCAGGTCGAGGGGAAGAGGGAATAGATCTCACCCCAAGCGAAGAATACGAAGCCCGAGAGCAGCACGAACCAGACCGGATCATGGCCGAACAGATGCAGCATGTAGATGCCGACACCTTCCATCGCGAAGGCGATGAACATGGTGTTCTCGCGGCCGATCTTGTCCGACACCCAGCCGAAGAAGGGGCGGGTGAGGCCGTTGAGGATACGGTCGAGGGTGGCGGCGAACGTCACGGCCGTCATGGTCAGGCCAAACAGAGAGACCGGGACGCCGTCGAGCTTGAGATCGGCGCCGATCGGCTTGAGGTTGGCGGTTACCATCAGGCCGCCGGCGCCGACGATCACGAACATGAAGTACATCAGCCAGAAGATCGGCTGGCGCAGCACTTCGGTCGGCGCGAAGTTGCGGCGGGTCTGCACGATGTTCTTGTTCAGCACGGGAGCCGGCACCTGGCCGCTGCGGGGCGTGTGCATGAACAGCGCGAAGATGATGACGATGATGCCCTGGCCGAGACCGAACCAGAAGAAGGCAGCCTGGAACCCGTCATTGGCGATCATGGCCTGGATGGGCGCAACCGTCAGGGCCGAGCCGGCACCGAAACCGGCCGCCGTGATGCCGGCCGCAAGGCCGCGTTTGTCCGGGAACCATTTCAGCGCGTTGCCCACGCAGGTGCCGTAGACGGCGCCGGCGCCGATGCCGGCAATGATCTGTCCCAGATAGAATAGAGTGAGCGAGGTGGCGTAGGAATTGATCACCCAACCGACGGCGCAGAGCGCACCACCGAAGACTACCACCAGTTTTGGCCCGTATTTATCGACGAACCACCCTTCGATCGGCACGAGCCAGGTCTCGAACAGGACGAACAGGGTGAAAGCCCATTGAATGGCTGCCCGGTCCCAGCCGAACGTCTTCTGGATATCGGGAACGAAGAATGTCCAGCCATATTGGAGATTGGCGATCATCACCATACAGACGACGCCGATTGCAAGCTGTGTCCAGCGGAAGGCATCAGATACCCTCGGCAGGTTTTCCTCTCCTTGCGACCCTACCATTGCAGTCCCCCTTGGTTTTTGTTGGAGGTTGGACGGAGCCCAGGCTCCATTAAGCAGGTTATGTCGCCATATTGGTATCTTGCATGCCAGTTGGCAAGCGCCGTTTTTCGGCAAGGCACGCCAAATTGCCCCGGAAGAGGCGTCTTCCAGGGGGCTTGGGAGCGAATCGAGAGAAAGGGCAATCGGTAGCAAGTTACGGAAAGAATTGAGATCTTCGCTCGGTGCGCCTTGGTTGCCGGCACAGTTGCGAATAGATCAAAAAAAGTTGCATAGAAGCAGCCGTAACTCTGCTTAATGTCGTATCTATGCTAGAAATAGTCGCTTATCAGACATAATATTCTGGCATGCCAGAGCGGAATTCGTCTCCCCAACGGCTACCAGCTGCCACGCCTAGCGGGGCAAGCCCTGTGACCGGACCTGGTCTCCCAAATGCGCCCCTACGCCCCCTTGCCTGCTTTGAGCGGTGGCGAGTGCTACACCGGCCTGACAGGCTGTGCCTCGCCCGGAGTGGCTCGGCTCGCCGCAATAAAAGGGCAGCCAGAATCACCGGAGCCGGCCTGGCAATCGCCCCAGTCGAATCGATCCGGCCGAAGCCATTCCCAGGCTGCCGCCCCGGATCTCGGATGAAGGGGCGGCGGCGATCCAGGCCTTCAGAGGCCGAAGGGTTCGCGGGAACCGGCGCGGATATCGGCCTGGGCCATCTTCATCAGGAAGCCCGAGAAAGCCGCCCAGAGACGGTTCGACAGCGGACGGGCAGCAGGGCTGCGGGACAGGGCGGAAGTGGTCATGGTCGTTCTCCACATTGGGTGTTCGAGGAAAGATCCTGTGTTGCCGTGAATCTGGCATGCCAGATCCCAGAAGAGAAGGGCCTATGTTGCAATGCAGTCATGCGCTCTTTGCATTGCGAAGTAAACTGCCTCAGCTCATCTGCAATCCGCTTGTTCCCCCGCCTGATGGGCGGTGTGGGCTAAACCAAGTTTAGGGATACCCCTATACTAAACACGAAAATGCAAGGTTTACTTTGCAGGCTTTACTGCATCGCGGCATGAAATTACGGGCGCCACAAACCTGCGAATTCGTCGATGCAGACGGTCCTTCGAGCCGGCAGAGTCCGGTTTCCTGCGGCCGCAATTTTACTCGCTTTCCCCGACGAATTGAATAGCAAGTATTTGAAATAAAAGAGAATTCATCTCCCCTTCCGGTGAAGGAAGAGGCCGGTTCCAAGCCTGTTGGAGGGTGAAAAATGCGGATTGACACTCTGGTATCTGGCATGCCAATGTACCAGCTGTACGGCATGCCATGGCGTCATTCCGCCAAGTAGAAGGCGATTTCGGCATAGTTGATTGCACCCCTCTTCATCGGAGGCGGTTTCATCGAAGCCGATGACCCTCAGCGGCATATCGTTGCGAAGAACAACGGGAGGAATTGCCCCAATGGCAACGGTTACAGCACTGCAAAAGCCCGTGACCACGACGGCCGAAGACACGCTCAAGCAAAAAGCCCGCGACGGCAGCGTTGTCTCCGGCGGACATCTCGTCGCCAAGGCGCTCAAGGCTGAGGGTGTCGACACGATCTTCACCCTGTGCGGGGGGCATATCATCGACATCTATGATGGCTGTCTCGACGAAGGTATCCGCATCGTCGACGTCCGTCACGAGCAGGTCGCCGCCCATGCCGCCGACGGCTATGCGCGCCAGACCGGCAAGCTCGGCTGCGTGGTCACCACGGCCGGCCCCGGCTGCACCAATGCGATGACCGGCATCGCCACGGCCTTCCGCTCAGAAAGTCCCGTTCTGCATATTGGCGGGCAGGGCGCGCTGACCCAGCACAAGATGGGCTCGCTGCAGGATCTGCCGCATGTCGACATGATGAAGCCGATCACCAAGTTCGCGGCGACGGTCTCCTCTACCGAGCGCGTGGCCGACATGATCTCGATGGCGGCACGCGAATGCTTCGCCGGTGCCTATGGCCCGTCCTATCTCGAGATCCCGCGCGACGTGCTCGACCGGGAAGTCACCCTCGACCGTGCGGTCCTGCCGGAATCCGGCAAATATCGCGCTTCGACCAAGTCGATCGGCGATCCCGCCGACATCGAGAAGCTTGCCGATATCCTGGTCGCCGCCGAGCGCCCCGCCATCCTCTATGGCCAACAGGTCTGGACCGGCCGTGGGCAGGAAGAGGCCATCGCATTGCTGCGTGGGCTCGACATTCCCGGCTATTTCAACGGCGCCAGCCGCGGCCTGCTGCCTCCCGGCGACCCCCATCATTTCGATCGCACCCGCTCGCTCGCCTTCGCCAAGGCCGATGTGCTCGTCATCGTCGGCACGCCCTTCGACTTCCGCATGGGCTATGGCAAACGCATCAGCAAGGACCTCAAGCTGATCCAGATCGACATGGATTACCGCACCGTCGGCAAGAACCGCGACATCGATCTCGGCCTGGTCGGCGATCCCGGTGCGATCCTCGGCGCCGTGCTGCAGGCGGCCTCCGGCCGCATGGACAAGGGCAAGCGCCAGCTGCGCCAGCAATGGATGAAGATGCTCCAGGACGCCGAAGTGGCCGCGACCGAAAAGCTGATGCCGCTCTTCCTGTCCAACCAGACGCCGATCCATCCCTATCGCGTCGCCTATGAACTCAACGAGTTCCTCGGCGAGGACACCATCTATATCGGCGATGGCGGCGACGTAGTGACGATCTCGGCCCAGGCCGTGCGTCCGCGTGGACCGGGCCAGTGGATGGATCCGGGCGCGCTCGGTTCGCTCGGTGTCGGCACCGGTTTTGCCCTGGCGGCCAAGCTCGCCAATCCCAACAAGGAAGTGCTGTGCTATTACGGCGACGGTTCCTTCGGCATGACCGGTTTCGACATGGAAACCGCCGATCGCTTCGGGGCGCCCTATCTGGCCGTCATCGGCAACAACTCCTCGATGAACCAGATCCGCTACGGCCAGGTCGCCAAATATGGCGAGGAGCGCGGCAATGTCGGCAACAAGCTCGGCGATGTGGCCTTCTCGAAATTTGCCCAGATGCTCGGCAATCACGGCGAGGAAGTCCGCGATCCCAACGAGATCCAGCCGGCCCTGCGGCGGGCCCGCGAGGCCATGGCCAGGACGGGGCGTTCGGCCCTGGTGAATATCTGGGTCGATCCGGACGAGTACGCGCCCGGCACCAAGAACCAGACTATGTACAAGTGAGATGGCGGGATGGCCGGCCGCGTGGGAAACGCGCCAGCCGGCCATCCCGGCCCCTCGCCATAACAGATGACATTTCCGAGGAGGGAACGATGGGACAGGCACTCGAAGGCGTGCGCATCCTCGACTTCACGCATGTTCAATCCGGTCCGACCTGCACGCAATTGCTGGCCTGGTTCGGTGCCGACGTGATCAAGGTGGAAAAGCCGGGCGTCGGCGACATCACCCGGACCCAGCTGCGCGACATCCCCAATGTCGACAGCCTCTATTTCACCATGCTCAACCATAACAAGCGTTCCATCACGCTCGACACCAAGAACAAGGCCGGCAAGGCGGTGCTCGAGGAGCTCGTCAGGAGCTGCGACGTGCTGGTGGAGAATTTCGCTCCCGGCGTGCTCGATCGCATGGGCTTTTCCTGGGCCCGCATCCAGGAACTCAATCCGCGCATGATCGTGGCCTCGATCAAGGGCTTCGGCCCCGGTCCCTACCAGGACTGCAAGGTCTATGAGAACGTTGCCCAATGCGCCGGCGGCGCGGCCTCGACCACCGGCTTCGACGACGGTCCTCCGCTGGTGACGGGCGCGCAGATCGGCGACTCCGGTACCGGCCTTCATTTGGCGCTCGGCATCGTCACCGCGCTCTATCAGCGCACCCATTCGGGGCGCGGCCAGCGCGTGGACGCCGCCATGCAGGATGGCGTGCTCAATCTGTGCCGGGTGAAGCTGCGCGACCAGCAGCGCATCGAGCGCGGGCCCATGAAGGAGTATCCGCAATATCCCAATGGCAAATTCGGCGATGCCGTGCCGCGTGCCGGCAATGCCTCGGGCGGGGGGCAGCCCGGCTGGATCCTCAAATGCAAGGGTTGGGAGAGCGATCCCAACGCCTATATCTACTTCATCACCCAGGCGCCGGTCTGGGGCGCGATCTGCAAGGTGATCGGCAAGGAAGAGTGGATCACCGACCCCGACTATGCCACGCCTGAAGCGCGCCTGCCGCGGCTTCGCTCCATCTTCGACACCATCGAGAAATGGACGGAGACCAAGGACAAGTTCGAGGCGATGGACATCCTCAACAAGTTCGACATCCCCTGCGGGCCGATCCTGTCGATGCGCGAGATCGCCAACGAGCCTTCGCTCAGGGTGACGGGGACCGTCGTCGAGGTCGACCATCCCGAGCGTGGGCCTTATCTGTCGGTTGGCAATCCGATCAAGCTCTCAGACAGCCCTACCGTGGTGGAGCGCTCGCCGCTTCTGGGCGAGCACACGCAGGAAGTGCTGCGCGACGTCCTCGGCTTCGACCAGGGCCGGATCGATGAGATTGCGGGAAGCGGCGCCCTTGGCGCTCCCGTGGCGATGGCGGCCGAGTGAGGTTTCATCATTGAGATGATGGGGGCGGGTGCCGTTGTGGTGCCCGCCCCTTTTTATATGGAGCGCGGACATCGCGACATGCCCGTATGTCGCGATGTCCGCTTTTGCCATCCGTTAGGCCCAGCGTTCCCAAGAGCGGACAAGATGTCCGCGCTCCTAGGCTTCCTCTTTGACAGCTTCCGAAATCTGGTATACGTTATGCCAGATAAGAGCGATATCCAGGTGCGGGAGGGAATGATGAAACTGCACGAGTTCCAGTCCAAGCAGATCCTGGCACCCTATGGTGTCGAGGCGCCGCAGGGCGCCGTCGCCATCACCGCCGACGAAGCGGGGCAGGTGGCGCGTCGCCTCGGTGGCTCTCGCTTCGCCGTGAAGGCGCAAATCCACGCCGGCGGGCGCGGGCGGGCCGGGGGCGTCCCTATCGTTTCCTCCCCCGATGCAGCCGAGGAGGCAGCCCGGGCGCTGCTGGGCCGGCGCCTCGTCACCGAGCAAAGCGGTGCGCATGGCCGCGTGGTCGAACGCGTGCTGGTGGAGGCGGCCGTCGATCACATAAGCAGCTTCTATCTGTCGCTCAGCGTGCATGCCGCCAGCGGCACCCTGGTCCTGGCTGCCAGTGGGGCCGGCGGCGATGATATCGAGGACCGCGTCCTTGCCGGAGAAGGTGGTCTCGAGCGCCTCTCCCTGGGGGACGGCAGCCAGGCGAGACGCGAGGACCTGCAGGCCCTGGCGGCGCACCTCGGCCTGACCGGGCAGCCGGCCGAAGCCTTCAGGGCTCTTGCCGATGGCTTGCGCCGCGCTTTCCTGGAACTCGATGCCAGCCTGATCGAGATCAACCCGCTGGTTCTGACCGCCGACAACAGGCTGCTGGCGCTCGACGTCAAGATGATCATCGACGACCACGCCCTGTTCCGCCAGGCCTCCCTGGCGGAGCTGCGCGAAGAGGATGGGGACGAATACGAAGTCAAGGCCCGCCAGCGCCAGCTCAATTATGTCCGCATGGATGGCAGCGTCGGCATTGCCGCCAATGGCGCCGGGCTCGGCCTTGCCACCGTCGACCTCGTCCATGCCGCCGGTGGCGCGCCGGCCAATTTCATGGATATCCGCACCACGGCGACCAGCCTCGACATCGCGCATGGCTTCGGCCTGCTGCTCGACAATCCCCAGGTCCGCGCGCTGCTCATCAATGTGCATGGCGGCGGCATGCAGTCCTGCGACACGGTTGCCGAGGGGCTCGGAATCGCCATGCGACGGGCCGGACGCACCCTGCCGGTGGTGACCAGGCTCGCCGGCAACAACGCCGACTATGCCCGCTCGCGTTTCGCCAATTTCGGCTGCCGCATCATAGAATGCCCGGACATGTGGACGGCCGCCGCGAAGGCCGTTGCTGCCGCACGCTGACGGCGATTTTGCTGCAGTTTTAGACTAATTAATCCAAAAATGCGTTAGCGCCGTCGGCGCTCAAGGGAGGGCGGAATGGCTATCCTCATCGACAGTGAAACCCGCGTCGTCTGCCAGGGCATGACCGGCTGGGCCGGAACCCATCATACCGCCGCGATGATCGAATATGGCACCAAGGTCGTGGCGGGTGTCACGCCCGCCAAGGGTGGGCGGTTCCATCTCGGGGCGCCGGTGTTCGATAGCGTCGCTGCGGCTGCCAAGGAGACCGGCGCCAATGCCAGCATGGTCTTCGTGCCGCCGGCCCAGGCCAGCGCCGCCATCATCGAGGCCATCGAGGCCGAGATTGCGCTGGTCGTCGCCATCACCGAACGGGTGCCGGTGCTCGACATGATCAGGGTGCGCCATGCCCTGGCCGGCTCGAAGACCCGGCTGATCGGCCCCAATTCGCAGGGGATCCTGTCCCCGGGCCTGTGCAAGATGGGCGTGATGGCAACCGGCAGCGAGCGCCCGGGCAGCGTCGGCATCGTCTCGCGCTCGGCCTCGCTGACCAGCGAGGTGATCGCCCAGGTTTCCGCCGCGGGTCTCGGGCAGTCGACCACCGTCGGGGTGGGCGGCGACCCCGTGCATGGGCTGTCGATGCGCGATTGCCTCGAATTGTTCCTCGCCGATGCCAAGACCGAAGGCATCGTGCTGATCGGCGAGATCGGCGGCGAGGAAGAACAGGAAGCGGCCGATTACATCGCCTCTGTCAGGCCGGCCATGCCGATCGTCGGCCTGGTCGTCGGGCTGCATGCCCCGGCCGAGCGGCGCATGGGCCATGCCGGGGCCCTCGCCATGCATGGCCGCGATCGCGCCGACGCCAAGATCGCCGCCTTCGAGAAGGCCGGGATTACCGTGGCATCGAGCCCGCATCTGGTCGGCGATACGATCGGCCGGGCGCTCTCTGCGAGGGCGAAGGCGGCTTGAAAGCAAATCTTTCGGGAAGGAATGATGGCCGGTCTTCAGACCGGCCACTTTTTTGACAAGGAGCGATAGTTCCGTTTCGGTCTGACGACCGGCATATCGCGCCGGCACGTCCTTCGCAGAACAAGCATCCTGCCAGCGCCCGGGCCTCCTCACTGCACGAAGCGGTTCTCCAGGCAGCCGATGCCCTCGATGCTGACGCGGACATCGTTCTCCGCTTCCTTCATGGCACCGACGCCGAGCGAGGTGCCGCAGCAGATCAAATCGCCCGGGAGCAGGGTCATATCCCCCGAGATCAGGCTGACCAGCCTCGCCGGCGGGAAGATCATGTCGGCAACGGGATAGTTCTGACGCTCGTCGCCATTGAGCAGCGTCTTGACCACCAGGGTGGCGGGATCGATGTCGGTGGCGATCACCGGGCCGAACGGCCCGAAGCCGTCGAAGCTCTTGGCGCGCACCCATTGGGCGAAGGTCGAGTCTCGCGTGATGATGTCGCCGGCGGTGATGTCGTTGACGCAGGTATAGCCGAAGATGGCGTCCGCGGCCTCCGCCTCGGAGGCATTGCTGCAGGGCTTGCCGATGACGATGCCAAGCTCGCCCTCATAGACCACCCGGCCGTCATAGGAGGGGGGCCTTGCCACGGTCGCACCCGGCGCGGTGACGCTGGTGGGCGCCTTGAGCAGATAGAGCGGTTCCGGCGGCACGGCGACGTTCAGCTTGGCAGCGAGCTGATGGAAATTGTTCCAGAGCGCGATGATCTTGCTCGGCACTGTCGGCGCCAGCAGCCTGGCCTGTGCCAAGGGCAGTGTGCGGCCAGTGGCGGCGGCGATGCCGAACATGTCGCCGCGATGGACGTGGATGGCGTCGCCTTCGAGCGTGCCGAACTGGGCCTGCCCGTCTTCCTCGAAACGGATCCATTGCGACATGGCGGTTTTGCCTTTCCTGAAAAGTTGGGAACGAGATGTTTGTCCGCCCGTCAGAACCCCTTGATGATTTCCTCGACCATTTTCTTGGCATCGCCGAAGAGCATCATGGTGT
>NZ_JASGFM010000077.1:0-11853 GCF_047605565.1 Labrys sp. (in: a-proteobacteria)
GCAGCTTGGCGTCGAGATTGGAGAGCGGCTCGTCGAACAGGAAGGCGGCCGGCTGACGCACGATGGCCCGGCCCATCGCCACGCGCTGGCGCTGGCCGCCGGAGAGCTGGCGTGGCTTGCGCTTGAGCATGTCGTCGCTGAGCTCGAGGATGCGGGCCGCTTCCTTCACCCGCTGGCCGATCTCGCCCTCGGCGGTTTTGCGGTTGCGCAGGCCATAGGCCATGTTGTCGTAAACCGACATATGCGGATAGAGCGCGTAATTCTGGAACACCATGGCGATATCCCGGTCCATCGGCTCGATCTCGTTGACGCGGCGCTCGCCGATGTGGACATCGCCCGAGGAGATGCGCTCCAGCCCGGCCACCATGCGCAGCAAGGTCGACTTGCCGCAGCCGGAGGGCCCGACCAGCACGCAAAAGCCGCCATCCGGCACGGTGAAGCTCACGCCCTTCACCGCCTCGTAGCCGTTGTCGTAGATCTTCTTGACGTTGTTCAGAACGACTTGAGCCATCGGTTACTCACTTCTCGGTCTCGACCAGGCCCTTGACGAAGAGCTTCTGCATGACGACGACGACCACCACCGGCGGCAGCATGGCGAGGATCGCGGTCGCCATGGCGATCTGCCATTCGGTCAGGGCGTCCTGGGTGGTGATCATCTTGCGGATGCCGATGACGATGGTCTGCATCGAATCCTGGGTGGTGATCAGCAAGGGCCACAAATACTGGTTCCAGCCATAGATGAACTGGATCACGAACATCGCCGCGATCGAGGTGATGGAGAGCGGCAGCACGGTGTCCTTGAAGAATTTCAAGGGACCGGCCCCATCGATCTTGGAGGCCTCCAGCAATTCGTCCGGAATGGTCATGAAGAACTGGCGGAACAGCAAGGTCGCCGTCGCCGAAGCGATCAAGGGCAGGGTCAGGCCGGCATAGGTATCGAGCAGATGCAGGTCGGAAACGATCTTGTAGGTGGGATAGATGCGCACTTCCACCGGCAGCATCAGGGTGATGAAGATCAGCCAGAAGGCGAACATGCGGAAGCGGAAACGGAAATAGACGATGGCGAAGGCCGAGATCAGCGAGATCACGATCTTACCCACCGCGATCGCCACCGCCATGATCAGGCTGGTGGTCAGCATGGTGAGCACCGGTTCGCGCGTAGCCCCCTCCGTGCCGTGAAACAGGGTCTGGGTGTAGTTCTTGATCAGGTCGGGGCCGGGCAGCACGCCGATCTGACCGTTGATGATGGTGGTGGCATCATGGGTAGAGGCCACGAAGGCCAGCCACACCGGGAAGGCCAGGACCAGTACGCCCAGGATCAGAATGGCGTGGGGCAGAAGGTTACCGAAACGGCGGTTCTCAACCATGAGCCGTTCCTCTCGATAGCAACGAGAAACAGATCATCAATAAGTCACTTTCTTCTCGATGAAACGGAACTGCAGGGTGGTCATGGCGATCACCATGATCAGCAGGATCACCGACTGCGCCGCCGAGCCGCCAAGATCGCCGCCGCTCTGGCCGTCATTATAGACCTTGAACACCATGGTGATGGTCTCCCCGGCCGGACCGCCATGCGTCACCGCATCGATGATGCCGAACGTGTCGAAGAAGACGTAGACGATGTTGATGACGAGTAGGAAGAAGGTCGTGGGCGACAGCATCGGCAGGATGATGGTCCAGAAGCGCCGCGCCGGCCGGGCGCCGTCGATGGCCGCCGCCTCGATCAGCGATTTGGGAATCGATTGCAGCCCCGCCAGGAAGAACAGGAAGTTGTAGGAGATCTGCTTCCAGGTTGCCGCCAGCACCACCAGGATCATGGCGTGATTGCCGTTGAGCAGGGGATCCCAGGGCAGGCCCAGCTGCTTGAGGCCACGCGCCACCAGGCCGAGCGAGGGCTGGAACATGAAGAGCCAGAGCACGCCAGCCACCGCCGGCGCCACCGCATAGGGCCATACCAGCATGGTGCGATAGAAGGAGGCGCCCTTGATCTTCTTGTCCGCCTGCACGGCCAGGATCAAGGCCAGCCCGAGCGACAGCACCGAGACCAGGCCGGCGAATACCAGGGTGACGCCGACGGCCTTGTAATATTCCGGTTGCTGGAACAGGAGCTGGTAATTCTCGAACCCGACGAATTCGGAGGTGGTGCCGAAACTATCCTCGATGAAGAAGGATTGCCGGATCGCCTGCAGCACCGGCCAATAGAAGAAGATCAGCGTGATCGCCAATTGCGGCGCCAGCAGCAGCCAAGGCAGGGTCTTGCCGGAGAAGACGGAGCGTTTTTCCATGGTCGATCCTAATGGCCGCATCGCTATTGCCGAAAACCGGCAACCCCTTTCGGCGCGATGCTTTAACGCTCTCGACCTTTGTCATTGCCGGGCTTGACCCGGCAATCCAGCACCCAGCCCAGACAGTGACGGTGCTGGACAGGGTGCCCGGGCCAAGCCCGGGCATGACGAAGGTCAGCGTCTTTTCGCTAAGGCTTACGGGCCTGTTATCGCCCCGCGGTGCGGGCGAAGGTCTTCAGGATCGCATCGCCCCGGCGGACGGCATCGTCCATCGCGGCCTGCGCGGTTTTCTTGCCGGCCAGGGCCTGCTCGATCTCCTCGGCCCAGACATCGCGGATCTGGGCGAGGTTGCCCAGACGCAGCCCGCGGGAATTTTCCGTCGGTGCCTTGTTGGTCAGCTCCAGCACGGCGACTTCGCTGTTGGGATCCTTGGCATAGAAGCCCTGTTTCTTGGAGAGCTCGTAGGCAGCCGGGGTGATCGGCAGATAGCCGGTCTCCTGGGCCCACCAGGCCTGCACGTCGGGCTTCGACAGATAGGTCAGGAACTTGGCGATGCCCTTATAGGATTCGTCCGACTTGCCGCCCATCACCCACAGCGAAGCGCCGCCGATGATCGAGTTCTGCGGCGCGCCCTGCACATCGGGATAATAGGGCATCGGCGCCACCGAATATTTGAACTTGGCGTTGGCCTTGACGTTGCCCAGGAAGGCCGAGGAGGTCAGGAACAGCGGGCATTCGCCCGAGGTGAAGCGCCCCTCGCCCTGATTGGTGCGGCCGGAATAGTCGAAGGTCTTGTCCTTCTGGGCCTCGACCAGGTTTTCCAGATGCTTCACCACCACCGGATTGTTGAACTTCAATTCGGTATCGAAGCCATCCAAGCCGTTGGCCTTGGTCGACAGCGGCACGTTGTGCCAGGCCGACAGCTCCTCGATATTGGCCCAGGTGGTCCAGGCCGTGGAAATGCCGCAGGTGGCGTAACCGGCTGCCTTCAGCTTCTTGGCCGCCTCGAAAGCCTCCGGCCAGGTCTTGGGTGCCGCCGTCAGATTGGCCTTCTTCAGCGCATCCTCGTTGACCCACATCACCATGGTCGAGGAGTTGAAGGGAAAGGACAGCATCTCGCCCTTGGCATTGGAATAATAACCGGTGACGGCAGGCAGGTAGGACTTTTGGTCGAAGGGCTCGCCCGCATCCTTCATCAGCTGGTAGACGGGCTTGATCGCGCCCTTGGCCGCCATCATGGTGGCGGTACCGACTTCGAAGACCTGCAGGATATCGGGCGCATTGCCGGCCCGGAACGCGGCAATGCCGGCATTCATCGTATCGGGATAGGAACCCTTGTAGGCGGGAACGATCCGATAGTCGCTCTGGCTGGCATTGAAATCATTGGCCAGCTTGACGATGCGGTCGTTGTTGGCCCCCGTCATCGCATGCCACCACTGGATGTCGGTGGCCGCGACGGCCCCGGTGGATACACTGGCCAGAAGAACCACGGCCGAAGCCAGAACGCTCAACTTCATCACATACTCCCTCAGGATGCGCCGCTTCTTAAAAGGACGGCGTCGTTTAAGACTTCACTGGTTGCGCCTCAATGACGAAGAAATGAAGCAAATATGACAGGTAATATGGTTGCAGGGTTTACCCTCGGCTTCTCCCTGCGTTCGCTTCGGTGCATTGCCCCAATTCCGACGTAGCGAAACCACCATTGATTTCTTTCAATCCCGAGGGCGAGATTAATAGATCATTTTTTTTAATTATAGAAAATTCATTCCATTGCGGGGCTGTATTGTCAAGGCCTGAATCCCATCGAACTGACAGCGGATGGAGCGCTTCCCACCGCAAAATCCATTCGCGGTTTCGATGCCGTGCGCAACGCCGCCAACCCATTGGCATATCGGCGACATCCAGGCATCTGCGCGGCCGGTCGGAGCGCCCCATGGCAAGCCGAAAGAGAGTCGAAACACAAAAGCCGGCATGCCGCCGCCATCGCGTAAGGCATGTCGGCATGCCGATGGGAAGGCCGACGTCCTGATCGCCTTGCCCCCGAATGAAGCATCGCCGCCTTCGTTTGCAATGGCGGCTGTACTTCACGCTCCCTCACCCAAGTCGCTCGTTGCCGACCGGCGCTTTCGAGGCTAAGCAACTGGAAACCAGATTGCCAGGGAGGCTCCATGTCGTCGATTGTCATCGCTCAAGGAGGCGGCCCGACCGCCGTGATCAATCAGACACTCTGCGGCGCCATCGTTGCCGCCCGCCGGCACGACCCGTCACTGCGCATCCTCGGCGCCCGCCACGGCGTCCGGGGGCTGACGCGCGGCGATCTCGTCGACCTCACCGCGCTTTCGGAAAGCGATCTCGAGCGCCTGGCCCGCACCCCGAATTCGGGCCTCGGCTCGACGCGGGACAAGCCCGATCCGGCCTATTGCCAGACCATCCTGCAGGCGCTGGAAAAGCTCGATGCCCGCGGCTTCATCTATATCGGCGGCAATGACACGGCCGGCACGCTCGATCTCCTGCGCCAGCAGTCGACCGGTTCCTGCAGCTTCGTGCACGCCCCCAAGACGATCGACAACGACCTGATGGAGAACGACCACGTACCGGGCTTCATCTCGGCGGCCGCTTTCGTCGCCAATGCCTTCGTCAGCATGGATCTCGATTTCCGGGCGATGCCGGGCATTTATGTCGCCATCGTCATGGGCCGGCATGCAGGCTTCCTCAGCGCCGCGGCTGCCGGCTGGCAGCAGGGCCCGGAGGACGCCCCCCATCTGATCTACACGCCCGAAAAGCCCTTCTCGGTCGAGCAGTTCCTCGATGACGTCAACATGGTCTACACCCGTATCGGCCGCTGCATCGTCTCGATGTCGGAAGGCGTCCAGGACGAGGCTGGCCGTCCCCTCGCCGAGGCACTCGCCGCCGGCACGGTCGAGCGTGACGCCCATGGCAATGTGCAGCTCACCGGCGGCGATCTCGGCATCGAGATCCAGAAGGCCTTGAAGCAGCGCTTCCCCAAAGCGCGCGCCCGTGTCGACACGCTGGGCTATCTGCCGCGGGGCTATATCGGCATCATCGACGAGACCGATGCCAAGGAAGCCTTCGAGGCCGGTGCCTTCGCGGCCCAGAGCGCCTTTACCGGCTCGGGCTCGGTGGTGCTGCACCATGACGGCAAGCATACCTCGCCGCGCATTGTCGCCCTCGACCAGGTCGCCGGGCGCACCCGTCACATGCCCGACAGCTTCTTCACAGGCGCCAACGCCGTCTCGGAAGAAGGCCGGGCCTATTTCCGCCGCCTGCTGCCGCCACGCCCCGACATTTTCACGCCCTTCGTGTAAGGGGCCCGCCCCTCATTTCGTCATGGGCAAGTCTGCGGCCAACGCTCCAGGGCTTCACGGCCTGCGGATGTCAGGCCGTAGATGCCTTTCTCGACCCGCTCGAACCAGCCGTAGACATTGCCCTGCAGGATCTTCGGGGCGTCGGGCACGGTCTTGGCGAGGTCCCGCCGGCGTTGCGGTGCCACCACCAGTGCGGCGGCACAGGCCAGCGCCTGCTGGCGATAGGCCGTCATCTGCGGCGCACGGGTCGAGCCGCCGACGACAGGATCGCCCTGGCGCTTGCGGTGCTCTCTCAACAGGCGGGAACGGCGCTTGGGATCGCGGCGCGGGAACGGCGCCTCAGGCGTGACGATGATCTGCACCTCCCCGCTATCGGACACCCCCAGCAATCCAAAGCCGAGACGGCGGCAGAGATTGCGGAAACGCGCATCGCTCTCGCGCCCCTTGCCGCGTAGGGAGAGACGGGCCGCAAGCCAGATCTCGTCGCAGGCTCCGGCCCTGTCGACGCCTTGCAGCACCAGTTCCAGGTTGAAGCTCTGCTTGAGCTCGCAGATCACCGCCACCGGCGGCTCGCCTTCGCGCAGGGCCAGGACATCACAGCCGCCGATCTCGCCTTTCACCGCAAAATCAAGCGACTCCAGGAAGGCCTTGACCGGTAGATAGAGTTCCGTCTCCAAGGCCGGCCCTCACTGCAGTCCGACCGGATCGACGATACCGGCCTTGCAGCCCTGATCCGTCGGCGAGGCGCCGGCGATCAGGTCGGCCAGCTTGGCACCGTCCTTGACCTCGCCGCGCAAGCCGATTGTCATTTCCACGATGATGCTGCGGCTGCCGTCACGCTTGCAGGCAAAGCGCACCCGCTCGCCGGCCCCCGCACCGAAACCCTGGTCGAAGGCGCTGCGAATCTGGCTGGTGTCGATTTCCTTGCCGACATTGTCGGCGAACAACTTCTGGACGGGCGAGGCGTTGATCTCGCCGATCAGAGCCACCGAGCGGCGGAAATAGGCATCGGCCGATTTCTCGAAGAAGCAGGTGCCATGCTCGATCCATTCGTGTCGATCGAGGAAGGAGGCGGTGCCCGGCATGGCTTTCTCCAGGGCCGTACGGGTCGCCGGCTCGAGCTGGGGCTCGGGCAGGTCCTCCCAGCGATGGGCCTTGTCAGCCTCGATATCGCGCCGCGCCACGCCGCAATAGGCATTGCCGCGCGGCTGCGGCCAGAGCCCGTGCAGCGTGAAATGGCTGGCGTCATAGCGATCGGCGGTTTGCGTACGGCACTCTGTCTTGTCGGGCAGCCCCTCGCAAAAGGCGGCCTGCCAGCTGATGGCGAAGACATAGGAAGCCCCACCCGCCGAAATTGCCGCATCAGATCTGGCCGGGCCAGGCTTGCCCGCACCCGGCGTGGCGGGGGTGCCATTATCGCCCGCCTTGACCTCACCGCAGGAGACGGGCACCCAGCGCTGCGCCGGCTGGGCATCTTCGACCTGGACGCGATAGAAGGTCGGATCGGGCTTGTTGCCGGCAAGCAGCCGATAATCCTGCCCGGGCGTCAATTTGACATCGCCGGGATTGGTCTGCTTGCGGATCGACTGGAGAGCCGGGCAGGCCTCCCGCGCCGTGAAGATTCCCTTCATCGACTCTTCGGCCCTGGCCGACATGAAAGGAACCAAAGTCGAAACGGCCAAGGCCGCCAGCCAGCTCTTGCGCATGCAATTCTCCCGGTCCACCTGAGCAAGGCACGTTTTGGCGAAAACGCGGCCTTGCCCGAACTCGTTGGTTCGACGCGTGTTTGCGGTTCGAGGCGTTTCATTCAACCCACAAACGCTTTTGCGCCGGGCCATGTCGATCCCGATCCTTCTCATCGAGGAAGGAATAAAGCACAGGGCTGAACAGAAACCTACCTGGCCATGTTGCATTGCAGCATAAGCTGGCCGACCTCCGTACCGGCAAGCCATCCGAGCTTTGGGCATCCCGCCCCGGCACATCCGCCGGTAACTTCCTCTAAACCATGCAAAAATAGCATGCCGGGCATACGACTTTGCGCGTGCGATTCTGCACAAATTTTGCCGCGATTTGCCTATATATGCAGCGCAGTAAACGTAGCGCTTTTTCTGGAACCACTCCCGTGACGACCGTCGCTCTCATCAACGCCCTCTCCGCCCGCCTCGTAGCCTATCGCAACCGCCGTCGCCTCGCGACCGTGCGCCGCGAACTGAGCTATCGCGACATGCTGGATCTGGGCATGTATCGCGGCCATATCGACCGCGTCGCCAGCGCCGAGAACGAGCCGATCTGAGCTCCTCTCCAGCTTCGGGCCTGCCATGCCCGCCCGATAGTCCGATCGCGATCCTGGCCAGCCCGGATCGCGATTTTGTTTTCCGACCCTTGCCGTCCCGACCTGCTTTTCATCGCGTCAGCGTGATGAATATCATCACGAAGATTTATTGATGACGACGCGTCTCGATATTCCCCGATTGGCGACATTCGGCTAAAACGGTTTAGCGGGCGGCTCCCGCATCTCTTCCCATCACCCGCATAGCCCAGCGGAACCAGGCCCGATCGGCCTTGGCGTGCGCCAAGATGCCGATTTTTCGTGCCGCAACAAAGGGATAGTCCGCGTTCGCACCCCGCGTGCCGCCGCGGGTCTAGCAGTGACGTATGGACGCCAAAGCAGCCACCCTGCCCTCCTCAGGTGCATTCAGCCCCGAGCGCACGGCCTATTCGATCCTGATGGCGATCAGCGTCTCGCATTGCCTCAACGACACCATCCAGTCGTTGATCCCCTCGATCTATCCGATGCTGCGTGACAATTACGCCCTCAGCTACACCCAGATCGGCCTGATCACGCTGGCCTTCCAGCTGACGGCATCGCTGCTGCAGCCTTTCGTCGGCCTCTATACCGACCGCCGCCCCCTGCCCTATTCGCTCACCGTCGGCATGGGCCTCAGCCTTATCGGCCTGGTGCTGCTCGCCTATGCCCAAAATTACGCCACAGTTCTGATCGCCGCCATGCTGGTCGGCACCGGCTCCTCGGTCTTCCATCCCGAATCGTCACGCGTCGCGCGCATGGCTTCCGGCGGCAAGACCGGCCTGGCACAGTCGGTCTTTCAAGTCGGCGGCAATCTCGGCACCTCGATCGGGCCACTGCTGGCCGCCTTCATCGTGCTGCCCTATGGCCAGCATTCGATCGCCATCTTCTCGGTGATCGCCCTGCTCGCCATGTTCATCCTGTGGAATGTCGGCAATTGGTATGCCGCCTATCGGCGCCACACGGCCGGTATCAAGACCAGAACCGTGTCGGCCGTGGCCTCGTTGTCGCGCAGCCGCGTCATCGCCTCGCTGGCGGTGCTGCTGGCACTGGTCTTCTCCAAATTCTTCTACATGGCATCGCTGTCGAGCTACTACACGCTCTATCTCGAAGATCGTTTCGGCCTGCCGCCCGAAGCCGTGCAGATGCAGCTCTTCATCTTCCTGTTCGCTGCAGCGGCCGGCACGCTGCTCGGCGGGCCAATCGGTGACCGTATCGGGCGCAAATATGTGATCTGGGTCTCGATCCTGGGCGTGTTGCCTTTCAGCCTGGCCCTGCCCTATGCCAACCTGACCTGGACACCGGTGCTGGCGGTGATCATCGGCTTCATCCTGTCCTCCGCCTTTTCCGCCATCGTGGTGTTCGCGCAGGAGCTGGTGCCTGGCAAGACCGGCATGATAGCCGGATTGTTCTTCGGTCTCGCCTTCGGCATGGGCGGCGTCGGTGCCGCGGCGCTCGGCGTTCTCGCCGACAAGACCAGTATCGAATTCGTCTACAAGGTCTGCTCCTTCCTGCCGATGATCGGGCTGCTGACGATTTTCCTGCCCAATATCGAACGCCCAAAGCCGCAGCCCGTCGAAGCGGTGAAGGAAGTGTTCAAATAGAAAGGCGGCCACTCGCCTTTCCATCCCGACATTTCTGAGGCCGAACGGGGGCTGCGCACCAATCAGGGCGCGGCCCCCGCTCCAATTTCAAATAAGCAATGGAAACGACCAAATGGCTACGGTATTTCCGCCTGCAGGCTCGCAAGCGAGCCTCGGTGGTCACCAGAGCTGGAGCCGGGAAGCACTCGAAACCCTCATCCTGGCCTGGCCTCTCATTCTGACCAATCTGGTCGAGCTGGCGCTGACCACCACCAATCTCATCCTCGTCGGTGAATTGGGGTCGCAGGCGATCGCCGCCGTGACCCTGGCCAACAACCTGTTCTTTTTCTTTGCTATCATCGGATTGGGCGTGGTGACGGCGGTGGCACCGATGGTGGCCAGCGCCTTGGGTGCCGGTGACGGCAGCGGCCGCGATATCCGCCGGACCGTGCAGCAGGGATTGTGGACATCGCTGATCGTCTCGATCCCGGGCCTCGCCTGCCTGATGAACGGCGAATGGATCATGCTGCAACTCGGGCAGAATCCCGAGATCGCCAGGCATGCCTCGCAATATCTCGGCGGTCTTGCCTGGTCGCTGCCGGCCTTTGTCGGCTACATCGCCCTGCGTTCGGCAGCGGCCGCTATGGGACAGCCCCGCGCGGCCATGTGGAGCGCGCTTGCCGGCATTATCATCAACGCCGTGCTGGCCTGGGGCCTCACCTTCGGCCATCTCGGCCTGCCCGCCCTCGGCGTGTCGGGCCCGGGCATCGCGACCACGATCGCGACCTGGATCTTCTTCCTGCTGCTTGCCGCTTTCCTGGCCTTCAGCCGACCGTTCCGACACTATCAACTGTTCCAGAACCTGTGGCGCCCCGATTGGGAACGGCTCTGGCAGATCTTCCGGCTGGGTGTGCCCATCGCCGTGACGCTCGCCTTCGAGGTCACCGTCTTCAACGCCGCAGCCTTCCTGATGGGACGCATCGGCGAGACGGACCTCGCAGCACATGGCATCGCCATCCAGATCGCCTCGATCAGCTTCATGGTGCCGCTCGGCCTCGGTCAGGCGGCGACCGTGAGGGTCGGCCTCGCCTATGGCGCCGGCGACCGGCATGCCATCAGCCGCTCCGGCTGGACGGCCTATGTCCTCGGTGTCGGCTTCATGTGCGCGGCAGCGGCCTTCATGCTGATCGCGCCTCATCTGCTGATCGGCCGGTTCATTGATCTTGCCGACCCGGTCAACGCCGATGTGGTGGCCAGGGCCAGCCTGTTCCTGATCTTTGCCGGCCTGTTCCAGATCACCGACGGGGCCCAGGTCGTGGCTGCCGGCATGTTGCGCGGCCTGCACGACACGGTGATCCCGATGCTGTTCGCCGCCATCGGCTATTGGGTGGCGGGGCTGCCGCTCGGCATCCTGCTCGGCTTCCATTTCGGCTGGGGCGGCGCCGGGATCTGGGCCGGCTTGGTAAGCGGGCTGACCGCCGTCGCCGTGCTGATGACGCTGCGCTGGCTGCGGCGGGATCGCCTCAAGCCGGCGACGTGATCCGCCGCCATTCCGGTGCGGCCAAAGCGGCCTATTGCAGGGACTGGAAGTAGCTCAGTCTCTGCCGATAGGCGGCTTCGATGCAGCTGGCGGTTGTCCCACAGCGGTCGCGATTGGTGCGCCAGGCCGTCTGGCTGGCCGACAGGGCGACCTGGTCGGCTTTCGCCAGATTCCTGAACCGGGCCTTGAACACGCTGTCGAGAGCAAGGTCGAGCCGCGCCAGCGTATCGCTCTGGCAGATGGCGCGCTCGCTCGGATTGAGGCGTCCGCCGCAGGGGAAGCTGGGCGACGTGGAGGGCGTGCCGGCCGCCTTGTCGACCAGGCTCTTCAGGAAGGCGAGACGCTGCCGGTAGCTCACACCGATGCAGGCGGCATCCGCGCCGCACTCGTCGCGTTGGGCACGCCAGGCCGTCTGGTTCGCCTTCAGCTTGGCCTGCAAGTCCTTCGGCAGGGCGGCGTTGATCACGCCATAGGCGGATGACAGCGTCTGATCGAGGGTGGCGAGGTCGCCATCCTGGCAGATGGCGTTTTCGGTGGGGTTCGGGCGGCCATTGCAGGGAAAGCTCGGCGACACGGACGCTGGCACGGTCCTGTCTGGTGCTGCAAAGTCGAGGGCTGCACTCTGCTGCAGCGGGGAGTTCGCCTGGTTGTCGCCCTCCGTCGTCGCGACGGGTGCGAGATCGGCCCCGGTCTGTGCCGGCGGATTGACCGGCGTCGTGCTGGTGGCGCCGACTGCTTTGACCGGCTGCACATTCTCCGCCTTTCCGGCCATGGCGAAGGAACCGATGATGGCCTCGTTCACCCAGGGGGTCTG
>NZ_JASGFM010000078.1:0-9728 GCF_047605565.1 Labrys sp. (in: a-proteobacteria)
CGCCGCGCACAATGCGCCGCAGCAGCGGCCGCCCGTGCTGCCCAGCGTCAAGCGCGTCGTCGCCGTCGCCTCCGGCAAGGGCGGCGTCGGCAAGTCGACGACGGCCTGCAATCTCGCCATTGCCCTCGCAGCGCAGGGGCTGAGCGTCGGGCTGCTCGATGCCGATATATTTGGACCATCTGTTCCAAAACTTCTCGGCCTGACCGACAAGCCCGAACAGAATGCCGACAAGAAAATCATCCCGCTCGAAGCCTATGGCGTAAAGGCGATGTCGATCGGTTTCCTGGTCGACCAGGAGACCGCGATGATCTGGCGCGGGGCGATGGTGCAGTCGGCGCTCACCACGCTGCTGCGCGATGTCGTCTGGGGCGAACTCGACGTCATGGTGGTCGACATGCCGCCGGGCACGGGCGATGCGCAACTCACCATGGCGCAGAACACGCCTTTGGCCGGCGCGGTGATCGTCTCGACGCCGCAGGATCTTGCCTTGATCGACGCGCGCCGTGGCGTCGGCATGTTCCAGAAGGTGAACGTGCCGATCCTCGGCATCATCGAGAACATGTCCACCTTCTCCTGCCCCAATTGCGGCCATGTCAGCCATCTCTTCGGCCATGGCGGTGCACGGCGCGAGGCCGAGAAGCTCGGCGTGCCCTTCCTCGGCGAACTGCCTCTGTCCATGGAGGTGCGCGAACGCTCGGATGCCGGCAGGCCGGTGACTGCGACCTTGCCGGACAGTGCCGAGGCCGGCATCTATCGTCGGATCGCGGCGCAGGTCTGGGCCGGTCTGTCGGGGGAGGGTGTTGATCAACGCCAGCCGCCGCGTATTGTCATCGAGTGACGGCCGGCCGCAACCCGCCGGAACCCGACAGCGACATCATTCGGAAATGCCTATGGAAACGCTCTCTGCAAATCCCGAGCAAGCCGCTCCTGTATCCGTGACGGCCGCCATTCTCGTCGTCGGCGACGAGATCTTGTCGGGCCGCACCAAGGACAAGAATATCGGCTACATCACCGAATTCCTCACGGGTGCGGGGGTGGACGTGAAGGAGGTGCGCGTCGTTCCCGACGAGGAGGAGCGTATCGTCGAGGCCGTCAATGCCCTGCGCGCACGCTATGACTATGTGCTGTCGACGGGTGGCATCGGGCCGACCCATGACGACATCACGGCCGATTCCGTCGCCAAGGCCTTCGGGGTCGGCATCGAGATCGACCAGCGCGCTGTCGAGGTGATGACCAGGCACTATGGCGGTGCCGCAAACCTGACGCCGGCCCGCTTGCGCATGGCGCGCATTCCGGATGGGGCCGAGCTCGTCGACAATCCCGTCTCCGCGGCACCCGGCTTCATGCTGGGCAATGTCATCGTGATGGCGGGCGTGCCCAACATCATGCAGCGCATGCTGGACAACGCCATCCTCAGGATGCGTACGGGCGCCATCACGCTGTCCGACAGCGTTTCGCCGGGGCCGGGGATCGGCGAGGGCGCCGTCGCCGAGCCGCTTGCGGCGATCGCGCTGGCTCATCCCGAAGTCTCGATCGGCTCCTATCCCTCCTTCGGCCCGGCCGGCTTCCAGACCCAGCTGGTGATCCGGGGCAAGGATGCCGCCAAGGTCGCTGCCGCCAAGGCCGATATCGAGGCGATGGTCGCCACCATCAAGCGCTGATCACCGATTTTTCCGGGATTGGCTCGTAAAATGGCGTGGAAGGGCGAAAACTGGGCTTGATCCGTTCGATTTCACCGCTATGAAGAGCGACCCGCGAACCCGCAAATTATGGCTCGTCGGATCGGAAACCCGATAAGCCATACTTTGCGGGATTTTTAACATTTGCAAAATTCACCAGCTTCATCCACCCGTGGATGAAGCTGGTGAATTTTTTGCTAGGGACCGGATCATGAACTCGCCGAAGCCCGACAAGGCCTTCCCCGTATCCTGGGATCAGTTCCACCGCGATGCGCGCGCGCTTGCCTGGCGCTTGTCCGGCAGCGGCCCCTTCAATGCCATCGTCTGCATCACGCGCGGCGGCCTCGTCCCCGCTGCGATCATTTCGCGCGAGCTCGGCATCCGCCTGATCGAGACCGTCTGCATCGCCTCCTATCACGACTACAAGACCCAGAGCGGCCTGCAGGTGCTCAAGGACGTCGACGAGAAGCTGGCTGCCAATGGCGGCGAAGGCATCCTGGTGGTCGACGATCTCGTCGATACCGGCTCCACAGCCAAGGTGGTGCGCGACCGCTTGCCCAAGGCGCATTTCGCCACCGTCTACGCCAAGCCGCTCGGCCGCCCGCTGGTCGATACCTTCATCACAGAGGTCAGCCAGGATACCTGGATCTATTTCCCCTGGGACATGGGCCTTGCCTTCCAGCCGCCGATCGCCCAGAGCACCGAGGGCTGACATCGGCGCGCTGAAAGCGCGGCGTTGGTACCAACTCTTCTCGCTCTTCTCGGGATGATATGGCATCAGCCCGGCTGCGCGATGTGCAGCCGTTCCAGTTCCTCCCAGCAATTGCGGATGATCGGCTCCGCGCTCGGGCCGACATGTTCGCGGAAATGGGCCAGCATCTCGTCCATCGGCAGGCCGAGCTCGTCGAAGCCGATCATGTAGTTGCGGATACGGTCGTGCCAGCTGATCGTATAAGGCGCGCCCATCGGTCGGTCGAAGCGGTGGATCCAGCGCAGGAAAGGCAGGCATAGGGTGCGCCCGCCTGCCTGGCGGAATTTTTCGTGAATATAGCCTTCCTCGCCGCCAAAGCCGCGGAAGAGCTTGTTGTAGCCTGGCCAGGCGGCGCGGCGGCAGGCGTAGAGGCCGAGCCCCTGCATCGGGATGTCGAAGGGCGGCGCCTCCGGATCCCTGCCAGCGGCGTCGAGCGCCCAGGTGCCATACATGCCCCCGGCCCACTCCGCCTTCCAATGAGTGGAAAGGCTCGTGAGGTCGTCGCTGACCAGCGGTCCTTGCAGCAGGTCGTTGCTGCCGGGATGCTGCTCGAAATAGTCGAGCAGCCTGGCCAGCGCGCCCGGCACCAGCAGGACGTGGCAATCGAGGCACATAACGTGCTCGCCGGCGGCTTCCTGCATCACGAAATCGCGTACGGCGGTGCCGATGCTCTCTGATACCGGAATATAGCGAAACCCGCCCGAACCCTTGGCAAGGCGTCGCAGGGCGTCGCCGCACATCCCGTTCGGATTGTTGTCGACCACCAGGAGTTCGAGATCGTCGGCGACTTCGGGATGATAGAGCCGCAAGGCCTGCAGCGTGAAATAGACCCCGTCATAGTCGTCGAACGTCGCCATGCCGATGCTCAGGCGCTTGCGCGGTGCGGCGAGGGCCGGCTTGGGGAAGAACCAGTCGCCGGCCGGACGCGCCGTTACCGCCGCCACGGCCTCCAGTTGCTGGCGCGCCTCGGTCTTGCGCTGATGGACCGCATTCGCCGCCGGCAGACCGGCATCGAGCGTGCGGCGGAGGAAGTTGTCGAGCCAGTCGCCGGGCTGGCCGAAGCGGGCCCTGACCATCGGCACCTGCCGGGCGAAATCGGTGAGCCTGGCTTCGGTCGCAGCCGATATGCGCTGGTCGGGATGCTGGGCGAGTTCGAGAAAGAAGCGGCGCCTGTCGGTCGAGATCGTCTGCAGGTCGGGTTCGGCGCCCTCATGGCGTTGCGGGATGAGGACGAGGGCGCAGGGCCACTCGGCCGCATGTCCCTCCGCCAGGGCCTCCGGCTTGATTACGGCACCCGCCTGGGTGAGGCTGGCATAGGCATCGATGAAGGCCGGCGAAGACAGGATCCGGGCCGATGCCTGCGCATGCGGCGCGAGGGCGAGCGAGCCCGGCCTCACGGACGCCTCCGCATCCCCGAGGCAGACGAGATCGTCGGCGAGGAACTGGAAGCCCTTTTCGACGAGCCAGGCTGCCAGGCCGGTTTTGCCGCAGCCGGGAGGGCCGGCAATCAGCACCACTTTGCCGTCATAGGCGACTGCCGCGGCACGCAGAACCGGGCGGATGGACGCCGCGGCCACCACGCGGCCGATCTCGTCGAGCAGGGGATGCAGGGCCTCCGGCCAGGACAGATCCTTCCAGACCAGGGCGCCGTCGCGATAGAGTTCGAGCCGGCCGTAGGCCTGGCGGTAGAGGCGCAAGGTCGCGGGTGGAGCCTCCGGCTGGCCGTCATGGGCGACATGCCAGAAATAGGGCCAGATCTCTTCGTCCAGATCGTCGGGATAGATCAGCGCGAGGTCGATGCCGCAAAGCGTGATCGAGATAGTGCTTTCGCTCATCCCTTCTCCTGTTGCCTCTTCATGGTCGGGATCCACCGCCGTGGCGTGGACGATCCGCATGGCAGGATGCAGAGCACGAGCGGGCGAGGCCTTGCAAGCCCTGGCCAAATCCGCCGGCAAGGCAATCATCGATGGCGGTGCTATGGTGCCGAATTAATTTTGCCTGTTGCCGATATGTCACCGACTTTTACTTGCCCTGAAAGTATAGCTTGTATCGCATTTTACGAGGGGGATTCGATGCGTACGATTTGCTTCGCCATAGCCGGCCTTTCTGCCTTGCTCTGCTCGACTTCGGTCTATGCCGCCGACCTGGCCGCGCAGGCCGTCGAGCCGGTTGCGCCGGTGGTAACACCTTACAACTGGAGCGGCCCCTATGTGGGTTTGCATGCCGGTTATGGCTGGGGCCGCGAGAATGACGACCAGAGCAAGCTCTTCTCGGTTACGACGACGACCACGGTTGCGCCGCAGTTCGCGGACAAGTTCGATCTCAGCGGTTTCATCGGCGGCGCCCATGCCGGCTACAACTACCAGATCAACGAGTTCGTCATCGGCGTCGAAGGCGACATCGACTACTCCAACCTGAACGGCAGCGCCCATGCCAACTATGGCGGCACGCTTCGCACACTCAAGCTGAAGACCGAGTGGCAGGGCTCGGCCCGGGCCCGTGTCGGCTATGCCTTCGACAACATCCTGATCTACGCCACCGGCGGCCTTGCCCTGGCCAATGCCAAGCTCTCCACGGCCGGTGCTGATTCCAGCAATACCCATATCGGCTGGACGGTGGGCCTGGGCGCCGAATACGCCTTCACCCAGAACTGGATCGGCCGCCTGGAAGTGCGCTACAGCGACTTCAACAAGAAGAGCTACGCGACGCCCGATGGCCGCGTGAAGGCGGACTGGAACCAGACGACGGTTACGGCCGGTATCAGCTACAAGTTCTGATTAACCGCACTGCGACGGTATGAGAAGCCCGGCTCCGCCGGGCTTTTTCGTCCGGCGCGGCGGAATTTCAAATAAGAACAATTCAAGAACAAAATGCTGGCCAACGCCTGGCTTCCCGGCTAATTTCGCGCTGAGTCGAGGATGGGAGGCAGGGATGGCAATAGATCCGAAAGTGCTCTTTGCGGACGAGGTCGTGCCGGCGACCGCGGAGGAAGCGGCAGCCCTGGACGGCATCATCCGCGACTGCGATGGCGATCCCTACAAGGCGGCGCTGACCTTGTACCGCCTGTTCACCCTGCAGTCCGCGATCGTCGAGGCGAGGGGACGAGCGGAGGAGGGGAGCGCGGACTGAGCATTGCAGTCCGGCGCAGCGTTCAGGCGTGGCTGCGAGGCGGCTCGATCAGCACGATCTGGCATTCGGCGGTCAGCGCCTCCGGACAATGCTCGACCCCGTGCGGCACGATGATGAAATCGCCCTCCTCGACGACTTCGTCGCGGTCGCGGAAGCGCATGAGCAGGCGGCCCTTGTGCACCAGCAGGAAGGCATCCTCCCTGGCGTTGAAATGCCAGCCGGATTCGGCCTCGACCTTGGCGAGCTTGATCTCGATGTCGTTGATCCGCCCGGCAATCCGGGGCGAAGCCGTGTCGGCAAAGGCGCCGAAAGCTGAGGTAAGGCTCTGCTTGTGATAGGGGGAGAGATGGTTGTTGATCTCCGCCACGTCCCGCATGATGGAGGCAAGCTGGCCTGCCACATCCTTGCTCTCGGCCGGATAGCGCCCGTCGAGCGCGGCGGTCCCGATGGTGAAGCCCATGCCGCCCGCTTGCTTCACCGCCGCGATCTGGCCGGGCGTCTCGATCGATCCGGCCATGTAGACGGGCTTGGACACCGCGGCGCACACGGCCTGCATCAGCGCTGGCACATCTTCCCTCGAGCGATAGGCCAGCAGGTCGAGGCCGTGCACGCCTTCATGGGCGGCGAGCTTGCGGGCGCTGGCAACGATCTCCTCGATGCTGCCCTCGAGCACGCTGGGATGGCCGCTGATGCGGCCGGGGAAGGGGCAGTAGCGGATCCGGGTGCCCCTGACGATCGCCGACACCTCCTCGACATGCGTGCCGCCAAGCAGGATATCGACACCGATCTCGACAGCGGCCCGGGCCGAGGCGAGTTCGCTGTCGCGATCGAGGGAGACCACTTCGAGATAGGAGGTCGCACCACCCGCCCGGATCATCCGGCTGAGGTCCTTGAGCCGCTCGATCGGCAGGCCGATATCCTTGAAGCCGATATGGCGGATCCCGAGTTTCAGTGCCGTTTGAAGATGCATGTCCGCATCCTCGACAGTCTGGTCGTTGCGGGTGAGCATGAAGATGAAGCGAAGACCCATCAGGAGACCCTCTCTCTTTCAGTATCGGCTTTGGCCGCAATGAGACGCCGGGCATAGGCGATGGCGGTCATGAGGCTTGCAGGATCCGCGATGCCCTGTCCGGCGATGTCGAACGCCGTGCCATGATCGGGGCTGGTGCGGATGAAAGGCAAGCCCAGTGTGATGTTAACGCCCCGATCCAGCCCGAGATATTTGATCGGAATGAGCCCCTGGTCGTGATATTGGGCGACCACCACGTCGAACCGGCCGCGCCGGGCCTGGAAAAACACGGTGTCGCCGGGCCAGGGGCCGCTGGCGTCGATGCCCTCGCGGCGTGCCGCCGCGATGGCCGGCGCGATGATCTCGATCTCCTCGCTGCCGAACAGGCCGCCTTCGCCGGCATGGGGATTGAGGCCGGCGACGGCGATGCGTGGCGCCGGAATGCCGAGCGCCCGCCCGCCTTCATGCGCAAAGCGGATCGCCGCCATCTGGGCTGCGAAATCGGCCTGTTCGATGGCAAGGCGCAGCGCGGTATGAATGGTGACGAGAACTGTCCGGATCTCGTCATTGGCCAGCATCATCGCCACCCGCGCGGCTCCGCCGTGGGCGGCCAGGATCTCGGTATGGCCTGGGTAGGACAGGCCCGCTGCCGCCAGCGCTTCCTTGTTGATCGGGGCCGTGACGATGCCTGCCACCGTGCCCGTTCTGGCGGCGCCGATGGCTGCCAGCAGCGCGTCATGGGCAGCCTTGCCGCAAGCCGCGCTGATCCGGCCGGAAGGCGGCGCTTCTCGGATGTCGCAGGCGTCGACGACATCGATGACATCAGGGCTGAACCGGGCCTTCTCCGGCTCGGCGATGCTGCGAACCCGCAATGCCAGGCCAAGGCGGGCCACGGCATCGGTCATCACGCCGGCGCTGCCATAGACGATACAGCGCCCGCAGCCCCCGGCAAAGGCCTTGGCGATGATCTCCGGCCCGATGCCGGCGGCATCGCCCATGGTGATGGCAAGCGGCGAGGGGGCTTCAGCTGGGACAATGGGAGGCTGCTCTCCACCGGACAGGCCTGCGATTTCGGAAGGAACTGTTTGCATGACCCGATTATCGAGGAAAACAAGTTCGAAAAAAGCGATAGTTTCTAACCGATATCGGTGATATCAGATCACCAATGGATCGCTCCGTCATTCCCTCCCTCGATGATTTGCGCGCCTTCGAGGCCACGGCGCGGCTGGGCTCGGTACGCCTGGCCGCCGACACGCTGGCACTGACGCATGGCGCAGTCAGCCGGCGCATCGCCAAACTCTCGGATGATCTGGGCTTCCAACTGTTCGAAAAGAGCGGCCGCGGCCTCAAGCTGACGGCGGCGGGCGAGACGTTGTTCCTGACGGTGAACCGTTTCTTCGGCGAATTGCGCAGCACCGTGCAGGGCCTGCGCGCCGCGGCGACGCAGGACGATGCCCTGGTGCTGTCCTGCGAGCCCTCGGTGGCGATGCGCTGGCTGATCCCGCGCCTGGGCGGCTTCCAGGCGGCCCATCCCGCGATCGCCCTGCATCTTTCGGTCGGCGGCGGTTCGATCGATTTCGCGCGCGAGCGCATCGACCTCGCCATCCGCCGCCTCGACTTCGCCATGCCCGAGACCTGGCAGGTCCGGCGCCTGTTCGCCGAAAAGGTCGGGCCGGTGATGGTGCCCGACCGCCTCGCCGATTTCGAGGAGGGCGCCTATATCGGCCTCGGCAGCAGGACGCGCCCCGACGCCTGGCCGACATGGCTGGCGCGCCACCCCCACCGGCCGCGCCCGCAGGAAACCCGCTTCTACGACCACCATTTCCTGATGATGGAAGCGGCCTCGGCGGGCCTGGGTGTGGCCCTCGGCCCGCTGGTATTGGCAACCGACGACCTCAAGCGAGGCCGCCTCACCGCGCCCGCCGGTTTCTGGGCCGACGGCACGCATTACGGACTGGTCTGGCCGGGCGAGCGAGAACTGGGTGCGAAAGGCGAGCAGTTGATGGCCTGGCTCGTGGCGGAATGTCAGAAGTCGTTCGGTTAGCGAACCGTTGAATCGGCCGCTGGAGCGGGCTTGATGCCGGTATGCTGCTCGGCAGAGGGACCATAACGGCGCTCTCGTACGGCGTGGCGCGCTCGATGACATCCGTAGGAAGTTCGCATGCAAGCGTTGGGGGAACGGGGTGTCCGCAGGGTGTCCCTGGGCGCTACCCGCGATACAATCGCCGAAACACAGGACTCGTCATCATGACCCGTTTCATAGCGGCTCTGCTCGCTCTTCTGTGCGCAGGGCCTGCTTTCGCCCAAGCCCAGGCCAGGGGTACGCCGACATTGTCTATCGACAAGTCGGGTTCCTCCCGATGTCTCTACCTGTGGGATCTCGACAGTTCCAACGCGACGGACAAGGGAGTCCCCTTTGGGTGTTTGGACGAAAAGGGCGCATGGAACCTCCCGGCCACTCTTCGCAACGTTACGGAGATCGACGAAACCACCCTTCGCGGGTTCGGCTATAGGGGCGATGGTATCGCCAGGACATTGAGTTCGGTTACTTCCCTGAACGGGCGCCCGACGTCGGGATGGACGCTCAGCCAGTGGCAGGCCATCCTTCCCGCCGCTACCTCGCTAGGTGATTATCTGGATTGGGCGATCTTTCAGTCCCTCATCGATGCGAACGCCAACGGCAAGGTAACCTTCACCCTTGGGGCTGGAACCGCTCGCTTCAACAGGGCGCTCAAGGCCTGCTCCCAAACGCTGACGATTGCCGGTGCTGGCGACAAGCAGACGGTCCTTCAGTATGACGGCGGCGTTAACGGCATCGAGGTCTGCGTCAACTCCCCTGACACCGGGAGGACTCAGAACCCCATCTTTTTGAGCGACTTGGAACTTCGCCAGACCACACCGGGCAACACCGCTATCGGCCTCTACGGCAAATGGATCCCCGGCTCTATTGGCGGGAAGATCGACAATGTTCGTGTCGATAATTTCAATCAGGCGATTGAAGTGTGGAGCGCGGGCGGCTGGGACATCAACCACTTGTTTGCATCCTCGGGGGTGCCTGCAGGCGGGGCCGTTGGCGACGGCTTCCGGCTGATGGGCAACTCGGTCTTCGTGGTCCACATCGATAACTCCCAGACGCAGGGGTTTGCCGATGGCTGGCACT
>NZ_JASGFM010000079.1:0-9033 GCF_047605565.1 Labrys sp. (in: a-proteobacteria)
AACTACTTCCAGGCAGCGGGCTATGAACCAACTTAAACAAGATACGCTCTAGACGATGCGCGCCCGCCTCCGCCCATTGCCGCGCATGTCCGTCGGCTTTTGCGATCCGGGGTCGGATTCGGAACCCCGAAGGTCGGTACTAGGGCGGATTGCAAAGGTATATCGCGGCACTATGACGTAGGGGCGTGGCTATTGGGACTCGCGAACGTCGAAATCCCGGCTGGCAGACGATGAAGCGCCCGCTTCAACGGGGGAGGAACGATCGTTTTGTCGCGCGCAATGCTTCGTGGATCGGATTCCGGTGTCTTCTGGCCGGCGCTTATTATTGTCGTAGGCTTCGTATTATGGGGAACGCTCTTCCCCGCCAGCCTGACAAGTGTCGCCACGGCGACGCTCAACGGCATCATCCATGCCTTTGGCTGGAGCTTCGTCGTCTCGACGGCGTTCTTCCTGGTCTTCGCGGGCTTTCTGGCCTTCAGCCGTTTCGGCCGGATCAAGCTCGGCCATGACGACGAGAAGCCGGAATTCTCCACGGTCTCCTGGGTCTGCATGATGTTCAGCGTCGGCATGGGCATCGGCCTGATGTTCTGGGGCGTGGCCGAGCCCGTGTCGCATTTCGGCGCGCCGCCGCATGGGCTCGCCCAGCCGCAGTCGAAGGAAGCGGCGATCGTGGCGATGCAATATGCCTATTTCCATTGGGCCCTGCATCCCTGGGCGATCTATGCCGTCGTCGGGCTGGCGCTCGCCTATTTCAGCTATCGCCGCGATCTGCCGACGCTGATGTCCAGCGCCTTCCAGCCTTTGATCGGCGACAGGGTGCACGGGCCGATCGGCCGCACCATCGACGTGCTGGCGATCATCGCCACCCTGTTCGGTACTGCGACCTCGCTCGGCCTGGGCGCGCAGCAGATCAATTCCGGCATGAACTATCTGTGGGGCACCGGCGAATCCGCCGCCATCGCCCTCACCATCATCGCCGTGCTCTCGGTGCTCTTCATCCTCTCGGCGGTGTCCGGCGTCGGCAAGGGCATCCAGTTCCTCAGCAACATGAATATGGTGATCGCGGTGGTACTGCTGCTCTTCCTGGCAGCCTTCGGTCCCACCGTGTTCATTTTCGACACGCTGATCGAATCGCTCGGCTATTATCTCAGCGACCTCGTTTCGATGTCGTTCCGCACCGCCGCCTTCAGCGACGGCAAGTGGCTGGCCAACTGGACCATCTTCTACTGGGCCTGGTGGATCTCCTGGGCACCCTTCGTGGGCGTGTTCATCGCCCGCATCTCGCGCGGCCGCACCATCCGTGAATTCGTGATCGGCGTTTTGCTGATTCCCAGCGCCGTTACTTTCATCTGGTTCACCATCATGGGCGGAACCGCCCTCCATTCGGAGCTGATGGGCGCCGGCGGCTTGGTCGAGGCGGTCAAGAACCAGGGCGCGCCGGTATCGCTGTTCGCCCTGCTGGCCCAATATCCGATGGCGACGGTGACCTCGACCATCGCCATGTTCCTGGTGGCGATCTTCTTCGTTTCCGGCGCGGACGCCGCCTCGGTGGTGATGGGCATGCTTTCCAGCAGGGGCGCACCGCATCCGCAGGCGGGCATCGTGGTGCTCTGGGGCCTGCTCGCCGGCGCCTCGGCCTGCGTGCTCCTGGTGATGGGCGGCCTCGCCGGCCTGCAGACGGCCTCGATCATCGCCGCCGCTCCCTTCCTCCTGGTGATGATCGGCCTGTGCATCTCGCTGTGGAAGGGGCTCCTGGACGAGTTGGAGACACATGGCGTTCTGCATGACGCCAAGGCAGTACAATCGGCCGAATAAGCTCGCCGATTTTCCGGGATGCGGACGGGCGGGCAGGACCCGCCCGTTTTCGCAAGGGCGGGAGGGATGATTTGCGGGCGCGCCCGCCGTAAGGTGCGGGACAGTCACGGCACCGGTCGTCGCTGGCCGGCTGCCACACTCGCAAGGAGCCGAACCCCATGAAGACTCCCTTCGGTCTCGAACTCCATGGCTCTCTCGCGGAGCTCTGCCGGCCCGACCGCATGGCCGTCATCGTCTATGACATGCAGGTGGGCATCCTCGGCCAGATCGCCGATGGTGCCGCCATCACCGCGCGCAATGCCGCCGTGCTGCAGGCCGCGCGGGCCGGCGGCTACCGCGTCGTCTTCCTGCGCCACATGTCGATGCCGCCCAAATTGATGGGTCGCTTCCAATATCGCCAGGCCATGGCCTGGCAGCGCACCGAGGATCCCGCGGCGGTGAAGCCTTGGTTCCTGCGCTCTTCCCCTGGCTTCGAGATCACGCCGGAAGTGGCGCCGCGGGAGGACGAGGCTATCCTCGACAAGATCACCTTCTCGGCCTTTGCCGACACGCCGCTCGCCACCATCCTGCGCGATTGCGGCCTCACCGCCTTCGCCATCATGGGCGTTGCCATCGAGATCGGCATCGAGCCGACGGCCCGCCACGGCGCCGATCTCGGCTTCGTGCCCATCATCATCGAGGATGCCTGTGGCACCGGTCACAAGGAGGCGGCGGAGCGCAGCTTCACCTCGCTTGCCTATATGGGCGACGCCATTCTCACGCAGAGCGGGACGCTAACCGGGATGATGGGTCGGGCAACAGAGTGAAGCTCGCGGCACCGGAGGCCCGGCGCCGCATTCCAAACCGGCCTTCCCACTTGCTAGAAGGCCGGCCGGCGATCACTTCGCGGCCACGCCGACCAGCGTGTCGTAGATGAAAGCCGTACCCTCCTTCAAGGATTTGACGGCGATGCGCTCGTCATTGCCGTGCATGCGCTCCAGCGTTTCATTGTCCAGCGGGTAGGGATAGATGCCATAGGTCGGTATGCCGCGGTCCCGCCAGGCGGAAGCATCCGTGCCGGCCTCGAACAGGGCCGAAACCACGGTGGCTTCGGGCCAGGTCTTCTTGCCGGCCGTTTCGAGAGCCTTGAACAGGGGCGTATCGGTCGGGGATGCCTCGGCTTCCGTGCGCTTCTTGTAATAGGCCTTGGCATCGTCTTCCGAAAGGCTGGAGTCGACGCTGATCTTGATATCCGGATCGGCGATGGCTTTCTCGACCTGGCTTCGCACGTCCCAGGGTGTCGAGCCTGGCACGAGGCGCACATTCACATAGGCTTCGGCCGTGCCGGGAATGACGTTTTCCTTCACCCCGGCCTTGATGATCGTCGTCGCCACCGTATTGCGCATCAGGGCATGCCAGAGCAGCGGATAATCGCCGGTGGCGGAGACGCGTTTTCCGGCTTTCTTCAGCGCCGAAGGGTCGTTGCTCGAGGCCAGCGTCTGGAGATCCCGCTTCATCTGCCCGGTTGCGCTCGAGGCAAGGGCCTGGAAATAGGCCTTGGTCTGGCCGGTGAGGGTGGGCTCGGTGTCCCACACCGACAATTTCGCCAGGGCCCGGGTCAGTTTGCCGACCGCGCTGTCCGGTTGCGGGCGCGAGGAGTGGGTGGGCGTACCCGTCACCTTGAGCCGGAGGCCTGCATAGATCTTGTCACGCGTCGTGATGTTGACCTGCCGGGTGACCCCTTGCTTGTCCTGGAAGATCCAGCCGCCTTCGTTCAAGACGAATTCGGCATCGATCTTGTCCCAGTGATTTTTCGCCAGCCAGTCGGTGCCGTAATCGCCGGCTTCTTCGTCGGCTTCGGCCAGGAAGATCACGTCCCTCGACAGTGCGACGCCGCTCTTCTTGAGATCGAGGAGCGCCTGGACGAACACCGCCTGTCCGCCCTTGAAGTCCATGGCGCCCCGCCCCAGGACGTAGCCATCCTTGATTTCGCCGGCAAACGGATCGACGCTCCAGGTGTGCCGTTCGACCGGCACCACATCCGAATGCGCAGCCAGAAGCACGGGCTTCTTGCTGCCATCGCCCTTCAGGCGCGCGATGAAGTGAGCCACCCCATCCTTGGGGGTCTTGATGATTTCATTTTCGATGCCGGCATCGTCGAAGACCTTTTTGAGGTAGGTGACTTCCTCCAGCGTTCGTCCCGGCGGGTTGGATGTGTCGAAGCGCAGGAGCTGCTGAAGAAGCGCGACGGTCTTGTCGGATTCCTGAGCCGCAAGAGGGGAGGTTGAACCTATAAGGGCGATGACGCCCAAAGCCGCAGCGCAATTTGAAAGAATAGATGGACCCAATTTCATAACTTTTCCTCTTGGTATTCTATTTTTTTACGAACATTGCTCCTCTTTCCGGGCGCTTTATGTTGATTACCCTAGCCAAAAAACCTCCTACGACAAGCTGCGATAAATCGATACAACATGCCTGTCCTTGACCGGGCCGAAACAATGCAAGCCGTTGCCGGGAATTCGGGTCTGCGCTTGCGACCGGGGCTCCTTCCGAATGCCGCCACACTTGTTACTCCCACCCCTCCGCCTCCCGGTGGCACTCTCTCCTCACCGATAAAGAACCAAGGGCGGCGCGTGCCGATGCGCTTGAAGCATGCGGTACGGTGGGCGCTCGGATGAGGAGATTTGCGATGACCACTCCAGCCGGAAATGGACAGAACGGAGCCACGGGCATGCACACCCCGCCGGTGGTGTCGCCGCAGGAATGGCAGGCGGCCCATGAGCGGCTGCTGGCGATGGAAAAGGCCCACACCCGCGCCCGCGATGCCCTGGCGGCCCAGCGCCGGCGCATGCCCTGGATGGCGGTGGAGAAGGCCTATGTCTTCGAGGGGCCGCAGGCGCGCGCAAGTCTCGCCGAGCTGTTCGAGGGCCGCAGCCAACTCATCGCCTATCGCGCCTTCTTCGAGCCGGGCGTATTCGGCTGGCCCGACCATGCCTGCCGAGGCTGCTCGATGGTGGCCGACCAGGTCGCCCATCTTTCCCATCTCAATGCCCGCGACACCACGCTTGTCTTCCTCTCGCGGGCGCCGCAGGGCGATATCGCCAGGCTGAAGCAGCGCATGGGCTGGACCATGCCATGGTACACCGTGCTCGACGATTTCGACTGGGATTTCGGCGTGGGCGAGTGGCACGGCACCAATGTGTTCTACCGTGACGGCGAGCGGATCTTCCGCACCTATTTGGTCAACAGCCGCGGCGACGAGCAGATGGGCGGCACCTGGAACTATCTCGACATCACGCCGCTCGGCCGCCAGGAGGCCTGGGAGGATTCGCCCGAAGGCTATCCGCAGACGCCGCCCTATAAATGGTGGAACTGGAACGATGCCTATGTCGCCGGCGCAGCGCCGGACAAGCGCTGGGTGCAGGTGTCGGATGCGGGCGAGGCGAGCTTCCGCAAATAGGAACGCCGATGGCTCCCGGCGGGGTGGCCTCCATTCCATCCGGTGACGGAGCGAGATCGGCGCGCTGGTGCAGGCCTTGCCTGTGTGGGAGCCCGCTTGCCGGCTTGCCAGGGCTGGCGGGCGCCCGCATGATCGTCGGGCAAGGAGGCCGACATGCCCAACGAGATCACGCTGAGCGAGTTGCTGCGCCAGGAGGCGGTGCTCACCTTTCCAGCCTTCGACAACGAGATTGCCATTGATCTGGGCACGCTGGCGCTTGGCATTGCCCGCGAACGCGCCTTGCCGGTGGCGATCAATGTTACGCGCAACCGCCAGCAGCTCTTCCATGCTGCCCTGGCCGGCACTTCGCTCGACAATGACCAATGGATCGCCCGCAAATCGGCGGTGGTCTACCGGTTCGGTCATTCCTCCTTCTATATGGGCCAGTCGACGCTGCCGGGCGGCCCCTCCTTCCACGATCGCTTCATGGTCGACCCCAAGGAATATGCCGCGCATGGCGGCAGTTTTCCGATCATCGTTGAGGGCACCGGCCTGGTCGGCGCCATCACCATATCGGGCCTGCCCCAGCAGGCCGATCATGAACTGGTGGTGGAGATCATCACCCGCTTCCTCGAGCAGCGCTTCGGCAAGAAGGCATTGTAGCGCTCCTCCCGCCCGCAGGCCTGGTGCCGGTCGGCATTCCGGTGCAACTATGGGCTTCCGAGTTCGGTGGCGACGGCGTGGTGCCGAAGGATGTCGAGACGGTGGCACGCAATCTTGCCACCCTGCCGGAGATGCATGCCGCCGCCAAAGCCGGGCATTTCGCCTTCCTGGCGCCCTGCAGCGCCGAGTCTGCCAAGGCCGCCGCCGATTTCGGCGAGGCGGAGATCTGCGCGGATGGGGCAGGCTTCGATCGATTGCCTTCCATCGAGGCTTCAACGCCGAGCTCCTCGACTTCTTCCGGCGGCACCTTGGCGCAGGGCAGGGGCCTTGAGCCGCTGGCCGCCCTCATGCGATGGGTGTTTTGTCGGAGCAGCGTTGGCGCCAGCTCCGTGGTTCCGATCGAAAGCCCCCGCGATGAGTGTCACTATCTATCACAATCCGGCCTGCGGCACTTCGCGCAACACCCTCGCCATGATCCGCCAGTCGGGCGAGGAGCCGGTGGTCGTCGAGTATCTCGACGCCCCACCCTCACGGGACAAGCTCGTCGCACTGCTGGCCGCCATGGCGATGCAGCCGCGCGACTTGTTGCGCGAGAAGGGCACGCCCTATGCCGAGCTCGGCCTGGGTGACCCGAAATGGAGCGACGAGCAGATCATCGACTTCATGCTGGCGCATCCGATCCTGATCAACCGGCCCATCGTCGAGACGGCACATGGTACGCGCCTGTGCCGTCCTTCCGAGGCGGTGCTCGACCTGCTCGACCGGCCGGTCGAGCACTTCGTCAAGGAAGATGATGAAGTCGTGACCTATCGTCGGACCTGATTGCGACTGATCCAGACATGCATGCGGAACGCTCGCCCGTCGCGGCCATCATCGCCCTGGGCGTCACCCAGATCATCGGCTATGGCACGCTCTATTACAGTTTCAGCATCCTGGCCGCCGATATGGCGAAGGGCCTGGGCTGGACCACCGAATGGGTGTTCGGCGCGCTCTCGGCCGCGCTGCTGATCGGCGGTGCCACGGCGCCCTGGGTCGGTCGGCTGATCGATGCGATCGGAGCGGGCCGCGTGATGGCGGTCGGTTCCCTGGCTGCTTCGGCATCATTGGCTGCCTGTGCGCTGGCGCCGGGCGGCGTGGCCTTCGTGGCGGCGCTGATCGCGATGGAGACAGCCTCCAACCTGGTGCTCTACGGCGCTGCCTTCGCCTTGCTGGTGCAGATCCGCCCGCGGGCTGCCCAGCGCAGCATCACCTATCTCACCTTGATCGCGGGCTTTGCCTCCACTGTGTTCTGGCCTGTTACCACCGCTTTGCATGAGCGCATGAGCTGGCAGGACGTCTATCTCGTCTTCGCCGGGCTCAATCTGGCGGTCTGTTTTCCCCTGTATGTCTGGCTCTCGCTTGGGTTGTCGAAGCAGGGTGGTGCGGCCATCGGGCAGCAGTCGGCGGTGGCGGGCCTGCTCGCGCCCGCCCAGCGCAAGGCAGGCTTTCGGCTGATGCTCGTCGGCTTTGCCGCCTTGTCGCTGGTGGTTGCGGCCATCCTGGTCCACATGATCCCGCTGCTGTCCGGCCTCGGGCTCGGAACGTCGGCGGCGGTGGTCGGCACGCTGTTCGGCCCGTCCCAGGTGCTCAGCCGCCTGGTCAACATGGTGTTCGGGCGCAATCTGCCGCCGATCGCCCTCGCGCTGATCGCGGCGACGCTGATGCCGGCCTCCGTGGCCCTGCTCGCCCTCACGGCGCCCTCCACCACGGGCGCGATGGTGTTTGCGGTGGTGTTCGGCCTGGGCAACGGGCTGTTCAGCATCGTGATCGGTACCCTGCCGCTGGCTTTGTTCGGCAGCGAAGGGTATGGCACGCTGCAGGGCAAGGTGATGGCCGCCCGCCTGATCGTGGCCGCGATGGCGCCCTTTGCCTTCGCCTTCGCGCTGACCACCATCGGCGCCGGCCTGTCCCTGGCGGTGACGGCCCTGCTGGGCGGGCTCGGCGGACTGTCCTTCCTGGCGATCCGCTTCCTGGTGGGGCCGGCGCGGGCCGCTTGACGGTTGGGGCCGGCAATCGGCTCGAATGGGAGGATGCTGCATGACTGGCCGCTTGACGATCGAGGTCGGGCTGGTGCGCCGCCTGGTCGACAGCCAGTTTCCCGATTGGGCCGATCAGCCGGTCCGGCCGGTCGAGCGCAATGGCTGGGACAACTCCACCTTCCGCCTCGGCGAGGACAAGAAGGTGCGTCTGCCGACCGCCGCCTCCTATGTGCCGCAGGTCGAGAAGGAATGGCGCTTTCTGCCCGCGCTGGCCCCGCATCTGCCCTTGCCGATCCCAGCCCCGCTTGCCCTCGGCCGCCCGGCGGAAGGCTATCCCTATCCCTGGTCGGTCCAGCGCTGGATCGAGGGCAAGCCGGTGGTGTTCGAGCAACTCACCGATCCCGTCGGATTTGCGGCCGATCTTGCGCAGTTCCTGCTGGCCCTGCAGCGCGCGCCCGCCGAGGGGCCAGCCGCCGGGGCGGATAATTTTCATCGCGGTGGGGCGCTCTCAGTCTACGACGCCGAGACGCGGCGTTGCCTCGATCGACTTGCGGGCGAGATCGATGCCGCTGCGGCGGGCCAGGTCTGGGAGGCGGCACTGGCGGCGCAATGGCAATCGCCGCCCGTCTGGGTGCATGGCGATATCGCCGTCGGCAACCTGCTGCTGCGCAAGGGACGGCTGAGCGCCGTGATCGATTTCGGCAGCAGCGCGGTCGGCGATCCTGCCTGCGACCTGGTGATCGCCTGGACCTTCCTGCGGGGCGAAAGCCGTGCGGCTTTCAAGGCAAGACTGTCGGCGGCGGGATTTGACGAGGCGATCTGGGCCCGTGCCCGCGGCTGGGCCCTGTGGAAGGCCCTGCTCATCTGCTGCGGTCATGGCAGTACGCTGCCGACCGAGCTGTCAGCCAGGAAGGTGATCGCCACGGTGCTGGACGAGCATGCCGGAAGCGCTTCTGCGCCGTCTTGAAGGGGCCGCCCCCGCCCCCGACCCGCGTGCGGCCAGGGGCGGCACTTTTCTCCAGCGTCAATGGTGGCCCGGTCCCTCGACCTTCACCTCGCTGCCATTGGCATCATAGAGCTTGCCGTTGAGGAAATAGTCGCCCTCATGCAGCATCGAGA
>NZ_JASGFM010000080.1:0-8862 GCF_047605565.1 Labrys sp. (in: a-proteobacteria)
GAGCGGCGAGTGACGATCAAGCATTCCGATGCCGAAGTGCGTCCACGATGACTTTGAATGCGGGCAGGTTTTGGCGCCGGCTTGGATAATAAATGTAGTACCCCGCAAATTTGGGCGACCATTCGTCCAGCAACAAGACAAGATCTCCAGAGGCGACATGGAACTCGACGAGGTCCTCTGGCAAAAAGGCGACGCCCAAGCCACTCAAGGCCGCATCGATCATCGCATAGGACGTGCTGAAGGTGAGCTGGCCATCCACTCTGACACGCAAATCCTGTCCGTCTCTTCCAAACTCCCAGGCATACAGACCGCCGGCCGTGGCTTGGCGCATGTTGATGCAATTATGCCGGATCAGGTCTTGGGGATGCGCCGGCGGGGTATGCGCCTCGAGGTAGAGGGGCGAGGCGACGGCGACCATGCGCCAGTCCGGCCCGATACGGATGGCAATCATGTCCTTCTCAACGCTTTCTCCAAGCCGGATACCGGCGTCGAAGCCGTCCTCGATGATGTTGCGAAGACCATTGTCGACGCTGAACTCGAGCTTGATGTCGGGATAGGACGCCAGAACAGGCCGGAGTTTCGGCCATACCAGTGAATTCAAAGCATGGTCCGACAACGTTATGCGGATCTTGCCAGCCGGCTTGTCACGGAATTCCATGAGCGCTGCGATCTCGGTCTCGATCTCGGACACGCGCGGAGCCAGTGTTTGGCGCAAGCGCTCGCCCGCTTCGGTCGGCGCGACATTGCGGGTGGTCCGCGTCAGGAGCCGGATGCCCATGCGATCTTCGAGCTGCTTGATGGTGTGACTGAGCGTCGACTGGGCAATGCCGAGTTTGGCAGCAGCCTTGGTGAAGCTGCGTTCTTCGGCCACGGCCAGGAACCACAACAGGTTGCTGAAGTCTTCCTTGGCCATCGACGCTCTCCATAAGCCACCTGAAGATTTATGGCGCCCATCGATTAATGCAAGCGAATTGAGCCAACTAATGCGCGTTGCCATCGGCTGCTAGCTTGGAGCAGGAGGGGCACTCGTCTGTCCCGCATCGCCATCTTGCCGAGCAGTCCGAAGGAGACAGGCATGGAGCTGACCATCAACGGATTGAAGCGTCAGATCGACGTCGAGCCGGATACCCCCTTGCTATGGGCGTTGCGCGACGGCCTGGGCATGACCGGCACCAAATATGGTTGCGGGCTGGCGCAATGCGGCGCCTGTACGGTTCTCGTCGACGGGCAGGCAACGCGATCCTGCGTGACACCGGTCGAAAGCGTGGCCAACGCCCAGATCACGACCATCGAAGCGATCACCGACGATGCCGTTGGCCGAAAAGTCGTCGACGCCTGGGTGGCGAACCAGGCGCCGCAATGCGGCTACTGCCAATCGGGACAAGTCATGGCGGCGACGGCGCTTCTGAAGCAGAGCGCTCATCCCACGGACGAGGAAATCGCAGGCGCCATGGTCAATCTGTGCCGGTGCGGAACCTACAACGCCATTGCGTCTGCCGTCCGGCAGGCTGCGCAAGCCTGAGGAAGACATCGTGAACGCCATCGCTCCTCAGACTGCATCCTCGACCCTCGAGGTCGACAAGCCGCTGAATTTGTCCCGACGTGCCTTCATCGGTGGTTCGCTCGCCGGGCTGGTGCTCGGGGCCATCCTGCCTGGTGGTCGCGTCAATGCCCAGGCGGCAGCGCCCATTGTGCCGGGGACCAGGGTGAATGCGTTTCTGGAGATCCGCCCTGACAGCACGGTCCTGTTCCGCAGCGCCTTCATCGAGGGCGGGCAGGGCATCTTCACGGCCATGGCGCAGATCGTCGGCGAGGAACTCGATGTCGAGCCCACGCAATTCGTGGTGGAAGGAGCGCCGCCGGGCGCCGATTATCTGCTGACGGGCGGTGCCCGTTTCACCGGCGGCAGCATGTCGGTGCGCATGAGCTACGAGACGATGCGCAGGCTCGGCGCCGCCGCCCGCCAGATGTTGCTCCAGGCCGCGGCCACGCGGTTTGGCGTGCCGCTCTCCACGCTGACCACCGAGCCTGGGCGCGTAGTGCATGCTGCATCCGGTCGCGCGCTTGCCTATGGAGATATCGCGGCTGCGGCTGCGGAACTGACTGTTCCCGGGAACGTGCCACTCAGAAGCCGATCGGAGTTTCGCTGGATCGGCAAGCCGGTAGCGCGCCTGGATGTGCGCGACAAATCCACGGGCAAGGCCCGCTATGCCATCGATCTTGCGGTCGAAGGCATGCTTCACGCCGCCGTTCAGCACAGCCCCCGGCTCGGCGGCGAACCCGGCGCGTTCGCGAACGAGGAACAGGTCAAGGCCATGCCCGGCGTCCACTCGGTGCATCGGCTCGCAGGGGCCGTCGCCGTCCTGGCGTCGAGCTGGTGGCGGGCGCGCCGTGCCGTCGAGGCATTGCAGGTGAGCTGGATCGAAGCCGCGCCTGGAACCTTGCGCACCATGCCGGCTGACTTCTCGTCGGAAACTCGAAAGGCCATGCTGAAGGCGACGGCAGGCGACGGGATTGCCTTCGAAGCGGCGGGTGACGTCGCCACCGGCCTGCACTCGGCTGCGCGTATCGTCGAAGCGACCTATGACGCACCATATCTGGTTCACGGCCAGCTCGAGCCGCCATCCGCCCTCGCTCGCTGGAACCAGGACGGATCGTTGGAACTTTGGCTCCCGAACCAGGCGCCGGAAATGTTCCAGGCCGAGGCGGCGAAAGTGGCCGGCATCGCGCCGGACAAGGTCATCATCCATTCGCCTATGCTCGGCGGCTTTTTCGGTCGACACTTTCTCTACCAGACGGCCAATCCATTCCCGCAGGCCATCATGCTGGCAAAGGCGGCCGGTCGCCCCGTCAAGTTGATCTGGAGCCGTGAGGAGGAATTCCTGCGCGATGCCTTGCGGCCTATGGGCGTCGCTCGTTTCCGCGCCGGGCTCGATGCCGAAGGACTGCCGGTCGCCCTGCAGGCAGTGGCGGTGGGCGAAGGGCCGACCGGGCGTTGGTTCGGCCGTAAGCCTGATAAGGTCGACAGCTCCGCCGTCGAGGGAATTGCCGGCAAGGTCTATGCGATCCCGAACCGGCGCGTGGGGCAGATTCATGTCGACGATCCCGCGATCATCGGTTTCTGGCGCTCGGTCGGTCATTCGATGAACGACTTTTTCTACGAGACCTTCTTCGATGAAATGGCCGATGCCGGCAGGCAGGATCCCTATGAGCTGCGCCGACGCCTGCTTGCGGACAGTCCTCGCCACAGGACGTTGCTGGAGGCCGTGGCAGATCTCTCCGGAGGGTGGCGCCGCGGCCCCTTCACGGCACAGGACGGTACGCGGCGCGCCCGCGGTGTCGCCATGGCTTCGCCCTTTGGTAGCGAAGTCGCGACCATCGCCGAAGTGTCCTTGCGAGACGGCGAGGTGGCGGTTCACGACGTCTGGGTGGCCATCGACCCCGGCAGCATCGTCAATCCCGCCATCATCGAGGCTCAGGTGCATTCGGCCGTTACGCTCGGGCTGTCTTCGGCCCTGCTCGAAGAGGTCGTCTATGTCGACGGGATGCCGCAGGCAAGAAACTACGACGGCTATTCCATTCTCACGCCGGATCGCATGCCGCATGTGCATGTGCGGATCGTCGAGAGTGGGGCGCCGATGGGCGGCATCGGCGAGCCGGGCCTTCCAGGGGTGCCACCCGCTGTCGTGAACGCGGTGTCTGCGCTCGTCGGCAAGCGCATTCGCAGCCTGCCATTGTCCAAGATCGATTTTAAGGGATTGCAAGGGTGAGCAAGATTGTAGCGGCCGCAATGGCGGCCCTTTCGATTGGCATGGGTGCGAATGCTGCCCATGCGCAAGCGGAAAACCCGTCCCAGGGCCAAAAGCTGTTTCAGCAGCGATGCGGTGCCTGCCACCAGGTTGGGACGCCGCGCAACGGCGTGGGCCCCACTCTGCAAGGATTGATCGGCCGCAAGGCCGGCAGCGTACAGGGCTATAACTACTCGCCGGCCCTCAAGGCTTCCGACGTGACCTGGAACGCCGAGACTCTGGAAACATTCCTTGCGAATCCATCCGCGATGGTTCGCGGCACACGAATGACCCAGCGCTTCAACAGTGCCGATGAACGCCGGATCATTGTCGAGTTCCTCGGCTCCCACCAGTAACACGAAGCCGTCAATTCGTTGAACCTGAGCTGTCGAGGGGGTGGAGGAGATTTTTGTTGGCCACTTGGGCGAAGGCTCGTCACGCGACACGCCGCAATCGGCATCCGGAGATTTATGCTGCCTATCGATAAATCCAAGCGATTAATGGCGCCTAATCCGATCGATCTCGGCCTGCTACATCATCTCGAAAGCAGGCGGCTGCGTGGGCAACCGCACCGTGACGAAAGATGAATCATGCACACAACCTATAATGACGCGCTGGTCAAACCAGGTATGGCCTGGGGAGCGGTGCTCTCGATGGCGTTGTGTGTCGCCGTCCTGATCGCTTCCGAATTCATGCCGGTCAGCCTGCTGACACCCATTGCCGCCGACCTCGGCATCAGCGAAGGGCGGGTCGGGCAGGCGATCTCCATCTCCGGCATTTTCGCGGTCGTCACCAGCCTGTTCATTGCGGGCCTGACGAGACGGCTCGATCGCAAGCTCGTGTTGATCTCGTTCTCCCTTCTGTTGGTCGTTTCCGGCCTGATTGTGACCTTCGCGCCCAATTACGCGGTGTTGATGATCGGACGTGCGTTGCTCGGCATCGCCATCGGCGGGTTCTGGTCGATGTCGACGGCGATCGTCATGCGCCTGGTGCCGGAAGGGTCCGTGCCCAAGGGGCTGGCGCTGATCAATGCCGGCAATGCCATCGCGGCGACGGTCTCGGCACCGCTGGGAAGCCTGCTCGGCGACCATGTCGGCTGGCGCGGCGCCTTCTTCCTCGTGGTGCCCTTGGCTTTGCTGGCGCTCATCTGGCAGTGGATCGGCATGCCGTCCCTGCCGCCGCGCGGTCGCGAGAGATCCGGCAATGTCTTCAGGCTGTTGCTGCACCGGCAGGTGGCGCTTGGCATGGCCGCGATCTTCCTGCTCTTCATGGGACAGTTCGCGCTCTTCACCTATCTGCGCCCGTTCCTTGAAAGCGTCACCGGCGTTGGCGTGTCCGTGCTCTCGGCGATATTGCTGCTGATGGGGCTGGCTGGCGTCGCGGGGACCTGGGCCATTGGCCAATTGTTGGGGGCGAGGCTCTACAGCATCGTGATCGCCATTCCGCTCGTCATGGCGCTCATCGCTGCGGCGTTGGTCGTGCTGGGCTCGAAGCCGGTGGCCGTTGCGATCCTGCTGATCGGTTGGGGCTTCTTCGGTACGGCCGCGCCGGTCGGCTGGGGTACGTGGCTTAGCCGGGCTCTGCGCGATGACGCCGAAGCCGGCGGCGGCCTGCAGGTTGCCGTCATCCAACTCGCCATCACGCTCGGGGCTGCCCTCGGCGGTTTGCTCTTCGATGCCCTCGGGTGGTGGAGCCCGTTCGCGCTCGGCGCCATCCTGCTGCTCGGCTCGGGATTTGTTGCGGCCGCGGCCGCGATCGACCAACGAAGGATCGCGACATGAATGCCGGCTCGATTACCCGTCGCACCATTCTGCGGGCTGGACTGCTTGCAACAGTCACCCTCGGTCTCGCCGGAACGACGCGTGGATACGCCCAAGGATCAGCGCCCATGAAGATTGGCATTTCGTTCAATCGTCAGTCGATGACGGCGACACTGGAAGACAATCCCTCCGCGCACGATTTCGCGTCGCTGCTGCCGCTCGATGATCTCTCGATCGACAACTATGCCGACAACGAGAAGATCAGCTACCTGCCACGCAAGCTCACCCAAGAGGGTAGCGGCCCATTCGGCGACGAGCGTGCCGGCGACCTTTGCTACTACGCGCCCTGGGGCAATCTCGCCTTTTTCTACGCGAGCTACCGCTGGTCGCGTGGCCTGATCCGGCTCGGCCGTCTCGACGGCGGCTGCGAGCCGCTGCTGATCCGCGGCAAGTTCCCGCTGCGCATCGCGCGCATCGCCTGATCCAGACCTTTCGAAAGGAGCACCCCATGCTCGGAACCGTTCTTCATGGCCCCGGCGACATCCGCTGCGAGCAAGTCGAGGAGCCCAAAATCCTCCATCCCACGGATGCCATCATCAAGCTCTCGGCGTCCTGCATCTGCGGCTCGGATCTGTGGCCCTATCGGGGGCTCCAGCCGGTCGATGAGCCGATGCATATGGGCCACGAATATTGCGGCGTGGTCGTCGAAGTCGGCAGCGCGGTCAAGACTGTGAAGGCCGACCAGTTCGTCGTCGGCTCGTTTTGCATTTCCGACAATACCTGCCCGCATTGCCGCTTCGGCTTCCAGTCCTCCTGCGAACAGCGCGAGTTCATGAGCCATGCCCAAGCGCCGTATGCGCGGGTGCCGCTCGCCGATGGCACGCTGGTCGCGACGGCGGCCATGCCTGACGACGACCTCATACCGAGCCTGCTCGCAGCATCCGACGTGCTCGGCACAGGGTGGTATGCGGCCGATGCGGCGCGCGTTGAGCCCGGATCGACGGCTGTCGTCGTGGGAGACGGTGCCGTCGGGCTGATGGGCGTCCTCGCGGCCAGGCAGATGGGAGCGGAGCGCATCATCGCCATGAGCCGGCACAGGACGCGCCAGGATCTCGCGCTCGAATTCGGTGCCACCGATATCGTCTCGGAGCGCGGCGATGCGGGCGTCGCCCGGATCAAGGAACTGACGAACAATATCGGTGCAGAATCGGTACTGGAATGCGTCGGCACCCAGGAATCCATGATGCAGGCGATCGCCTGCGCACGTCCCGGAGGCCATATCGGTTTCGTCGGCGTGCCGCATGGCGTCCAACTCGACGGCCAAGGCCTGTTCTTCGCCCAGAAAAGCCTGCTGGGTGGGCCGGCACCGGTGCGCCGCTTCCTGCCGCATCTGATGGACCTGGTGCTGGAGCGCAAGATCAATCCCGGCAAGGTCTTCGATCTCACGCTACCGCTTGCCGATGTCGCCGAGGGCTACCGCGCCATGGATGAGCGCCGCGCCATCAAGACACTTCTTCGCGTCTGAAAAAGATCCGCTCGTCGTGAACCTGCCGATAGTTCCAGGAGGAATTGAACATATGGAGACAATGATCGATCTCAGCTCGGCCGCCGTTCTCATGGCTATCGCCGGTTTCTTGGCGCATATGGCCTTTTGCTGAATGGGCTATCGGGATGCCGGCCAGGCAAACCGAGGTCAGAGAAGAAAGTGAGTGAAGTTCGCTGACTCTCGCTGCGCGGGCGCGCCCTGTTGAATTCGAGGCCCGCCCGCGCCGATCTAGCTCGACTATCCCTGGATGAGGTCGAACTTGTTGCCATCCGGATCAGTCAGGGTCGTGTAGCGGATCTGTGGCAGATTGAACTTCTCGACGACCGATGCGCCGAGCAAGACTAGACGTTCTGTCTCTTCATCGAGGTCGGGCGTGGAAAAGTCGGCATGCACGCGGTTCCGCTGGATCGGCACTTCGGTGGCCTTCTGGAAAAGCAAAAGGGGTGTGTCGGCGGTGGGCGGCAGCAAAACGATGTTGCCGTAATCGTCGCCGATCGCGATCCCGAGGGCTTGCGACCACCAAGCCGCCAGGGATTGAGGGTTCTCGCAGTCGAAGGTGATAGCGTAGATTCTCATGCTTTTGTCCTTTGTGAAGCGTTTATAGACGAGGGTGTCAGTGCAGCTTGCGCGACGGTGCGAACCAAGTTGCCGGGCTATCGCCGTACTCACTGGAGCCGCCTGATGAAGAGAGCGACGGTCCTGGCTGCGTCATCGGACGACGGCGGCCTGGACGTAGGAGGACGGCACCTCGCGTGCAGCGTTCTGCGTGACGAAGGAACCTGCTAGCAGCACAAGACCGATAGCTGCCGGCAGAGCACCCTTGACATTACGCACGCCGAGATGAGCCATTCCTGACAGGATGAGGTGGTAGAAGATGCCGGCGTAAGCGAGATCGCTGAGCGACAAGCTGACGCGCGACAGGATCGCGATCGGGCCGAGTATCTTCACCACGATCATGAACGGCACAAGGTGAGGCGCATGGTAGCCAAGATCGACCTGTGCCTGCCGCACGAAGTCTTTTTTGGTGATGTATAAGAAAGCCGATGACAGATATAGCAATGAAAGTAGGGCTGTACTGATCCAATAGATGTATATTGAGGTCATAAGAGTTCCTTCATCGTAGCGATACCGCAGCGACGCTGTGTGTTTAATCCAGCGGCATTCCAGCCGCTGCGTCACCGCAGTGGTGGATTGAATATGTTGAATTTGCTATGTTGGATTAAATTGGCAAGTAGGATGAATTATTGCCAGTAAGTATGGAAAAGCTGACTAATGGATAACAGCGATTTCAGCATGCAGGACGAGATGCGCCGCGCATTCGCGATGCTCTCGGGCAAATGGAAGCTCGAGATCATGTGGCTTCTAAACCAGCGAATTTATCGCTTCGGCGAGTTGCGAAAGGCGATCCCCGGCATCACCCAGCACATGCTGACTGCGAGCCTTCGGGAACTGGAGAAGGACGGCCTCGTGACGCGCACAGTTTTCGCAGAGGTGCCGCCGCGCGTAGAATATGAGATCACAACAAAAGCCCGCGGCCTCGGTCCTACGATGCAAGCGCTGACGACTTGGTGGGAAGAACATGGAAAGACAGTGCCGCGGAAGCGGGGAACGCGAGGGCGCAAAAGGGCAGTGCCAATTCGCGTAATAAATAGCACTCGATCGAGTTAATTGCGACTAGCCTCGGAAAATCTCAACTATGCGACCGCATGGAACCTAGAGCGTATCTTGTTTAAGTTGGTTCATAGCCCGCTGCCTGGAAGTAGTTCGC
>NZ_JASGFM010000081.1:0-8356 GCF_047605565.1 Labrys sp. (in: a-proteobacteria)
TCACCCCCTCTCTTCGCCGATATGAGTCGTTCACTTATTCGTTAATTAGCTAATTAATCAATATTGCAAATATTTAAAAATATGTGTTATCAAAGACTTGAGGTCAAAGTAATGGAAACGGCGAACGAACAATGACAATCGACAAGGTCTTCGAAGCGCTTTCCTCGCCTCCGCGGCGGCAAATTTTGGCCGACCTGTCGAGGGCGGACATGACCGCCGGGCAGGTGGTCGAAACGCTCGCCGACTCCATGTCGGCGCCCTCAGTGTCCAAGCATCTTTCCATCCTGGAGAATGCCGGGCTGGTCCGACGCGAGCGGCGCGGCCAGAACGTGCATTACGGCCTCAAGCGCGACGCGCTCGCCAACACGCTTCTGGAATTCCTGTCCGCCTTCGAGCCGGCCGCCAAACCCGACGGTGCCGACTCGGCGCTCGAACGCATCCGCCGCAACATGCTGTCGGGGCGCGGGCTCTAGGTGTCGCCGGGTGCACGGGCATCTTGCCCGTTCTTCTTCGCCGGCAAACCCCGTGTCTCCAAGAACGGGCAAGATGCCCGTGCACCCGAGAACTTCCCCTGCAACCCCTGGGGTCTTGCAGTGTCGGGCACAACGGCTCAATAGAGTCGGACTGTCATATGTTTGATGCAAGGTTTCCATGCCGTCTCCCGACAATTCCGCGCCCACCAACATGCTGTCCACCGTCGAGGCCCTGGCCCCCGAGACGCGCGCGAAGGTCGATGAACTGCAGCGGACCGAAGCGCCCGCCTACCGCCTGGCCGCGCTCGATCCCGACTTCATGCTGGGTGACTCCACCCGCGGCGTGCGCTTCCAGCTCGAATATGCCAAGGCGCAGGAGGGGATGAAGGCGGCCCATATCCGCTCCACCATCGTGGTGTTCGGCTCGGCCCGCGTCAGCGAGAACGCCCCGGGCAATCGCGGCCGCTGGTACAAGGAAGCCCGCGATTTCGGCTACATCGCCTCGCGTCGCGGCGGCGCCCTCAACGAGGATGGCGGCGGGCGCTTCAACGTGATCGCCACCGGCGGCGGCCCGGGCATCATGGAGGCGGCCAATCGTGGCGCCGCCGAGGCCGGCGCGCCCACCATCGGCTTCAACATCACCCTGCCGCATGAGCAATATCCCAATCCCTACACCACGCCGTCCCTTACCTTCCGCTTCCACTACTTCGCCATGCGCAAGATGCACCTCGCCATGCATTCGGCGGCGCTGGTGGTGTTTCCGGGCGGTTTCGGCACGCTCGACGAATTGTTCGAGATCATCACCCTGCGCCAGACCGGCAAGATGTCCTTCTGCCCGATCGTGCTGATGGACAAGGCCTATTGGACCAGAATCATCAATTTCGAGGCCCTGGCCGAGGAAGGTTTCATCAAGGCCGAGGACCTGACCCTGTTCGACTTCGCCGAGACGGCGGAGGAGTGCTGGTCGATCCTGGAGCGCAAGGGTTTGACGGCACCATCGGAATAGCGGCTCTCAAGGCGTCTGCGCCTTGTCGCACCAGTTCAGCTCCTTCGGCTTGAACGCCGGCCTTTGGCCTTCGATGTTGCCCATCTCGGCCACATAGGCCTTGGTGACGTCATCGGCGCGCTCGAACAGGAAGACTTTCTGCTGGTCGCAGCCGCGTCCCGGCACCCAGTCCGCCTCGTCGAGGCGATGGCTTTTCCCCGTGTCGTCGACGAGCCGGCCGATCACCCTGTCGAGCGAGCCATCGGGCTTGAAGAAAACCCAGCCTTCACGCTTCAGGCGGGCGTCCCGGTTCGGCCCCTCCGCACTGTTGACCGTCGTCATGACGGTATGCGTGAGCGCAGGCCGGCCATCGGCCTGGAAACAATAGATCGCGGAAACCGCGTGCATGCCGTCGATCAGCGTCTCCGTCCGCAACACCGCCGGCTGCCCGGCAATGGCCATTTCCTGGCTCCAATAGGCGAAGTTGTCGCCATAGCCGTTGAAGAAGTCGCGCCGCCAGCCGATCCAGTCATCGGGCTGGCTCGCCATCCTGTCCTGGCAGGCCTGCCAGGCCCGCACGAACGGCTCGGGAAGCGCCTCCTCCGCCTGCACCTGGCTGGCGGCGATGGCGACGAGCAATCCGATCATGAGTGACTTGCCGGCCATGCAGCCCTCCCGGACGGTTCCGCAACCGAACCTATCTATCGGCGCGTAGATATGGCCGCCATTCTCCAGGGAACAGGAAACCCACCGCCTTCATCATCGCAAGATCGGGCTCGTATCGGCTATTTGGCGACATGCGCCCAGAAACTTGCCTTGCGGCCATGCTGCTGGCGTAGATAAGCCTGCCAATCGGCATGGCTGAGCCGGCCGAGCTTCGCCAGCGCTGCGGGATCGAGCCGTGTCGCCAGATCGTCCAGCCTGGCGAGATAGGCGGCACCATGGCCATAGGCGGCCGATTTGCCTTTCGTCAGGATCTCTTCCACCAGGGCGCGGTAGAGCAGGGTCGCGGCCAAAGGCTGCTCTTCCTGCAGCCGATCCGCCACCGATTGCAGCACCTGGTAGTGCCTACCATCCCAGACCAGCCCGAAATCGAGCACCAGCCGGGCGGCGTAATCCAGTCGCGGCCACTCGCTCAGGAAATAGAGCGCGCGGTAGCGCGTCTTCGCGGCCAGGGCATGGGAGAACGCCCTGTCGAGAACCTCGAACTCGGCGAAATCGTCGAGCCTGGTCAGATAAGCGCGCAGAATATCGGGATTGAGCGTCGCCTCGAAAGTCGCCCAGCGCAGATCCTGGGCCTCCTGCCCGCGGCCGAGCGCCTCCAGGATGCGAGCCTTGAGGGCGCTCCTGGCCGGCAGACGGAAATCCCGTTTTGTCACGCCGTCCGCCAGATCCAGGGCATCGGCATAAGCCAGCCGTGACGGCTCCTCGATATCGAGCCAGGCCAGCGCTTCCTCGGCCCGCCCGGCATCGAGCAGCCTTTCCGCAACGGCAAGCCCGTCGCGGAGCTGGCCGGGCTTCTGGCTTTCCAGGGCGACCCAGCCATCGAGATCGCCCCGCTGCAGGGCAATGGTCTGGCGCAACTCCCGATAGGAATGCGCCGCATAGGCCGATTTCAACGCCACGACCTTGCCCGCCAGCAGGCGATCCCATCGATCGAGATCATGCGCCGAGGCCCGCTCCAGGAGAGAGGCGATTATGCCGGGCGCGACATCGCCGGCCCGGTCAACGAAGGTCATCACCCTGTCGGGCAGGCCGGCCCGATCGGCCGGTTCGAGCCGAACCGCCAGCGGTCCGAGCGCTGCAGCCGCCGCGCCATAGAGGTCTTCCAGGCGGCCGGAGGACAAGGTTCGCGCGAAAACACCGCCGGCAGTGGCAAGGAAACGCAGCAGGAGATCAATGGCGAGCGGAGCCGAGGCGGGGCCGATCTCGTCGGTGATGCTGGCCAGCGTCGCCGCCAGATCCTTCTCGAATTCCTTGATCCTGGGCCAGTCGATGAAGGAGCGCGCTTTCTCCAGGGCCGCAAGGCGCCGTTCCACCAGCTTGGCGACGGCCTCGGGCCCCTGCGTGCCGGCCAACGCCGCGATCACCCGCTTGCGGAAGGCGGGATTGGCCTGCGCCTCCTCGACAATCAGCTCCGCCAGCTTGGCCGGTCCGAGTTCGGCAAGGGTTGCTGCCGTGAATTTCGACTTCGCTGCCATGCCGGCACCTCCGAATCGCTGCCGGGGCTTGCCTCAGTGTGCAGGCTTCGGCGTGGTTCGAAAGCCCAAAAGAAAAACCCGCCGCGTTGCCGCGGCGGGTTTTTCAGGAAACATGTTCGATCAAGGGCGCTCAGGCAGCAGCCTTGACCTTCTCGACCAGGGCCTTGAAGGCTTCCGGCTCGCGGATGGCGAGGTCGGAAAGCACCTTGCGGTCGATCTCGATACCAGCCTTGGCCAGGCCGGCAATGAACTTCGAGTAGGTCAGGCCGAGCTCGCGGACAGCGGCATTGACGCGCTGGATCCACAGAGCGCGCATGTTGCGCTTCTTGAGCTTGCGGCCGATATAGGCGTATTGCATCGAACGATCGACCGCCTGCTTGGCGATACGGATCGTATTCTTGCGGCGGCCGTAAAAGCCCTTCGCCGCGTCGAGTGTCTTCTTGTGCTTCGCATGGGCGGTAACGCCCCGTTTCACGCGTGCCATCTGCTGATCTCCTTAAGGTTTCGCGTTGCCGTGGCGATCAGCCGTTCGGCAGGAAATACTTCTTCACGTTTTCGCCGTCCGTCTTGAAGAGGACGCGCGTGCCGCGAAGCTTGCGGATCTGCTTGTTGGTACGCTTGATCATGCCGTGGCGCTTGCCCTGCTGAGCGTGCACCACTTTGCCCGATCCCGTGATCTTGAAGCGCTTTTTGGCGCCCGACTTGGTCTTCATCTTGGGCATTTTGCTCGTCTCCGAATAAAAAAGGCGCCGAAACCTTGTGGGTTCCGCCACCGGTAAGCCGTGTGCTTTTGGAAAAGCGCCCGAGCCAACAACATCGCCACGGCAGCCCTTATCAGCCGGTCGATGCGGGGAAGCCGGGTCTATAGCGACAAGCAGGGAGAAAAGCAACAGGCAGGGTGGCGCAAACGCCCGATTTCGGCGCATTTCGCGGGCATCGAGCGGCTTTCAGCAAAAACGCCATAGGTCGATCCTATCCGCATTTGCGATAGGTATGCACCAGCGGCGTTTTCTCGCCGTCGACGGTGGCGTGGGAAACCGTCGCCAGCTCCTTGCCGATCTTCACCAGGATGACCGTGTAGTCGAAGGTCTCCCCCTCGCTGTCTTCGGAGACCTGCAGGCGCCAGGTCGGCGGATCCTTGGCGATCTGCGTGACGGCACCGGCCCGCCCGATGCTGCCCTCCTCCGTCCATTCCCTACCCTCGACCGCGATCCGGATCGGGTCCTCGCCGCGCAAATCCTTCTTGCTGGTGCAACTCTCGACGTCGCGGGTCCACACGCCCTGCGCCTCGGCGGGATAAGGCATACCGGCCTTGTCCTGCGCGGCCAGGGCTGGCGAGGAAACGCAGGAAAAAGCGAGGAATAGAAGACGCAGACAGCGCGACATGAATTCTCTCCGGATGATCGGCCGGCGCTTCCGCCGCCCCAGGCTCGTCTCTAACACGGCCATGCCCGCTGCCAGGATACGTCCGAAACAGTCGAGCGCCGGCACCGTCACGCCGCAGCGCCCTTGGCCAGCCGCCGGATCGCCTGTGGCGGCTGGCCGAAGGCGCGCAGGAAGGCGCGGCGCATGCGCTCGCGATCGGCGAATCCGGTTTCCTGAGCCACGATGTCGATGGGATGCAGGGTCTGCTCCATCATCAGCCGTGCCGCCTCGACGCGCAGAGTCTCCACGGCCTTGGCCGGCGACTGGCCGGTCTCGGCGCGAAAGGCGCGGCTGAACTGGCGCGGGCTGAGATGGGCGACCTCGGCAAGCTGCTCTACCGTCAGCGGCGTGTGCAGATTGCGCCTGGCATAGGTAAGCGCCGTCTGGATCCGGTCCGACTTGGCGTCGAGGTCGAGCAGGTTGGAATGCTGCGACTGGCCGCCACCACGCCGGTGATAGAGCACGAGCTGGCGGGCCACGATGCGGGCGAGCTCGGCGCCGTGGTCCTCCTCCACCATGCCGAGGGCGAGATCGACTCCCGCGCTCATGCCCGCCGAGGTCCAGATCTGGCCGTCGGCGATGAAGATGCGATCTTCATCCACCTTGAGCCGCGGGAAGCGGGCCTGCAGATCGCGTGCCCAAAGCCAATGGGTGGTCACGCGCCGGCCATCGAGCAGCCCCGCCTCGGCGAGCACGAAGGCGCCGGTGCAGATTGAAGCGACACGTCGCGACCGCGCCGGCGACCGCCGCACATAATCGACGACCTCAGGCGTCGGCGGATCGACATCGGGCGTGCCGCAGACCACCAGCGTATCGAAGTCAGGCTCGCCGAAGCAAAGACTGTCGAGCTTGGGGCCGATCGAACTTCGCACGGGGCCGCCGCTCTCCGAGACGATGACGATGTCGTAGAGCGCCTTGTCCGCCGCATAATTGGCGAATTCGAAGGCCGAAAGCGCGGCAAAGCTCATCATCTGGAAATTGGGTGAAATCAGAAAGCCGACGCGTTGCATGAACGCCTCCGTTCTTGTCCTGAAAGGTGGCATATATGACATTTGAGACAAAAGCCAGCGGATCTAATCTCCAGCCATTGCAACCCATGGAGATTTCCCATGTCCTCCGCCTCCAAAGTGTCCGCCACCTCCAAAGGCACCGTGCTGATCACGGGCGCCTCCTCCGGCATCGGCGCCGTCTATGCCGACCGCCTCGCCCATCGCGGCTATGACCTGATCCTGGTCGCCCGCAGCGAGGACAAGCTCAAGGCCCTCGCCGATCGCCTCGGCAGGACGACCGGCCGCGAGGTCCGCATCCTCGCCGCCGATCTCAACGCCAAGGAGGGCCTTGCCGCCGTCGAGGCCGTGCTGAAGAGCGACAAGAGCATCACCGGGCTCGTCAACAATGCCGGCTTCGGCAGCGCGGCGCCCTTGCTCCAGGCCTCGGTCGAGAAGATGGAGGAGATGATCAGCCTCAACGTCACCGCGCTTACCCGGCTGACCTATGCCGCAGTCCCCGGCCTGGTCGAACGCGGCGGCGGCACCATCGTCAACATCGCCTCCATCGTGGCGATCGCGCCGGAGCTGCTCAACGGCGTCTATGGCGGCAGCAAGGCCTATGTGCTCGCCTTCAGCCAGAGCCTGCACCACGAACTTGCCGACAAGAACATCCGCGTCCAGGCCGTCTTGCCCGGTGCCACCGCCACCGATTTCTGGAACGTCCTCGGCGTGCCCGTCGAGCAATTGCCGGAAAGCGTCGGCGTGATGTCGGCCGAGAACATGGTGGATGCCGCCCTCGCCGGCCTCAACCAGGGCGAACTCGCCACCATCCCGGCCCTGCCCGACATCGCCGACTGGGATGCCTATGAGGCGGCCCGCCAGACACTCGCCCCCCAGCTCTCGCAGGCAAAGCCTGCCGCGCGCTACCGGGTGAGGCCAGCCACGGCCGCATAACCGGCTCAAAGCCTCAGCCAATTGTTGTCAGGCCTTGCAAACAATAATTGATTGCATAATCTGGCAATTATCAACTGAGGCTTTGCGATGACGACAGGAACCATTGATCACGCCACGCTGTCAACACTGGTGGAGGCGGGCACCGTGCGCCGCGCGCATGTCGTGGGGCACCCGGAAGGTTGGTCGGTCGAGATACGCTACGGCAAGAACCAGCGTACCCTAATCGCCCAGCGTAGCCGCCATGCCCGCCTGTTCCGGCGGCTCGACACCCTGGTCTCCTATCTCAAGGATGTCGGCATCGCCGAATTCGACGTCGACGCCGCCGCCCATGAGCCCGGCAGCGCCAAGGCCCCGGCCCGACCCGACCGCGCCGAGGCCCTGCGCAAGGCTCATGAGGCGGCCGCCTACGACGCCTGGTTCCGCGAGGAAATCCAGAAGGCGCTCGACGAGGCCGACGATCCGAACACCGTCTGGGTCAGTCATGAGGAAGCGGAAGCCGACATGGAGCGTCAGCGGATCGATCTGCTCGCCCGTATCCGGCACGCCGAAAAATGAAGCTCATTTGGCTGCCGGCCGCACAACGAACCCGCACGGCCCTGATCGAGCATATCGCCAAGGATAGCCTCGCGGCAGCCCTCAACCAACTCGGCGAGATACAAAGCCAGGTGCGCAATCTTGAGGACCATCCGGAGATGGGCAGGGTTGGCCGCATGCGCAACACCCGCGAACTCGTGATCGCTCGCACCCCTTTCCTGATCATCTATCGCATCCGCAACAAGCCGCGGCAGATCGAAATTCTGCGCGTCATCCACGGTGCCCAGCGCTGGCCGCCCCAAAAATAAGGGCGCCCCGAAGGACGCCCCTTGATCGTATCGGCTTGAAAGCCCGCCTTACTCGGCAGCGGCTTCGCCTTCGGCCTTGGCCTTCTTTTCCAGGTCTTCGCCGGTGGCCTGATCGACGGCCTTCATCGACAGGCGGACCTTGCCGCGCTCGTCGAAGCCGAGCAGCTTGACCTTGACCTTGTCGCCTTCCTTGACCACGTCGGTGACCTTGTTCACGCGGTTCGCAGCCAGCTGCGAGATGTGAACCAGGCCGTCCTTGGCGCCGAAGAAGTTGACGAAGGCGCCGAAATCGGTGGTCTTGACCACGGTGCCGTCATAGATCGCGTTGAGCTCGGGCTCGGAAGCAATCGACTTGATCCAGTTGATCGCGGCCTTGATCGCGGTGCCCGAAGCCGAGGCGACCTTGATGGTGCCGTCGTCCTGGATGTCGACCTTGGCGCCGGTCTTCTCGACGATCTCGCGGATGACCTTGCCGCCCGAGCCGATC
>NZ_JASGFM010000082.1:0-7155 GCF_047605565.1 Labrys sp. (in: a-proteobacteria)
CTTTGAATCACATACCCCCCACTCTTGGGAATCCCAAGAGTCCACAACTCCTAGGGCGCCTTCGACGGTGACGGCGACCTTGGTCAGCGGTGCTGCGATGTCTTCCAGGCCCTTGCCTTCGGCATCGACGCCGTAGAACAGGGCCACCACGCCGCCGAAGATCATCACTCCCGAGCCGACGACATAGCCCCAGAACAGCGGATCGCGCTCGGTGCCCTCGCCGACCAGATAGCCGAAGATCAGCGGCCCCATCGAACCGACGATCTGGGCGACGGCGAAGAAATAGGAGATCGCCTGGCCGCGCACTTCCAGGGGGAAGATCTCGCTGACGGTGAGATAGGCCGAGGAAGCCCCCGCCGAGGCAAAGAAGAAGGAGACGCACCAGAACAGCGTATGGGTGTTCGCCGTCAGGCTACCCTGCTTGAACAGATAGGCCGAGACCAGTAGCACCGCCCCCGCCAGCACATAGGTGCCGAAGATCATCTTGCGCCGGCCGACGGTGTCGAACAGCGGCCCGAGCAGCAGCGGCCCGATCAGATTGCCGATGGCGAAGGGGAAGAAATAGAGCGCCGTCTGCGACTCGTTGAGATGATAGAAATTCTTCAGCACCAAGGCGTAGGTGAAGAAAATCGCGTTGTAGAGGAAGGACTGCGTCACCATCATGGTGATGCCGAGGAAGGTGCGCGAGGGATATTCGCGGAAGAACACGTCGATCAGCTTGGCGAAAGGCACCGATTCCTCGGGCTTGATATACATCGCCTTGCTCTCGTCGACCGGCGGCAGCGTCACGCCCTGGGCGCGCACGCTGGCCTCGATGCCCTCGACGATGGTCTCGGCTTCCTTGTCCTGGCCATGGGTGACCATCCAGCGCGGGCTTTCGGGGATGTGCCGGCGCAGGAAGATGATGACGAGACCGAGCACCGGCCCGATGAAGAAGGCGATGCGCCAGCCGACATTCTCGGCAAACAAGGTGTGGTCGAGCAGAAAGAAGCTGCCGACGGCGCCCAGCATGGCGCCGGCCCAATAGGTGCCGTTGACGGCGATGTCGACCCGGCCGCGATATTTGGCCGGGATGAGCTCGTCGATGGCCGAATTGATCGCGGTATATTCTCCGCCGATGCCGAGACCCGCCACGAAGCGCCAGAGATAGAGGAACCAGGGCGTCCACGCCAAGCCCGCCACGCCGGAGCCGACCAGATAGATCGCCAGGGTGATGATGAACAGTTTCTTGCGGCCCCAGCGGTCGGTCAGCCGCCCGAAAAACAAGGCGCCGACCACCTGGCCGATCAGGTAGATCGTGCCGGCGAAGCCGACTTCGGCGCTGGTCATGCCCAGGCTCTTCTGGAAACCGGAGGCTGAAACGAGCTGGATCTCGATGCCGTCGAGGATCCAGCTGATGCCCAGGCCCACCACGACCATCCAGTGGAAACGAGCCCAGGGCAGTCGGTCCATGCGTGCCGGAATGAGGCTGCGGATGGCTTTGCCGTCGGTCATGTCTACCGGCATGATCATGCTCCTTGCAGCGTGATGTTCGTCCCACACTATTGTTTGTTAATTTTTTGTAACAATTCGACCCTGAATGGCCTCGTGTCAATGCTTCCAATGATACCTCTGAGCAATGACATAACAGACGGATAGGTTGATGACTGCGGAATGGACCGCTCGCAGATTGCGAGATCTGCCGCCTTCCATCGTCGCCGTATTCCTGGTCTCCAATTTATTTTGCCATATGGTGCAATGACGAATGCGCCCGATGGAAGTTGGTTCGAAAGGCGGCCTTATGTCGGGCCGAGGGTCACGAAGTGCCGGGCCCTCGCGGCGTCAATTTTTCGTTAACCTCCGCCGCCCATTTTCCGCCGCCGACCGCAGAGCCTGTGTTCTATTCGCGCAAGGCGGTTGCCGGGCGGTTGTACGGGGGGGTATACCGGTTATCCGCTTCGCCCCATCCGGGCCTCCATCCGCGGTTTCCAGATTCACGGTTCAATGGCCAAGCTTTTTCATCATCCTGTCGACCCGCAATCGCGCTTCATCCGCCTCGTGCTCAGCGAAATGGACGTGGCGACCGATCTGGTCGAGGAAAAGCCCTGGGAGCGGCGCGAGGCCTTCCTGCACATGAATCCGGCCGGCGTGCTTCCCGTGATGATCGACGCCACCGGCCTGATCGTGCCCGGCGCCTCGCCGATCTGCGAATATCTCGACGAAGCCTATGGCGATGCCCTCGGCGAGCAGCGCCTGCTGCCGCGCGACGCCAGGGCGCGTGTGGAGACCCGCCGCCTGATCGAATGGTTCAGCATCAAATTCTATGCCGAGGTCAGTGAATATCTGATCACGGAGAAGATCCTGAAGCGTTTCCTGCCGATCGGCGAGGGCGGTTCCTCGCCGGATACGGCCGCGATCCGTGCGGCCAAATCGAATGTGCGCTATCATCTGCGCTATGTCGGATATCTGGTGCGGCGGCGGAACTGGCTGGCGGGAGACAGGCTCTCCTACGCCGATTTCGTGGCCGCGGCGCATCTGTCGATCGTCGACTATCTCGGCGACGTGCCCTGGGACGAGGACCAGGCCGCCAAGGAATGGTATGCGCGCCTCAAGTCGCGTCCCTCTTTCCGGCCGCTGCTGGCCGAGACGCTGCGGGGAACGCCGCCTTCGGCAACCTATGCGGATCTCGATTTCTAGTTTCCGGGACCGCCGGCATCCTTGCCGGCTTCTGCTTCTGCGGCGAGCGCGACGGCTCCAGGAGCCGGCTGGAAGCCGGCGGTCCCGGGCAGGCTCGCCGTGACGCCTCTCAAGACACAGCTCCTCCAGCGCGCCGAAGCGGAAGGCTTCGATGTCGTCCGCGTAACCACGCCCGACGCCATCCCTGAGGCGCCAGCGCGCCTGCGCCGCTTCCTGGAGGAGGGCTTCCATGGCGAGATGGGCTGGATGGAGGAGCGCGCCGACCAGCGCGGCACCCCAGCCACGCTCTGGCCGGAGGTGCGCAGCATCATCATGCTCGGCGTCAATTACGGCCCCGACCGGGACCCGATGGCAGGGCTTGCCGATCGGTCCGGCGGCCTGATCTCGGTCTATGCCCAGGGCGACGACTATCACGACGTCATCAAGAAGCGGCTGAAAAGCCTGGGGCGCTGGTGGGGCGAGGTGACGGGCGCGCCGCTCAAGGTCTTCGTCGACACCGCGCCGGTGATGGAAAAGCCTCTCGCCGCAGCGGCAGGCCTGGGCTGGCAGGGCAAGCACACCAATCTGGTCAGCCGGGATTTCGGCTCCTGGCTCTTTCTCGGCTCGATCTTCAGCGCCACCGAGATCGAGGCCGATGCGCCGGAGCGGGATCGTTGCGGTTCCTGCCGCGCCTGCCTCGATGCCTGCCCGACCGCCGCCTTTCCTACGCCCTACCGGCTCGATGCCCGGCGCTGCATCTCCTATCTCACCATCGAGAACAAGGGCCCCATCCCGGCCGAGTTCAGGGAGGCGATCGGCAACCGGATCTATGGTTGCGACGATTGCCTGGCGGCCTGCCCGTGGAACAAGTTCGCGGTGACGGCCCGTGAACACAAGCTCAAGGCGCGCGAGGACTTGCGAGCCCCGCGCCTGGCGGACCTGGCGCGCCTGGACGATCCGGCCTTTCGGGCGCTGTTCGCCAAGAACCCGGTGAAGCGCATCGGGCGGGATCGCTTCATCCGCAACGTGCTCATCGCCATCGGCAATTCCGGCGATCCGGGCCTGATCGAGGTGGTCGAGGGGCTCCTCGGCGATGAAGCGGCCCTGGTGCGCGCCATGGCGGTCTGGGCGCTCGCCAGACTCGCCCCGGCCCGCCTGGCAGCCCAGGCCTGGCGACGGGACGACGAAACCGATGCCGATGTGAAGGCGGAATGGCGGGCGGCGGGTCATGCGGCGCCGATGCATCAAGGCGCCTAATATTGACGGTGATATTAAGAACGGACGCAGGGACCGCTTGACGGCGGCGGCGTTCGCCAATAGCGATGCGAACGGGGCAAGCAAGGAGCAGGCCGATGGTCCATAAGGGCGGCGCGCGACGGGACAATTGCAAGCCATCCAGACGTTTCGGTGAGGCCGCCCAGTTTTTCCGCAGCTGGACCGAAAAGCCCCTGCAGATGGGGTCGATCACCCCCTCCAGCCCCTTCCTGTCCAAGGCGATGGCCAATTGCGTCGATCCCGCCTCGGAAGGCCCGGTGGTGGAAATCGGGCCCGGCACAGGTCCGATCACCCAGGCCTTGGTGGAGCGCGGCGTCGCCGAGGACCGCCTGGTGCTGGTCGAATACAGCCCGCAATTTTGCGATCTCCTGTCGCAGCGTTTTCCCAAGGCAACGGTGGTGCAGGGCGATGCCTATGCTCTCGCCAAGACACTGGAGGGCCGGCTTGCCGACAAGGCGGCCGCCGTGGTCTGTGGCCTGCCGCTGCTGACCAAGCCCGAGCGGCAGCGCCTCGACCTCCTGGCCCAGGCCTTCACGCTGATGCAGCCCGACGCCGCTTTCATCCAGTTCACCTATTCGCTGGCCTCGCCGATTCCCACCAAGAACGCCTTCTTCACCTGGCAGGCGTCGCCGAGGATCTGGCGCAACGTGCCGCCCGCCCGCGTCTGGACCTATCGCCAACTCCTGAGGAACTGATTTGAATACGAAAGACCGCCTGATCTGTGGCCTGGATGTCGACAGCGTCGCCAAGGCCGAAGCCCTGGTAACCGAGCTCGGCGACAGCGTGACCTTCTACAAGATCGGCTATCAGCTCGTCTTCAATGGCGGTCTGCCCTTCGCCCAGGACCTGGCGCGTTCGGGAAAGAAGATCTTCCTCGACATGAAGCTGCACGACATCGGCAACACCGTGACCAAGGCGGTCGAGGCCATTGCCGGAATGGGCATGACTTTCCTCACCATCCACGCCTTTCCGCAGACCATGCGGGCTGCCGTGGAAGGTGCCCGCGGCTCGGACCTGAAGATCCTCGCCGTCACTGTCCTGACCTCCTATGACGATGCCGACCTGGCCGAAGCCGGCTATGGCAAGGGTGTCGGCGAACTCGTGGCCCAGCGGGTGACCCAGGCCATGGCGATCGGCGTGCCCGGCCTGGTGATGTCGCCGGAAGAGGTTGCCTCGACCCGCAACCGGGTCGGCGACAGCATGCTGCTGGTGACCCCGGGCGTACGCCCCGCCGGCAGCGACAGCGGCGACCAGAAGCGGGTGATGACGCCCGGTGACGCCATCCGCGCCGGGGCCGACCATCTGGTGGTGGCCCGGCCCATCGTGGCGGCGCCCGATCCCAAGGCGGCGGCCGAGGCGATCCAGGCGGAGATCGCGGCGGCGGTGACTTGAGGCGAACCGAGGCCGATTTCGCTCCGACGCCTGGTCTGTGATAGCAACGACAGAGTCGCGACAGCCAGAGCCCCGTCATGCCGCAGATCTTGCTCCAGCTCTTTCGTGAAAAAGGTCGCTTGCGCCGTCTGCCTTATTGGCTGGGCGTCGGCTTGGTGGTGGGTTGTTTCGCGCTGGGCATTCTTATCTTCGAAACGATGCAAGTGGGAGCGGGGCTCCGGCGCTCTGGCCTCATGCTCTTTTTCGCCGCTCTGCTGGCTTGGCTCGGCGGCCGACGGCTCTCCGACATCGGTGCCTCGCCATGGGTCGCCAGAGTCGTGATTTTCGTCTCGGGGGCGACGCCCTCCCTGATGTTCTATCTGGTCATGAACGATAGGGTGCCCCTCAACGGCGCCATCCTCGTGACAGGTGCAGTGATTATGTTCGCCTCAGCCTGCCTCATCATCCTCGGTTTCATCCCCGGCAAACGCGGCGCCAATCGCTACGGGCCGGCGCCTGACGAAAGGATGGCGCTGACGCAAGCCGTCGAGACGTTCGAATAGGGGCCGAGCCATTCGTCCGCGACAAGTCATTGAAACTTGACATGTCATTCCCGGCGCCGCCACTGGCGGCGGGAAGGGAATCCAGGGCCAAGGTCTGCGTCGTTCAGCCCCTGGTTCCCTTCTCTCGCTTTGCTCGCTGGGGATGACGGGCGCATTGCCAGATCGGTCAAAGCTCACTGTGGCTGGTATCACGCATGAAAAAGGCGCAGGCCTCGCGGGCTGCGCCTTCTTGCATCTCGCTGAGAAGTCGGCGTTCCCGGATCAGTCCTTGGCGCGTTCGACGTAGGAACCGTCTTCCGTCATGATCACCACGCGGGTGCCGGCGCTGATGTGCGGCGGCACGGTGGTGCGCACGCCGTTGGAGAGTGTGGCGGGCTTGTAGGAGGAGGAAGCGGTCTGACCCTTGGTCACCGGCTCGGTCTCCGTCACTTCCAGTACGACGCGGGCGGGCAGTTCGATCGCCACGGGCACGCCGTTATAGAGGCTGATCTGGCATTCCATGTTCTCGGCCAGATAGACCGACTGCTCGCCGATCACGTCGGCGGGCACCGAGACCTGCTCATAGCTGTCCATGTTCATGAAGGCGTAGCCATGCGTGTCTTCATAGAGATAGGTGTGCGACTTGGTCTCGATGAAGGCGCGCTCCACCTGCTCGGTGGTGCGGTAGCGCTGCACGGTCTTCACACCGTCCGACAGGCGGCGCATGTCGATCTGCGTGGTGGGCGTGCCCTTGCCCGGGAAGAAACTTTCCGCCTTGAGCACGACATAGAGCTGATTGTCGATCTCGACGACGTTGCCTTTGCGGATCTGGCTGGCGATGACCTTCACGATGATGTCCTGAAACTTTTCAAGTGAGCTAAAGCGTTTTGCGATGCGGTGGAATGCCCCAAATCGCAAGGACGCGTCGAACCAAGGCGCTAGAGGAAAGGTGCGTTTTCACCAAAACGCGCTTTGCTCTAGGAACGATTGTGGGCGCCTCTTACACCGCCCCGCCGCTGAACGAAAGCGTGAAGCGCCGGGAATCGGTGAAACAGCAGCGAATTCCTGCCTCATCGCGCTCTTTCTCGGAATTTCTCGATTGCACGCGACGTCATCACGAGGCCGTGAGCGTGTAACGAACGACGATCCTTCGACGAATATTCCAATAGCGTTTTGCGATTTGGCAGAGTCACCTCGAATCGCAAAGACGCGTCGAACCAAAGAGTTAGAGCAAATAAGCGTTCAGTCATGAACGCGCTTTGCTCTAGGAGTTGTGGACACTTATCTGATCCATAGAACTGTAGCGGCAAGG
>NZ_JASGFM010000083.1:0-6736 GCF_047605565.1 Labrys sp. (in: a-proteobacteria)
ATACTCGACCCGGCGCGCGCCAAGTACGACCTCAAATACTATCTCGGCCTTGCCAAGGAGCTGGAGGCCGCCGGGGCGCACATCATCGCCGTCAAGGACATGGCTGGCCTGCTGAAGCCGTCGGCCGCGCGCGTGCTGTTCAAGGCGCTGCGGGAATCCACCGACCTGCCGATCCACTTCCATACGCATGACACGTCGGGCCTGTCGGCGGCGACCGTGCTGGCGGCGGTGGAAAGCGGCGTCGACGCCATCGACGCGGCGATGGACTCCTTCTCCGGCAACACCTCGCAGCCCTGCCTGGGCTCGATCGTCGAGGCGTTGAAGGGCACGGAGCGCGATCCCGGCCTAGACCCGCAATGGATCCGCCGCATCTCGTTCTATTGGGAAGCGGTGCGCAACCAGTACGCCGCTTTCGAAAGCGACCTCAAGGGGCCGGCCTCGGAGGTCTACCTGCACGAGATGCCCGGCGGCCAGTTCACCAACCTCAAGGAGCAGGCGCGCTCCCTGGGCCTGGAAACGCGGTGGCACGAGGTGGCGAAGGCCTACCGCACCGCCAACGACATGTTCGGAGACATCGTCAAGGTCACGCCGTCCTCCAAGGTGGTGGGCGACATGGCGCTGATGATGGTGGCGCAGGGCCTCACCCCCGAGGATGTCGCCGATCCCGCCCGCGAGGTGGCCTTCCCGGCCTCCGTCGTCGAGATGATGCGCGGCGATCTCGGCCAGCCCGAAGGCGGCTGGCCGGCCGCTTTGCAGAAGAAGATCCTCAAGGAGGGCGCGCCGATCACCGTGCGCCCCGGCTCGCTGCTGCCGCCGGCCGACATTCCGGCGCTGAAGGCGGAGGCGGAGAAGAAGATCGGCCGCGCCGTCGAGGGCAACGAGATCTCCTCCTACCTGATGTATCCCAAGGTCTTCACCGACTATGCCGTCACCGCCCGCAAATACGGGCCGGTCTCGGTGCTGCCGACGGCGACCTATTTCTACGGCATGGTGCCGGGCGACGAGCTCACCATCGAGATCGAGCGCGGCAAGGCCTTGGTGATTCGCCTGCAGACGATGGGCGAGACCGACGAGGAGGGCCAGGTCCGCGTCTTCTTCGAGCTCAACGGCCAGCCGCGCATCATCCGGGTGCCCAATCGCCTGGCGGCAGGCAGCGTCAAGGCGCGCCGCAAGGCCGAGGACGGCAACGAGGCCCATATCGCGGCACCGATGCCGGGCGCCATTTCCACCGTGGCGGTGAAGCCGGGGCAGGCGGTGAAGGCCGGCGACGTGCTCCTGACCATCGAGGCGATGAAGATGGAGACGGCGCTCCATGCGCCCCAGGACGGCAAGATCGCCGAAATACTGGTCTCTCCGGGTGCCCAGATCGATGCCAAGGACCTGTTGATGGTGATGGGGTAAGAAGCGGGCCAGACGGCCATGAGTTGTTGGACGCGACGCCAGCCGTTCCTTCGCCCCGTTCTTACGGGGAGAAGGTAAGGATGAGGGGCGGCTCGCCGTTGCAAATTGATCGCATGGCTTAGCCCCTCACCTCCATCCTCTCCCCGTAAGAACGGGGAGAGGGGGCGCAAGTGTTGTGCCTTATTCTTACCTGTGTCATCTCGCCCACCCCTTACTTCTGGTGCCGATAAGCATTTCGTCCGCCCTTGGAACCGCCATGCTCTGGGGATAGAAATGGCGGACAAGTCCTCCCATTGCGCGAATCGCCATGCCCCCCGCCTTCACCCTGCATCCCCAGCTCGCCGGGGACTCCCTTCCCATCGGCGACCTCACCCTCTCGCATCTGCGCCTGTCCAACGATGCCGGCTTTCCCTGGCTGATCCTCATCCCCAAACGGGCCGACATCAGTGAGATCATCGAGCTCGACGAGGCGGACAGGGTGGTACTCATGCAGGAGATCGCCGCGGTTTCGCAGGCCTTGAAGACTCTCACGGGCTGCGACAAGCTCAATGTCGCGGCTCTCGGCAACATGGTGCCGCAGCTTCATGTCCACGTCATCGCACGCTTCAAAGGCGATCCCGCCTGGCCGAAACCCATCTGGGGCCAGGTGCCGGCCCGGCCCTATGCCGAGGCTGTCGCCGCCGATTTGATTAGCCAGCTTCGTACATTGCTCCCGATTTCATGAAGATCTTGCCGGAAGACATTGCCATGAGCCTGCATACCCTGTTCGACCGTTCCGCCGCCATCGCCTATTCGCTCAATCCGCTCGATCGCGCCTCCGGCCAGCGCGAGGACGAAGCCTTCGTTGCCGACAAGCTGGCACACTCGTCCTGCCGCTTCTTCGCCTTTTCCGGTGACATCCCGCTCCTGCGCATCCGCGACGGTGCCCACGAGGCCCTGTTCGATCGCGAGGAGATCGAGTCCTTCAAAGATAGTCGGCAAATCATATTCCTGGGTCTGCAGCCGGATGGCAGCGCCGTCTTCGCCCGGGCTTTCGACAAGGGGCTGATCGACGATCTTGCCTGGCGCCCGGACGTGGAGGCGATGGATCTGCGCTCCCTCGCCATGCGCGGGCTGGTGGCGCCCGAGATCCTCGGAGAGCTCTCCACCGCGAAGGAAGTGCTGGACTGGCACCAGCGCCATCGCTTCTGCGCCAATTGCGGCCAGGAGACCCGGATCACCGCCAGCGGCTGGCGGCGCGATTGCGCCAATTGCAACACCCAGCATTTTCCCCGCGTCGACCCGGTGGTGATCATGCTGGCCATCGATGGCGAGCGCTGCCTGATGGGCCGGCAGACCCGCTTTCCCGAGAAGATGTATTCGGCGCTGGCCGGCTTCCTGGAGCCGGGCGAGACCATCGAGGACGCGGTGCGCCGGGAGATCCTGGAGGAGTCCGGCATCGCCTGCTCGCATGTGCGTTATTTCGCCTCCCAGCCCTGGCCCTTCCCCTCCTCGCTGATGGTGGGCTGCTTTGCCCGCGCCACCGGCCGCGACATCAATGTCGATATCAAGGAACTGGAGGATGCGCGCTGGTTCACGCGCGAGGAGGTGGTGCAGATGCTGCTCGACGAGCATCCCGCCGGCTTCAACGCCCCCAAGCCGATGGCGATCGCTCATCACCTCCTGAAGGAATTCGCGGAGAAGGGCGGCGCCGTGGTGCCGTAGAAAACCTGGGACCGCCGGCTTCCAGCCGGCTCTTGGAAGCGATGCGCGTTATGAGAAGAGCCGGCTGGAAGCCGGCGGTCCCAGGGATATTACTCTGCCGGCGGGGCGTGGTCGTCGCGGGCCGGATCGGCCGGAAACACACCGAAGATGCGCATCTTGGTCGAGAAGAAGCCGAGTTCCTCCAAGGCGCGCTTGAGGTTCTTCTCCTCGGGATGGCCGTCGACCTCGGCATAGAACTGGGTGGCGGAGAAATGCCCGCCGACCATGTAGCTCTCCAGCTTGGTCATGTTGATGCCGTTGGTGGCGAAGCCGCCCATCGCTTTGTAGAGCGCGGCCGGCAGGTTGCGCACCGTGAAGATCAGCGAGGTCACCGTCGGCCCCTGGCCGACCGGCACCCAGTCGGGCTCGCGCGACAGCACCACGAAGCGGGTGGTGTTGTAGGGCTCGTCCTCGACATCGGGCTTGAGGATATCGAGGCCGTAGATCTCCGCGGCCAAAGTGGAGGCGAGGGCGGCCTTGCCCGGGTCCTGCCAGTCGCGCACCAGCCGGGCGGCGCCGGCGGTGTCGCTTTCGGTCACCGGCGTGAGGCCGAGCCCGCGCATGGTGATGCGGCACTGGCCGAGGGCCTGGGGATGGCTGTGCACCGTGCGGATGGTCTTGAGGCTCGCACTCGGGACGGCCATGAGCTGGTGGTGGATCGGCAGGAAATATTCGCCGATGATATGCAGGTCCGAGGTCGGCAGGAGATGGTGGATGTCGGCGACGCGCCCGGCCACCGAGTTCTCGATCGGGATCATGGCGAGGTCCGCTTCCCCGGAGGATACCGCATTGAAGGCGTCCTCGAAGGTCGGGCAGGGCAGCGCCTCCGCATCGGGATAGACATTGTTGCAGGCGATATGGGAATTGGCCCCGGGCTCGCCCTGGAACGAAACTTTCAGCTTGGACTCAGTCATACGCTAGGTTCTTTCGAGAATTTGGCGGGCGCGATCGAGGTCTTCCTGCGTGTCCACACCTAGCGGCACGGCAGGGACGACCGCAACATCGATGCGCATGCCCGCTTCCAAGGCCCGCAGCTGTTCGAGGCGCTCGCGCTGCTCCAGGGGGGCAGGAGGCAGGGTGACGAAACGCTCCAGCGCGGCCCGGCGATAGGCGTAGAGGCCGATGTGGTGAAAGAGCTCGCCCTCGCCCCAGGGCGCGGTGGCACGGGTAAAATACAGCGCCCGTAGCACGCCGGGCTCGATCGGCGTGCCCACCACCTTCACCACGCTGGAATTGGTCTTCTCCTCCTCGCGCGTGATCACCGCGGCGAGGGTGGCGATATCCACAGCCTCGTTGGAGAGCGGGCCGAACACGGCGCGGATGGTCTCCGGCTCGATGGTCGGCAGGTCGCCCTGGACATTGATGATGGTGTCGTGCCGGCCCTCGGGGTCGATGGCGCTCAAAGCCTCGTAAATGCGATCGGAGCCGGTGGGATGGTCGGGCCGCGTCATCACCGCTTCGCCGCCGGCGGCGCGGATCGCCTCGGCCACCTCGGCCGTATCGGTGGCGACCACCGCCCGGCCCAGGCGCGATTCGCAGGCCCGGCGCCAGACATGCACGATCATCGCTTCGCCTGCGATCGGGGCGAGCGGTTTGCCCGGCAGGCGGGTCGAGGCCATGCGAGCGGGGATCAGGATGAGGGGATGGGACAAGGACAACAGCCTCTGAACAGCCGCTTCCGGAGCGGGGCGGCGAAAAGTAGCAAGCGCGCGCGATTTATACGAGTTGCAAACTACCGGTCAAACCGGATAGAGGGTCCCATGCGGTTTGCCGCTTGACAGAGCGGCTACCGGAGTTTGTGTTTGAGGCTATAGGTGCGGGGGCATCTTGTGCCTTTCGTCAGATTGATCTCGAGTCGGAGCCGGGGATGAGTTCGTCGTCATCGTTTGAACTGAACAAGATTGCCGGCGCAGTCCTGGGCACGCTGATGCTGACCTTGGGACTCAGCATCGTCGCCGAGGAGATTTTCAAGCAGGAAAAACCGGAGAAGGCTGGCTACGAACTCGCCGACGCTGCGCCTGCCGCCACGGCCGAGGCGCCTGCCGCCTCCCAGGATCCGCCCCTGGCCGAGCTGGTCGCCAAGGCTTCGGTTGAAAAGGGCGCCGCCATCTTCAAGAAGTGCGCGGCCTGCCACACCGACGACCAGAGCGGCAAGAACGGCGTGGGCCCGAACCTGTTCGGCGTGATCGGCGGCCCGAAGGGCCATAAGTCGGACTTCGCCTATTCCGATGCCATCAAGGCGCTGCACGACAAGGGCGAGACCTGGACGCCGGACGATTTCTACCACTTCATCAAGAGCCCGCAGGCCTTCGCCAAGGGCACCAAGATGTCCTTCGCCGGCCTGCCCAAGCCGCAGGATCGCGCCGACATCCTGGCTTATCTCAATTCCAAGAGCGACAAGCCGATCGATCTGCCGAAGTAAGCAGCGGCGCTCCTGTCAGAAATACCGAAGCCGGGCTCTGTGCCCGGCTTTTTGCTGTGATGTGATCTCGATCTCTCCGAATGAGCCGCGATCAGCCTTCTCCCGCAAGGGGAGAAGGCGGGTCGCGTCTTGCTGGGATGGGCGTGCAGCCCCTATTTCCGCCGGATGCCCAGCGGTACGCCCACGGTGGCTTGCACCGGCAAGTCGGCATGGGCCTTGGCGATCGCCTCGATCCGCTCGACGATTTCGGGCGGGAAGGGCGAGGAGCGTCCGGCCTGCATGTCGACATGCACCAGGATCTGCTCGGCAGTGGCGAGCACCTCGCCGCTGGCCTCGTTGGTCATGGCATGAAAGATATGCAGGCGCTTGGCGTCGTGGTCGATGAGCTGCAGCGTCAGCGCCAGGGGATCGCCGATATGGGCCTCGCGCAGGTTCCGGATCCGCGTTTCCATGGTGTAGATCGAGGAGCCTGCGGCACGGTAGGCCTCGTCGACGCCGATCATGCGGAAAAAGGCGTCCGAGGAATCCCCGAACACCAGCAGGAAGGCGCTCTCGGTCATGTGGTCGTTATAGTCGGCCCAGGCCTCGACCACCGGCGTGCGGTGCAAGGCCAAAGGGGCCGGGATCGGCTTGGCCCGATCCCAACCCTCGAAGGGCCTGCCCTCGTTGGGCGTGGTGACCCGACTCATTTCTGCTTCTTGAGGCCGAGCTTGTCGCGTGCTTCCGCTGGGGTAAGCGCTCGTCCGCCCAGGCGCTCGATGACTTCCTTGGCCCGGGCCGTGAGCGACTGGTTGGTCGCGTGCACGCCGCGGTCGAGCCAGATATTGTCCTCCAGGCCGACGCGGACATTGCCGCCCAGCAGCATGGACTGGGCCACGAAGGGCATCTGCATGCGGCCGATGGCGAAGGCGGCCCAGTTGGCGCCCGGCGGCAGGTGGTTGCGCATCGCGACCATGGTCTCGGTGGTGGCTTCCGCGCCCCAGGGAATGCCGAGGCAGAGCTGGAACATCGGCGGGGCATCGATCAGGCCGCGCTTGATCAGGTCCTTGGCCTGCCAGATATGGCCGAGTTCGAAGCACTCGATTTCGGGCTTTACGCCAACGGCCTGGATGCGTTCGGCCATTTCGCGCAGCGTCTCGCCGGTGGCCATGAACAGGCCGTCGCCGAAAT
>NZ_JASGFM010000084.1:0-6634 GCF_047605565.1 Labrys sp. (in: a-proteobacteria)
AGTTCATCGAGTTGGCGGTGAACATGCCCGAGCAGGAGCCGCAGGTCGGGCAGGCCGAGCGCTCGATCACCTTGACGTCTTCGTCCGAGACCTTGTCGTCGGCGGCCGCGACCATGGCGTCGACGAGATCGAGCGCCTTCTTCTGGCCGCCGAGGACGACCTTGCCGGCCTCCATCGGCCCGCCGGACACGAACACCGTGGGAATGTTGAGGCGCAGCGAGGCCATCAGCATGCCGGGGGTGATCTTGTCGCAGTTCGAAATGCAGACCATCGCATCGGCGCAATGGGCGTTGACCATATATTCCACGCTGTCGGCGATGAGTTCGCGCGAAGGCAGGCTGTAGAGCATGCCGTCATGGCCCATGGCGATGCCGTCATCCACCGCGATGGTGTTGAACTCCTTGGCGACGCCGCCGGCCTGTTCGATCTCGCGGGCCACCAGCTGTCCCAAATCCTTGAGATGGACATGGCCGGGCACGAACTGGGTGAAGGAGTTGACGACAGCGATGATCGGCTTGCCGAAATCCCCGTCCTTCATGCCGGTGGCGCGCCAGAGGCCACGGGCACCGGCCATATTGCGGCCATGGGTGGTGGTACGGGAACGATAGGCAGGCATCGGCGTCTCTGGTGCGTTCGTTAAATCAGGCGGGAAAGCGATCGTATATGAGCCGCCAAGCCGACAATGGCAAGCATGTTTCCGCCTGAGACGGCAGGCGTCTCGCCTGCATCTTCCTTTCCGGCAAATTCGATGTTTCCAAGGGCAGACGAGACGCCCGCGATCCCAGGGGCGCTAGCTTCCGCCGAAATCGTAGCTGGCGAAGGCCTCCACATTGCGGGGCTTGCGAAAGATCTCCGGATGGCCGAGGGCATGGCGGGCATCCTCGTAGCCTGAAGCCCAATGCTCCTCCATCATCAGGCGGGAGAAATCATAATCCTTGCTGGCCCCTTCATATTTGCGGGCCCTGTAGATCAGCTGCACGATATTACAGGCCTTGCGCTCGACTGCCTTGCTGAGCAGTTCGACATCGTCCTCCAGGCCGAAATCCGCCGGCAATTCCGCCAGGATGCGCTTGAGTGCGCCACGAAGGCGCTGGCGTTCACGAGCGCGGGTGGTCGCCGCCCGCGTGCGGCTGGAATATTGGATCTCCTTCTGCCGGACCTCGACCTCGGCCATGTCCTTGGGGATGTCGCCGCGGGCATTCCACAGATCGACCTGGAAGGCGATCGTATCGAGATCCTGCTGCTCCAGGATCCATTGCAGGGGCGTGTTCGAGACCAGGCCGCCATCCCAATAGAATTGCCCGTCGATCTCGATCGGCGGGAAACCGGGCGGCAGAGCGCCACTTGCCATGATATGTTCCGGCGTGATGCGCGCCGTGCCGTTGCCATTGTCGAAATAGGCGAAATTGCCACTGGCGATATTGACCGCTCCAACCGCAAAGCGGGTCTCGCCGCTGTTGAGCCGATCGAAATCGACCAGCTGCAGCAGAGTCTGCTTCAGGGGTGCGGTATCATAGAAACTGGTGGCGCCGATGGAACCGGCCGGCATGAAATAGGGCGGCGGAAAGCGCGGCTCGAAAAATTTCGGCGCTCCCTTCAGCAGAACCTGGCCGGCCAGGACCTGGTTCACCAGCTTGTGCTGGCGGTCGCCCTCCCGGGCGAACAGGCGGACCCATTCGAGAGCCGGTTCGAAGGGCGGGTCGCTCACCATCTCCCAGAAGCGCCGAAGCTTGGCGACACGTTCGCCGGGGGCATTGCCGGCGATCAGAGCCGCGTTGATGGCACCGATGGAAATACCGGCGATCCAGTTGGGCTGGACGCCTCCCTCTTCAAGCGCCTGATAGGCACCGGCCTGATAGGCACCGAGCGCGCCCCCGCCCTGCAACAGCAGGGCGATGCGCTGAAAACCGTTACGCTCTTCCTCGGCATCGACGGATTTACGGCGGGTGCGGGTGCTGGCTCGATCTGCAACTGTCATGGCGCGATTCCATCCTGCAAACCCAGGCCGGCTATCAGACCACCAGCACGATCACATGACAAACAGGCTTCTTGCCCCACACTGCGTTCACAGCCGAGCGCACGGCGCGCTCCACCGCCAGTTCGACCGCGTCGGGATCGCGTCGCTTGGGCTTGGGCAGACTGTCGATCACCAGCAGGGCGGCATCGGCGATGACGTCGTCCATCAGGCGACCATCACCGACACGCATTGGCAGGCCGGAGAATTTCACATCCGGCTCGTTGACGATCTCGCCCTTCTCGGACAGAGCGAGCGCAACCGAGACAGCACCGGACCAGGACAGGCGCCGACGTTGGGGGATAGTCTCCTCGGAAGCGTTGATCAGCACGTCACCATCGAGGCAGATGCGCCCGGTCGGCGCCTCGTCCACCACCTTGGTATCACCTTCGCGCAACGCGATGATCTGGCCGTCACCGGCCGCGACGACTTCAGGCACGCCGAGCGAACGGGCGAGTTCGGCATGTTCGGCCAAGTGCCAGGCTTCGCCATGCACGGGAATGGCGATCTTCGGCCGCGTCCAGTGATACATGTCGGTGAGTTCGCCGCGCCGCGGATGGCCGGAGACATGCACGAGCTGGTTGCGATCGGTGACGATCTCCGCCCCCTGCCGCACCAGGCCGTTGATGATGTTGCCGACGGCCTTCTCATTGCCCGGAATGGTGCGCGAGGAGAAGATCACCGTATCGCCCTTGGCCAGCGTGACCTCAGGGTGCTCGCCCCGGGCGATGCGCGCCAGCGCAGCGCGGGGCTCGCCCTGGCTGCCGGTGAGCACGGCGACCACCTTCTCCCGCGGCAGGAAGCCGTAGCTTTCCGGGCTCAGGAAATCGGGAATGCCGTCGAGCAGGCCGCATTCGCGCGCGACCTGGCAAACCCGCTCCATGGCCCGGCCGACGATCACCACGCTGCGGTCGTTCGCCATGGCGGCTTCGGCGATCGAACGAATGCGCCCGACATTGGAAGCGAAGGTGGTGACGGCCACCCTGCCCTTCCTCGCGCCGATGATCTCCGCCAGATTCTTGGCGACGTCGCGCTCGGAGGGAGAACGCCCGTCGCGGATTGCATTGGTGGAATCGCAGACCAGGGCCAGCACGCCTTCATCCCCCAATGCCTTGAGCCGTGCGGCATCGGTCGTGGGCGGGATCACCGGCGTCTCGTCGATCTTCCAGTCACCGGTGTGGACGACCATGCCCGCAGGGGTGCGGATCGCCAGCGCATTCGACTCTGGAATGGAATGGGCGACATTGATCAATTCGATGTCGAACGGCCCCAGCGTGAATCGCGCCTGGGAGGGGATGATGCGCAGATCGATCTTGGGCGCATCGGGATCGTGCAGGCGCTTGGCCTCCAGCAGGGCCGCGGTGAACTTGGTGGCATAGACCGGCACCTGCAGTTTCGGCCAAAGATGGATGAGTGCGCCGAAATGATCCTCATGCGCATGGGTGATCACGATGCCCGTCAAATTCTTGCGCTGCGCCTCGATGAAGCGGGTATCGGGCATGACGAGGTCGACGCCCGGCAGGTTGTCGTCGGCAAACGACACGCCGCAATCGACCATCAGCCATTGACGCTTATTCGCCGGGCCATAGCCGTAAAGCGCCATGTTCATGCCGATCTCGCCAATGCCGCCGAGGGCGCAGAAGACGAGGTCGGAGGTATCGCGTGCCATGTTTGGTTCCTTACGGGCGCGTTGGCCCCATTATTCGCATCAGGCTGCAACGAAGGCAGCCAAACTCTTCATGAATCGGATGAATTAAAGCGTTTTGCGATCCGGCGGAATCACCAAGAATCGCAAAGACGTGTCGTACGAAAGAGTTCGAGCAAAAGAGCGTTTCCCCCAAACGCGCTTTGCTCAAGGGACCAGGCCCGGAAAGAAGATCTCGCCCGCCGAAATTTCACGTCGCGCCCCGGCATCGTCGCGCAGGATCAGTACGCCTTCGGCGTCGAGAGCCTCGAACACGCCATCGATGTCGCCCGAGGGCAGGCGCACGACGATGCGGCGTCCGAGCCCGGCAGCGCGCTGCAGCCAGGCCTCGCGGATGGCGGCAAAGCCGGCACCGCGCTGCCATTGCTCCAGACGCCGGGCAAAGCCGTCCGTCAGCGCCACGAAAAAGCTCTCGACATTGATGGCGGCGTCGCTCGCCGCAAGATGCGTGGCCGGATAGGGCGTGCCTTCGGGATGGCTGGCGATGTTGACCCCGCAGCCTATCACCGCCGAAAAACCACCGCCGGCATGGGCGCCTTCGACCAGGATACCGGCGAGCTTGGCGCCGCCGATCAAGACGTCATTGGGCCATTTCAGGGCCAGCGCCGCGGCGGCACGCGGCGCGGTGGCGAGCACCGCATCGCTGAGCGCCAGGGCGGCAACGAAACAAAGATCAGCCGCCCGCCGCGGTTCGGCGGGATCGACCAGCAGCAGCGAGGCATAGAGATTGCCCTGCGGAGAGCTCCAGGGGCGGCCGCGCCGCCCCTTGCCGGAGACCTGCTCGCCGGCCGTCACCCACAGGCGGTCCTGTCCGCGCTGCAGAGCTTCGACATTGGTCGAACCAATCGAGTCGAAGTGTAGATGACGGAAGCCTGCCGCCTGTGCCTGAACTCCAAGTTTCATCGGCCGCGTTTCATTGCCCCTGCTTGCATCAGCCCGAGGGCAGGAGCGAGGCGGCCGCAGCCGCGGCCGGACCGGTCACCAGAGTCGGCCAGACAATGAAGAACACCGTCACGATGGTAGCGATGGCAAGCACCCCGGCGAGCGAAGCCGACATCGGCTCGAACTCCTCGGCGGGCTCGTCGAAGAACATCACCTTGATGATGCGCAGGTAATAGAAGGCCCCCACCACGCTGGAGAGCACGCCGAGGATTGCCAGCGGCCACAGGCCCTGATGCACGGCGGCGACGAACACATACCACTTGGCCCAGAAACCGGAGAGCGGAGGAATGCCCGCCAGCGAGAACATCAGCGCGGCGAGCGCATAGGCCATGATCGGCTGCTTGCTCGACAGGCCGGCGAGATCGCTGACACTCTCGACATAGGCGCCCCTGCGCTTCATCGACAGGATCACGGCAAAGGTGCCGATGGTCATGGCCAGATAGAGCGCCAGATAGATCAGCACGCCCTGCACGCCCTCCGAGGTCCCTGCAGCCAAGCCGACCAGGGCAAAGCCCATATGGCCGATGGACGAATAGGCCATCAGGCGCTTGATGTTGCTCTGGCCGATCGCCGCGAAGGAACCAAGGGCCATCGAGGCGATGGCGATGAACACCACGATCTGCTGCCACTGGGCAAGCGCTGCCGGGAAGGAGGTGATGATCACGCGGACCAGCAGCCCCATGGCGGCAATCTTCGGCGCACCGGCAAACAGGGTGGTCACCGGCGTGGGCGCGCCCTCATAGACGTCGGGCGTCCACATATGGAAGGGCACGGCCGAGATCTTGAAGGCCAGGCCGGCCAGCAGGAAGACAATGCCGAAGACGAGGCCGAGGCCGACATGCCCCTGCACCGCAGCAGCGATGCCGGTGAACGACACGGTGCCGGCGAAACCGTAGATCAGCGATGCGCCATAGAGCAGCATGCCCGAGGAGAGCGCGCCGAGGACGAAATATTTGAGGCCCGCCTCGGTGGACTTCAGGTCGTCGCGATGGATGGAAGCGATGACGTAGAGGGCCAGCGACTGCAATTCCAGCCCGATATAGAGGGCGATGAGGTCGTTGGCCGACAGCATCATCATCATGCCGGTGGTGGCCAGCAGGATCATCACCGGATATTCGAACTTCTCGATGCCGCGCGAGCGCAGGAAGTCGCTCGACATCACGATCGCCGTTCCAGAGCCGATCAGGACCAGGATCTTGGTGAAGCGGGCGAAGGCATCGACGCTGAAGGAACCGTTGAAGGCCTTGCCATCGGTGCTCATGGCCACCAGCACCGCGACCACGGCCAGCAACACCACCGAAAGGGTGGTGACCATGCCGTAGCCGCGCGGCGCCGAGAAGACACCGATCATCAGCAGAGCGATGGCGCCGAGGACCAGAACGATTTCCGGAAGCGCCGTTGCAATTTCAGAAGCAGACATGGCTCGCCTTCGGATCAGTTAAGCGCAACGCTGGCAGCTTTCGCCGCCTGGATGAGATGGGTGACGGCGGCTTCGCTCATGTTCAGGATCGGCTTGGGATAGACACCGAAATAGATCGTGAGCAGCACCAGCGGGGCCAGGATGATGAACTCCCGGCCGGTGAGATCGGCGATGCCGGCCAGGCTCGGCTTTTCCAGCGCGCCGTAGACGACGCGGCGATAGAGCCAGAGTGCATAGGCCGCCGACAGGATCACGCCGAAGGTGGCGAAGAAAGCCACCCAGGTGTTGGTCGAGAAGGCACCCACCAGCGTGAGGAACTCGCCGACGAAGCCGGACGTGCCGGGCAGGCCGACATTGGCCATGGTGAACACCATCAGGGCCAGCGCATACCAGGGCATGCGATTGACGAGGCCGCCATAGGCCGCGATCTCGCGGGTATGCATGCGGTCATAGACCACGCCGACGCACAGGAACAGCGCACCCGAGACGATGCCATGGGAGATCATCTGGAAGATCGCGCCCTGCACGCCCTGCTCGTTCATCGAGAACAGGC
>NZ_JASGFM010000085.1:0-3996 GCF_047605565.1 Labrys sp. (in: a-proteobacteria)
CGACGATGGCATCCACCGGGCAGGCTTCCTGGCAGAAGCCGCAATAGATGCACTTGACCATGTCGATGTCGTAGCGGGTCGTCCGCCGCGTGCCGTCATTGCCGCGCGGGCCGGCCTCGATGGTGATAGCCTGGGCCGGGCAGATCGCTTCGCACAATTTGCAGGCGATGCAACGCTCCTCACCGTTGGGATAGCGACGCAAGGCGTGCTCGCCCCGGAAACGCGGCGACAGCCGGCCCTTTTCGAAGGGATAGTTCAACGTTGCCTTCGGCTTGAAGAAATAGCGCATCGACAGGAAGAAGGCCGAAACGAATTCCTTCAGGAACAGCGCCTTGGCGGCCTGATCGAGACCGACGCGCGGCCGGCTGGGATTGGCGGCGGTCATGGTGCCCATCCGGTGATCTGGAGGAAGCCTGCGACGACCACGACCATGGCGATCGACAGCGGCAGGAAAACTTTCCAGCCGAGACGCATCAGCTGGTCATAGCGGTAGCGCGGCACGAAGGCCTTCACCATCGCGAACATGAAGAAGACGAAGGTCACCTTGACCAGGAACCAGATGAACCCCGGGATCCAGGTGAAGGGCGGCAGATCGATCGGCGCGCTCCAGCCTCCCATGAACAGGATGGTGGTCAGGGCGCACATGGTCATGATCGCCACATACTCGCCCAGCATGAATAGCAGGTAGGGCGTGGAGGCGTATTCGACCATGAAGCCGGCCACGAGCTCGGACTCGGCTTCGGCCAGATCGAAGGGCGGCCGGTTCGTCTCGGCCAGGGCCGAGATGAAGAAGATGATGAACATCGGGAAGAGCGGCAGCCAGTACCAGTTCAGGAAGGTCAGCCAGGGCAGACCGATCAGGCTGGCAAGACCGCGGCTGTGCTGAGCGTCGACGATGGCCGTCAGGTTCAGCGAGCCGGCGCAGAGCAGCACGGTGATGATGACGAAGCCGATCGAGACTTCATAGGACACCATCTGGGCCGCGGCGCGCAGGGCCGACAGGAAGGGATATTTCGAGTTCGAGGCCCAGCCCGCCATGATGGTGCCGTAGACACCAAGAGAGGAGATGGCGAAGACATAGAGGATGCCGACATTGATGTCGGCGATCATCGTGCCGGCCGCCACCGGCAGCACGGCCCAACCGGCCAGCGCCAGCACACAGGTGACGAAGGGAGCGAGCAGGAAGACGCCCTTGTTCGCGCCCGCCGGGATCACCGGCTCCTTGAGCACGAACTTGAGCAGGTCGGCGAAGGACTGGAACAGCCCGAACGGCCCGACGACGTTGGGACCGCGGCGCAGCTGTACGGCTGCCCAGACCTTGCGGTCGGCCAGCAGGTAATAGGCGATGAAGACAAGCAGGCAGACCAGCAGAACCACGCTTTGCAGCGCCGGCAGGCCTACCTTCCACAGGAGTGTTTCCCAGATCGTCATGGCCCGTCCTTACTCCGCCGCCAGCGGCAGCGCGCCCGAGGCGAGCTGCGAACACTGCGCCATCACGGCCGAAGCGCGCGCGATGGGGTTGGTCAAATAGAAATCGCTGATCGCAGCCGCGAAAGCCGCCCTGTCGAAGTCGCCACCGACATTCGCCAGAGCCGAGATGCCGGCGACATCGGCCGCGGCAACCTGGCCGATCTGGCCGAGATGGGGAATGGCGGCAAACAGGGCCTTGCGCAAGGCAGCGAGCGAGTCATAGCCGAGCTTGGCGCCGACGGCTTCCGACAGGGCCCGCAGGATCGCCCAGTCCTCACGTGCCTCGCCGGGCGGGAACGCCGCGCGGTTGGCGAGCTGGACCCGGCCTTCGGTGTTGACGAACAGGCCCGAACGCTCGGGATAGGCGGCGGCCGGCAGGATGACGTCGGCACGATGCGCGCCGCGGTCGCCATGGCTGCCCTGATAGACCACGAAGGCACCCGGCTCGATGGTGATCTCGTCGGCGCCCAGCAGGAAGAGCACGTCGAGCGCGCCGGCCTTGGCCATGCCGGCGGCATCGAAGCCGCCCTCGCCCGGCACGAAACCGACATCGAGCGCACCGACACGCGAGGCCGCATTGTGCAGCACGCCGAAGCCGTTCCAGCCCTCCTTGACCACGCTGAGGGCCTGGGCGGCCTTGGCGGCCAGCGACAGCAGGGCTGCGCCGTCCGGACGAGCATAGACACCGCCACCCACGATGATGACGGGCTTGGCCGCCCCCTTCAGCAGATCGGCGAAGGCGCCCTTGCCGGCGGCGAGATCGACCAGGGTATCGGGTCCGGCGCCGAGATAATCATAGGTGTAGGTCAGATCGGCCTTCTCGCCAATCAGGCCGACCTTGGCGCCGCGCAGCCAACGCTTGCGGATGCGGGCATTGAGCACCGAGGCTTCCTTGCGCGGATTGGTGCCGACCAGCAGGATCGCATCCGCCTCTTCGAGGCCGGCGATGGTCGGGTTGAACAGGTAGCCGGCGCGGCCCAGGGCAGGATCGATCTTGGCGCCGTCCTGCCGGGCGTCGAGGTTCTTGGAGCCGAGCTTGCCGATGAGATCCTTCAGCGCGAACAGTTCCTCCACCGCCGCGAGATCGCCGGCGATGGCGCCGATGCGCTCGGGCTTGGCCGCCTTCACCTTGGCCGCGATGGCGGCAAAGGCCTCCTGCCAGCTCACCGGCTTCAGGCGGCCATCGACACGCAGATAAGGCCGATCGAGGCGCTGGGTCCGCAGGCCGTCCCAGATGAAGCGGGTCTTGTCGGAGATCCACTCCTCGTTCACCAGCTCATTGGTGCGCGGCACGATGCGCAGCACTTCCCGGCCGCGCGCATCGATGCGGATGGCTGAGCCCACCGCATCCATCACGTCGACGGATTCAGTCTTGGAGAGCTCCCAGGGACGGGCATGGAATTCGTAGGGCTTGGAGGTCAGGGCGCCGACCGGGCAGAGGTCGATGACATTGCCCTGCAGTTCGGAGCTCATCGCCTTTTCGAGATAGGTGGTGATCTCCATGTCCTCGCCACGGCCGATGGCGCCGAGCTCGGAGACGCCGGCGACTTCCGTGGTGAAGCGGACGCAGCGCGTGCAATGGATGCAGCGGTTCATCACCGTCTTGACCAGCGGACCGATATATTTGTCTTCGACCGCGCGCTTGTTCTCGGCATAGCGGTTCTTGTCGACGCCGTAGGCCATGGCCTGGTCCTGCAGGTCGCACTCGCCGCCCTGGTCGCAGATCGGGCAGTCCAGCGGATGGTTGATGAGCAGGAACTCCATCACCCCTTCACGCGCCTTCTTGACCATCGGGCTCTTGGTGAGCACCACCGGCGGCTCGCCGTTCGGGCCTGGGCGCAGGTCGCGTACCGCCATGGCGCAGGAAGCCGTGGGCTTGGGCGGACCGCCCTTCACCTCGACCAGACACATGCGGCAATTGCCGGCAATCGACAGGCGCTCGTGGAAGCAAAAACGCGGGATCTCTGCACCCGCGACCTCACAGGCCTGGAGGAGTGTGTACTCCGCCGGGACCTCGATTTCCTGTCCGTCGACGATCAACTTGGCCATGGATAACCTTGACGATCAGGCCTGGACTGCAAGACGCAATCCAGACTCTTTCCAAACTCGACTTCGCAAAATTCCGTGCCGCGATCAACATCGCGAAGCGAAAATTCAGCGCTCTGAAAGGCCGGAAACGGGAGGCTATCCCGGCCCTATTAAGTTGCAACCGGCGGGAGCCGGCCTGCTATTCCGCCGCCTGCAGGACAGGGGTGGAATGGGGGTTGGCGGCATATTGATCGATGCGCGCTTCGATCTCATGACGGAAATGGGTGATCAGGCCCTGGATCGGCCAGGCCGCTGCGTCACCCAGAGCACAGATCGTATGCCCTTCGACCTGCTTGGTGACGTCGAGCAGCATGTCGATCTCGCGCTTCTGGGCACGTCCTTCCGCCATGCGGGTGAGCACGCGCCACATCCAGCCCGTACCTTCGCGGCAGGGCGTGCACTGGCCGCAGCTCTCATGCTTGTAGAAATAGGCAAGCC
>NZ_JASGFM010000086.1:0-2925 GCF_047605565.1 Labrys sp. (in: a-proteobacteria)
GGACCGACGGCGCCATGCTCAAGCACAAGCATGCCGATGTCGGCGTCGCCGTCTCCATCCCGGGCGGCCTGATCACGCCGATCATCCGCGCGGCGGAAAGCAAGACGCTGTCGGCCATCTCCAACGAGATGAAGGACCTTGCAGCGCGGGCCAAGAGCCGCAAGCTCAAGCCCGAGGAATATCAGGGCGGCACCGGCTCGGTCTCCAATCTCGGCATGTTCGGGGTGAAGTCGTTTGCGGCCATCGTCAATCCGCCGCACGCCACCATCCTGGCGGTTGGCGCTGGCATCAAGCAGCCGGTGGTGCAGGGCGGTGAGGTCAAGGTGGCGACCATCATGTCGCTGACGCTTTCCACCGATCATCGCGCCGTCGACGGCGCACTGGGCGCCGAACTGATGCAAGCCTTCAAGGGCTATATCGAAAAGCCCATGGGGATGCTGGTTTGAACGGCAGGACCGCAGGACGAGCTTGGGCGCCAGGTATCGCAATCCTGGTGCTGGCGGCAGGCCTCGGGGGCTGCAATACCCCCGGCCTTGCCGGCAAGCCCATCGTTGCAGCCCCGCCCAAGCCTGAACCAACCATGGATCAGGCACGCGAAATCGCCATGTCCGGCATCGCTTCCATCGGTGAGGGCTATCGCGTCACGCTTGACGCGGACGGCTCGGGCCGGGCTTGGCGGGACGGGGTTCCCGGCGTGGTCCCGGTGGCCTGGAGCGTGCTGGATTCGAGCAAGACCACGCTTGATCGCCCGTCGGCTCCCGGCCAGCCTGCCGCCGCGCCGGCGATCGATCCGGCCACCGGACAGCCGCTCCCCCAGCAGGGGACGGGCAAGCCCGTGATCTGCGTGGAGCTGCCGCGGACCCTCAATATCGCGACGGGGTATTACAAATGCGCCTTCGCCCGCGATTGGAAGACCCAGCCCCGGACCTCGCCGGCGGGGGCAGCCCCGGCCGCGACGACCCCAACGGCGGCGCCTGCCGCCAATGCAGGCTAGCAATCGGACGATCTGAGACCTGATTTCCGACCCGGTGCCGAGACGACGAGCGTTTCCGGCGCCAGGCCCAAGAGGAGACCCCAAATGAGTTCCTACGACGTCATCGTGATCGGCTCAGGCCCCGGCGGTTACGTCACCGCCATTCGTTCCGCGCAGCTCGGCCTGAAGACGGCCGTGATCGAGCGCGAGCATCTGGGCGGTATCTGTCTCAATTGGGGCTGCATCCCAACCAAGGCGCTGCTGCGCTCGGCCGAGGTGCTGCACAATTCCCAGCACGCCAAGGATTTCGGCCTGGTGCTCAGCGGCTCGATCAGCGCCGATGTCGGCGCGGTGGTCAAGCGCTCGCGCGGCGTTTCTGCCCAGCTGGCCACCGGCGTCGGCTTCCTGTTGAAGAAGAACAAGGTCGACGTGATCTGGGGCGAAGCCGAGATCACCAAGCCCGGTGAGATCGTGGTCAAGGCCTCGACCAAGTCGGTGCAAGGGCCAGCGATCCCGGCGCCCAAGGGCGCTCAGGGACCGGGAACCTATCAAGCCAAGAACATCATCGTGGCCACCGGGGCGCGTCCGCGTGTTCTGCCGGGCCTCGAACCGGACAAGAAGCTGATCTGGACCTATTTCGATGCCATGGTGCCGCCGGACATGCCCAAGTCGCTGATCGTGGTCGGCTCGGGCGCCATCGGCATCGAGTTCGCTTCCTTCTATCGCACCCTCGGCGCCGAAGTCACGGTGGTCGAGGTGCTGCCGCAGATCCTGCCGGTCGAGGACGAGGAAATCGCCGCCCATGCGCGCAAGCGCTTCGAGAAGGCCGGCATGAAGATCCTCTCCAACGCCAAAGTGACCAAGGTCGAAAAGACCGCCAATTCGGTCAAGGCGACGGTGGAGACGGCCGACGGCAAGTCCCAGGTGATCGAGGCCGACCGCATGATCTCGGCTGTCGGCGTGGTCGGCAATATCGAGAATCTCGGCCTGGAGAAGCTCGGCGTGAAGACCGATCGCGGCTGCGTGGTGGTCGACGGTTTCGGCAAGACCAATGTGCCCGGTATCTTCGCCATCGGCGACGTTGCCGGCCCGCCGATGCTGGCGCACAAGGCCGAGCATGAGGGCGTGGTCTGCGTCGAGGCGATCGCCGGCAAGAACCCGCACGCCTTCGAGAAGGACAAGATCCCCGGCTGCACCTATTGCACGCCGCAGATCGCCAGCGTCGGCCTGACCGAGAAGAAGGCCAAGGAGGCGGGCTATACCGTCAAGGTCGGCCGCTTCCCCTTCATCGGCAATGGCAAGGCCATCGCTCTCGGCGAACCCGAAGGCCTGGTCAAGACGGTGTTCGACGCCAAGACCGGCCGGCTGCTGGGCGCCCATATGGTCGGTGCCGAGGTGACCGAACTGATCCAGGGCTTCGTGATCGCCATGAACCTGGAGACCACCGAGGAAGATCTGATGCATGCGGTGTTCCCGCATCCGACCCTGTCGGAAATGATGCATGAGAGCGTCCTGGACGCCTATGGTCGCGCCATCCATATGTAAATTGAGCGCACGACCTGCACGCATGCCGGCGAAAAACAGGCATGCGTGTGGGAGAGGCTAGCCGGGCTTGCCCGGCAATGGTGAAGCGCAGGCTTTCCTGATATATCGGCCTCAATGAAGCGAAAGGCTTGTCATGGCTGTCGTCCTCGATCTCCTCAACAACGACAATCGGCCGCGCCATCCCGAGAAGGCGCACCGGCCGGATCAGCCCATGCTGCGCAAGCCGGACTGGATCCGCGTGAAGGCGCCGGGCTCGCCGGGCTGGCGTGACACCCAGGCGATCGTCAAGGAGAACAAGCTCGTCACCGTCTGCGAGGAGGCGGGTTGCCCCAATATCGGTGAGTGCTGGGACAAGAAGCACGCCACCTTCATGATCATGGGCGACACCTGCACGCGGGCCTGCGCCT
>NZ_JASGFM010000087.1:0-2888 GCF_047605565.1 Labrys sp. (in: a-proteobacteria)
TCATAACCCTTGCCGCTACAGTTCTATGGATCAGATAAGTGTCCACAACTCCTAGGGCCACAGGCGCTGCGCTAGCATCACGGTTGGTTTGCACGACGGGGTGCAGGATGTGCGGAGTGTCAGCCTCCGGCCGACATCTTACCGAGCCGCAAGGGCTTGGCTTTCAAGATGTCAGCCGGAGGCTGACACTCCCAATCCGGGAAATGCGACTGTAGTACCGCGGCGTTTCGCGATTTGACGCAGGCCCCGGAACCGCAAAGGCGCAGCGGACAAAGCAAGAGATCGTGGAAGGAGGGGCATCCAATTCCACTTCATTTCCTTCCAGACTGGCGGCCATCGCAGGCCGATCGAAGAAATGGGTGAGGAAATGGCTGCCGTCACGGAGGATCTCGTCAAGCTCTATGCTCAGTCCGATGCCTTGGCGCTCGGAGAGCTGGTGCGGGCCAAGCAGGTCAAGGCTTCGGAACTGGTCGAGACGGCGATCGAACTCGTCGGCCGTCTCGATCCCAAGCTGAACAGCGTTGTCATTCCGACCTTCGACGTCGCGCGGCAGGTCGCGGAGGCACCGGGCTCCGGCCCGTTCGCGGGCGTGCCGTTCCTGCTCAAGAATCTCGGCACGCAATGGCAGGGCACGCCGCTGACTTCGGGGCTCGCTTATCTCCAGAACTATGTCTGCCCTGCCGATTCCGAAATCGGCGGCCGCATGCGCGCCTCCGGCCTGGCACCGATCGGGCGCAGCAACACGCCCGAATATGGCTGGTGCATTTCGACCGAGCCGCGCCTCTACGGCCCGACCGTCAATCCCTGGAATCCGGCCGTTACCGCCGGTGGCTCGAGCGGCGGCTCGGCGGCGGCCGTCGCCGCCCGCATCGTGCCGATCGCCGATGCCTCCGATGGCGGCGGTTCGATCCGCGTACCGGCTTCCTGTTGCGGCGTGGTCGGCCTGAAGCCTTCGCGCGGCCGGGTCAGCTACGGGCCCTTCGATGCGGATCTGTGGTTCGGCTGCATCTATTTCCTGTGCAACAGCCGCAGCGTGCGCGACACCGCCGCCTTTCTCGATGTCGTCGCCGGCAACCTGCCGGGCGATCCCTATACGGCGCCGCGCCCCGAGGAGAGCTGGCTGTCGCTGCTCGCCAGCCGCCCCAAGGGGTTGAAGATCGGCTATACGCTTACCGCTCCCTTCGGCGAGCCCTATGCGCCCGAGGTGAAGGCGGCCGTCGAGGACACCGTCAGGCTGCTGGAGAGCCTCGGCCATTCGACCGAGGAATACCGCTTCGAGGTCGATCTCGAGGAGGCCTGGTGGCGTTACAACGACATCATCGCGGTGGAGACCTCGACCGAGTTCACCCAGCACGCCCAATTCGCCGGACGCCCGCCGGAAGAGGCCGATCTCCAGCCATTCAACTGGTCGATGCTGGAATATGCCAAGACCCTGTCGGCGACGCAGTATTCGGCCAGCATCGGCGCCGTGCGCAAGGCGGCCCAGCGCATCGCCACCGAACTCGCCCCCTTCGACGTCTTCATCACGCCCACTTTGACCCAGCCGCCGCGCCCCGTCGGCTACTGGTCGATGGAGGATGGCCATCGCGAGCGCTACTTGGCGCGCTGGTCGGATGCCGCCTTCATGTTCGCCTTCAACATCTCCGGCCTGCCGGCAATGTCGGTGCCGCTCGGCATGGCCGACGGCAACAAACCCGTGGGCATCCAGTTCATCGGCCGCCATGGCGACGAGGCGACGATCCTGCAGCTCGCTGCCCAGGCGGAGGAAGCCGCCCCCTGGATCGGGCGCAAGCCGCTTGTGTGCGCGATCTGACAATTGCGGTCTGACAATCGTGATCTGAAGCGTCGCGCTGCCCCTCACCCTTACCCTCTCCCCGTAAGAACGGGGCGAGGGGGCATCGGCGTGGCGCTCAAAACTGAAAACGCTTCACCTCGCGGAACGGCTAGGCGGGATGCAGGTATGTAAGAACAAAGCGCGACGACTGCGTCCCCTCGCCCCGTTCTTACGGGGAGAGGGTAAGGGTGAGGGGCAGCACAATGGCCGGCAAATAGCCCTCCCCGGCACACCGGGAGGGCTTTTCACGTCTGGTTGAGACGCCGTGCGAACTCAGGCCGTCAGGCCGCCGGCCAGGCTCGGCAGGTCGAAGGGGCGGAAGCCGAAATGGGAGAGCCAGCGCACATCGGCGTCGAAGAAGGGGCGCAGATCCGGCATGCCATATTTCAGCATGGCGATGCGGTCGATGCCCATGCCCCAGGCAAAGCCCTGATATTCGTCGGGATCGAGGCCGCAATTGCGCAGCACGTTGGGATGCACCATGCCGCAGCCCAGGATCTCCAGCCAGTCCTCGCCCTCGCCGAAGCGGATCTCGCCACCCTTGCGCGAGCACTGGATGTCGACTTCCATCGACGGCTCGGTGAAGGGAAAGAAGGAGGGGCGGAAGCGCATCTTCACCGACGGCACCTCGAAGAAGGCGCGGCAGAATTCCTCCAGCACCCACTTCATGTGGCCGACATGGCTCACCTTGTCGATCACCAGCCCCTCGACCTGATGGAACATCGGGGTGTGGGTCTGGTCGCTGTCATGGCGATAGGTGCGCCCGGGCACGACGATGCGGATCGGCGGCTTCTGGCTCAGCATGGTGCGGATCTGCACCGGGCTGGTATGGGTACGCAGCACCTTGCGCTCGCCCTTTTCGTCGGGCGCCAGGAAGAAGGTGTCGTGCATCTCGCGGGCCGGATGGCCGGGCGGGAAGTTGAGCAAAGTGAAGTTGTATTCGTCCGTTTCGATATCCGGACCTTCGGCGATGGCGAAGCCCATATCGGCGAAGATGGCGGTGATCTCGTCGATCACCTGGCTGATCGGATGGATGCGGCCGAGTTCGGTGCCG